>QCCN01000010.1 GCA_003278925.1 Prochlorococcus sp. AG-347-L17
CTGCTTACGAAATAAGCTTGTTAGAAGGTATTGGTTCAGGAAGCTCTAGGTTTATTACAGGTTCAAGACCAATACATAAATTATTAGAAACAGAACTTGCTAAGTGGCTTGATCAAGAGAAAGTATTACTTTTCCCAAGCGGATTTCAAGCAAATATAGCCGCTATCCAGGCTTTAGCAAACAGAAATAGTATCGTAATAGCAGATAAATTGATCCATAACTCTTTATTGGTTGGAGTCAAAGCTGCTCAAGCAAAACTGATTCGATTTTCACACAATAATTTAAAAGATTTAGAAGATAAAATTATTAAATCTAACCCTACAAAAAATTCCATTTTAGTTGTTGTTGAATCTCTTTATAGCATGGAGGGATCAATTGCTCCGCTCAGAGAAATAACAGAAATTTGCAAAAAAAATAGTGTTCAATTATTAGTTGACGAAGCTCATGCAATTGGAATCTTAGGCCCTGAAGGCAGGGGTTTAAGTTTTAATTATCGTTCAGATATAACTATGATTACTGGAACTTTTGGAAAAGCATTTGGAAGCGGTGGAGCTTTTATAGCTTCCAATTCAGAAATTGGAGAATATCTTATCCAAACAAGTGGTGCATTTAGATATACAACCGCACTTGCGCCATCTTTAGCTGCTGGGGCGCTAGAAGGTTTAAAAAAAATTTTAGAAAATAAAGAATGGGGTAATGATTTATTATCTTCTGCGAATGTATGGAAAGATGAAATTATTAAAAATCTAAGTTTTCCAGTTCAGGGAGATTCTCACATTTTGTCAATTATTGTTGGCCAAGAAGAGAAGGCAATTTATCTACAAAAATATCTCGAAGAAAATGGGTTTTTAGCAATTGCGATAAGACCTCCAACTGTTCCAGTGGGGCAATCAAGAATCAGAATAACAATACGAAGAAACTTAGATTTTAATTTGCTAAAGAATTTCATTGCAGTATTAAAAGAGTTTAAATGAAACAAATTATTACTCAACATGGGTGGGGACTAAGTAAATATTTCTGGGATGATTATAAAGTTGATTTTTTAAATAATAATTGGCATTGGCAAGATAATGAAAGGGGCTATTTTTCGACAAATAATTATCAAGCAAAATGGATTAAAAGAGAATCTAAAAAAGAAATCAGAATGACTTTATGCCATTCATTTGGTTTTCATTTAATGCATAAACAAATTTTAAAAGAAGCAACTCATATTGTTCTTATAAATTCTTTTAATAATTTTCTTCCTTTAAGTAATAAGAGAAACTTTATTTTGAGGTCTCTGAAAAGAATGGAAACAAAAATCATAAAAGATGAACATAAGGATATGTTGAAAGAATTTATAAATAGATCATTTATGCCAAATCATATGAATAATAGTTTTAAAAATATCTTTTATAAAAGTCTAGAGAGTTTAAATAAAACTCTTCTTTTAAGTGATTTAAAACAACTTTACATCAATAGAGATTTTCCAGAATTTTTGAGAAAAGATTGCAAAATTATTTTTATAAAATCAGAAAATGATTTGATTCTTGACAACGAATCAAATAATAACTTTTTAGATTCCTTAAATAAAACACTTGATAGGAAGCCAATTTTAATTAAATTAGCTCAACAAGGTCATTGCTTGAATAATTTAAATTTATACGAGATCTTACTTAATACACTTGATGATTGAAATGGATAGTAAAAATTGGAATGAGAAAATAAAAAATAATTTCAATGATGCTGCATATCGGTATTTAGAGCATTCAAATATTCAGAAATTTTTTGCAAAAAAGATTGTTCAATTTATCAAAGAATTAAATCCCCCAAAAAAAGATGAATGGATAGATTTAGGATCAGGGCCAGGACTATTAGCAGATGAAATAGAAAAAAAATTTTCTTCCCAAAAAGTATCCAGAATTGATTTCAGCAAGAAAATGCTTCTTGAGAATAAATTATCAAGAAAAAAAATTTTATGGGATTTGAATAATGATTTACCTCCTGAAATAAATAACTGTTCTTTATTAACATCTAACTTTTGCATACATTGGTTAAACAAACCAGAAAAGATAATAAAAAATTGGTTTAGCAAATTAACACCTGGAGGTTTTTTAATCATTTCATATCCAACAAAAGATTGTTTTCCTGAATGGAAAGATACTTGTAAAAAAATTGATATTGAATATAGTGGTCTTAATTTCCTTTGCTCTAAAGAATTATTAAAAGATTTCAAATCAACTGAAATTCATTATTCAGAACAGTTTAATTATCTTGAAAATTTTGAAGATGTATATAAGCTTTTTAGAAGCATAAAAAATGTAGGAGCACAATCAACAAATTGTAAACGCAAAACAGTGAAAGAGTTAAAGGAAATTCAAAAGTTTTGGCCAAAGAATTACAATAATACAGTGAACCTTTCATGGCAAATTGAGATTCAAATCATAAAGAAATTATGAGCAGTCACAAAAATATTTTTAAATTTATAATATGTGGAACAGATACTGATATTGGGAAAACTTTAATAAGCTCTTTTTTCGTTAAAGGATTAAATTCCTTTTATTGGAAGCCTATTCAAAGTGGTATTGAATCTCAAACTGATAGTCAAACTGTTGAAAAACTTTCACAAGTAAGTAAAGAGAAAATAATTAAAGAAGCTTATGTCTTTACAAAACCTTTATCTCCTCATTGGGCTGCTGAAATAGATCAAAAAACTATTAACTTTGACATGTTGAGATTGCCAAAAGTAAATGGCTCATTAATTGTAGAAACTGCAGGTGGATTAATGGTTCCAATAACACGCAATTTTTTACAAATAGATCAAATAAAAAAATGGAATCTTCCGGTAATACTTGTATGTAAGAGCTCACTTGGCACTCTTAACCATACCCTGCTTAGTATTGAGGCCTTAAAACGAAGAAATATTGAGATTGTAGGTTTAGTAGTCAATGGCGAAAAACACCTAGATAATCCAAAAACTCTAGTTGATTTTAGTGGTATTCCTTTAATTGCTGAATTTCCTTACATCAAAAAAATGGACTCAAATAATTTAGATATACTATGGAAAGAACTTGAAATTAAAAATAAGTTGATCTCACTTTTAAACTCAAAAATAAATTAAATGAAATCTTTGGATTCAAAAACTCCAAATCAAGATTGGCACCCAAATATTTGGCCACCTTTTACACAAATCAATAAAAGCAAACCTCAAATAGAAGTAACTCATGGTAAGGATGCCCTCCTATTTACTAAAAATCCTAAAAAAGAGCTAATAGATGCAATTAGTAGTTGGTGGGTAACTCTTCATGGTCATAGTAACGAATATATTGCGGATGCCATTTTTAATCAATCAAAAAAACTTGAGCAAGTTATATTTGCTGATTTTTTACATCCACAGGCAAAAAAATTGGCGGAAAGACTTAGTGAATTAACAAAACTAGAAAGATTATTCTTTTCTGATAACGGTTCTACTGCAGTGGAAGTCGCTTTAAAAATCGCCTTCCAATCATGGCAAAATAGAGGAGAGACAAGAACTCAAATAGTAGCTTTTGATGGCGCCTATCATGGCGATACATTTGGAGCAATGGCTTTAGGTGAGAGAAATATTTTTAATGAGAATTTCGATAATCTTATGTTCCCAGTTAGGAGAGTCTCCTGGCCTTCAACTTGGATTAACGATGAAGAAGTAGAAAATAAAGAAAATGAGGCGCTCCAAAAATTAGAAACTCTACTTAAAACTCCCACAGTTGCAGTAATCCTTGAGCCACTTGTTCAAGGAGCAGGAGGAATGAATATGGTTAGGCCTCAGTTTATCAAAAAAGTTTCAGAAATTATAAAAAATAATAATTCTTTGTTAATTGCTGATGAAGTTTTGACTGGGTTTGGAAGATGTGGAAGTCTTTTTGCGTTTCAAAAGGCAAAAATCGTTCCTGATTTAATAAGTATTTCGAAAGGCTTAACTGGTGGATTTTTACCAATGGGAATAACTTTATGTAAAGAAAAAATTTTTCAATCCTTTATTGATGATTCCCCAAGAAAAACTTTTTGGCATGGACATAGTTTTACTGCTAATCCTTTAGGTTGTGCTGCGGCAAATGCTAGCCTTGATTTATTAGAAAAAGAACCACAAAAATACCTTTCATTTGAAGAAAAACATTTATCTCACTTAATTAAATTTAAAAACTTACCTTATATAAAAAAAATAAGGGTATCCGGCACAATTGCTGCCTTCGATTTAGATATTGGGAACAAAACAGGTTATTTCAATAATATTGGGAAAGAAATAAAGAGTCTTGCAATGGAGCAAGGTTTATTTATTAGACCCCTCGGGAATGTTATTTATCTGTTGCCACCTCTCTGTGTAACCGATGATCAATTAGAAAAAAGTTACTGGATAATCAGGCAAATCTTAGAAAATCTTTAGATAGAAATTTAAGGTCCCTGCAGTATTGCATTTTCCACATCTTCTCTATTAATGCAATAGGAAAATAGTCTTTTAGTTTCTTGTCCTTCACTTTCCCAGATAACACTTAAATCTTCTTGTTCAAAAATAATAGTTGCATTCCAATTTGAAAGTAACAGATACCATTTAGATGGATTATTAATATCCTTCACACCACCTAAATCAGTTAACCACAATTCCAATGATTGCAGTGAATTTTGATTGATAGGTTTTTTAGAAGGATTCACAGACTTTTTAAAAAAATTATTTAATTAGCCAAAGCGGTATTGTCTCTAATTCTTTTCCAGTAAAAGAAGCAATAACAATTGAACAAATTAAACTTATAGAAATGATGATAATTAAAAGAAACAAAGAAAACAATTCTCCATTCGAAAAAGGTCTTCTATTTCCTAATAAATTATGATTATTAGAATCAATTACTAAATTATTTAAAACGTTAGTATTATTTGTACTTCTAGAGTTTTCTTTTAATTTGTCATCATATATTTTCCTTAAATTACTATTATTTAAATGTTCATAAGCTTCAAGAACTTCTTGAAATTTACTTTTAGCAACGTCTATTTCTAACGAAGTTGTATCGGGATGCAACTCAATAGAAAGTTTACAAAATGCCTTTCTTAATTCATGATTGGATGCATTTTCATTTACACCTAAAATTTTGTAATAGGAAGTTTCCCCTTTCAAAATAATCTTTTATTAATATTGTAATTCTAATAAATTTTTACTAAATAGAATGTATTTAATGGATGGTTAAAATTCATATTTATAACGAAATGAAAAAACAAAATATTCCAGAAGAAATTCTTTCATTAATAACTGAAGAAGAAATAAATTTATTTCAGGAGTTACAAATTAAAATTAAAGAATTAAATAATAAAACCAATCTCACAAGATTAACTGATGGTGATGATTATTGGGTATCTCAAGTTTTTGACAGCATTTGGCCATTCAAAGCTTTCACGAATATTAATTTTGATAATAAAAAATTTTTAGATATTGGATCAGGCTGTGGCTTCCCAGGTTTAGCTTACGCCATAACTCATCCTAATTCTGAAATATACCTAATTGATTCTTTGAAAAAGAAAACAGATGCAATAAAAATTTTAGTTGAACAGATCAATTTCAAAAACAATATTCATGTAATCAATGATCGTATTGAAAACTTAGCCCACCAATCGTCAATGAGAAATAATTTTAATATTGCAACAACTAGAGCGGTTAGTAATCCATCAACAGTTTCAGAGTATATACTGCCAATGTTAAAAAAAGAAGGGTTTGGAGTTTTATATTGTGGCAAATGGACGAATGAAGAAAGCAAAAATCTAGATAAAACTTTAGAAATTTTAGAAGGGAAAGTTAAAGATAAAAAAGAAATCCTATTACCAAGAGATAAAGGCACCCGAAATATAATTCTTATTCAACAAAAAAGATTATGCCCCGAAATTTACCCAAGAAAAGTTGGCAAACCTGAAAAAAATCCATTATGAAATTATTTTTTTGATAATCTTTTAGCATTCTTATCTCCAAACTTTTCTTTTAAATCTCTCAATTTTCTTATAACTTTTTTTGGATTTATATGACCTTCTAATACTTTCAATAATTGTCCTTCAGAAACATCTACATCTAGTAAATTTGCATTGAATCCTGGGAACCAGTGGCTTCCATTACCAAGCAATTGATATCTAGCTCTTGCATATCCTTCCATACCCAACCAATCAATTAAATTTGAAAGCCAAAGCAGAACAGGAATATTAATATTTCCTGGCGTGTATTCCCAACTTGGTAAATTTCTACTCCAATTTTGATGCCACTCTAGACCTAAGCAATTAATTGATTCCTGCCTTAATTTGTTAATTATCATAGGCACATACTTCTCAGATTCTGATAACAACGAGACAGCTTCTAAATGCAGAGCGAAATCTGATTCTTTTGCAATACCCACGCTCAAAGTATGGACATTTTGATTTCTTAAGCAAAAAAGATCATTAAAAACTATAGGATGAAGTGGTTTACAAAATTCCAACATTTTTCTTGAGGGAGTATGAAGATGTCCCCCTTTATCAGTGGGACTTATTATGAAAACCCCAAGATCATGCTTATTGGCTAAATTAATAACCTTTGTATTTTCCTGATTAATGAAATACCAATGCAAATTTACATAATCAAATAAGTTTGTTAATATGGCCTTTTCAATAAGTGAAGATTTCCCATGGGTTGAAAATCCAATAGATCCAATTAAATTGTCTTTTTGAAAATTCCTTAAAATATCAATGCAACCTCCATCTCGAATAGCATGATGTAAGTGTTCAGCTGTATTAATACCATGTATTGCTAACAAATCAATTTTTTTAACTTGCAATTTTTCAATACTAGATAATACATCTCGCTCAAAAATTTCCGGATCACTATTTGGTGGAATCTTTGTTTGAATTATATTTGGGATTTTCTTAGTGTTCTTAAAACACATCCCTAATTGCACCTCAGAAGTTCCATAGTACTTGGCGGTTTCTACATGACTTAAGCCATATTGTGTTGCAAAATCTAATAAATTTTCTACTTTATTTTGTTCTTCGTATGAAACCTCAGAAAAATCTAATTGATCCCAACTTTTTTGAAATCTCATACCACCTAAAGATAAAACAGGAATCTTCAGATTGGTTCTACCAAATCTACGATATTGCATCTATTTGATATTAATGCTTATTCATTCTCGGTGGCTTTCCAAATGTTTGAAACATATCCCTATCGAGACTATTCTCTAAATCATCCAATTCTTCAAATTTTACCCAATGAATACAATCAACAGGGCATGTATCTATTGCTTCTTGTATGACATCAGAACTATCTCCATCTTGCCTAATAGCTCGACTTCTACCATGAAATTCATCAACAGTGAAAGTGTTCGAAGCGACGTGAACACAGTACTGACAACCAATACACTTAGCTTCATCAACCCATACAGCTTTTTCTGCTAACTGACCACCCAAAACGGGTTCCCAGCCTGTGATCTCAATATTTTCTTCAGTATTATGAAATGGATCCGTAAAATCCATATCTTGACATTAGTTTTCCCACTTTGTTAGGACCAATTCAATTGATCCATCATTTTTATTTTTTTGTTCTACTATTTGATATCCATCTTCTTGCGTTTTAGAAATGATTGTTTGGTAAGCATACATTTGTGTAACTTTTGAGATAAATCTTTCAACTGGTATCTCAAATTTCCATAGATCAAGATCAGTAACTAATTCATAAGCATTAGAATTTTTATCCCATTTAAATCCAACTTGGGTATCACCAGGTAAAAGCATACTTATATCAACGGCTGTGAATCGACCTTTATAACCTTTTACAAATTTTTCTTCTTGATTAATACTATAACCGAAATGGTTTAAAGCCTTAATTAATGGCTCTGCTTCTTTAAGTTGGGTTTTAATCGTACTAAAATGTGACATTAGATTCGTTATTTAATTGTGTTAAGTTTTCACTTTGATTAGAGATGAAAGCATCAGATGTTCTATTTTTAACTGTTACTTTACCCAGAGCGTCTTCGAGATTTTTTGTAGCTTCATTACATGAGTTACCAGTAAATCCTTCAACAGTCTCTTCGACTCTACCGTCTTGATGAATTTTGAATCTTAATGTTTTTTGAGGCATTAAATTCAAGTACTAAGTACTTTTACTTTATATAGAATAACGAAAATTTTTTGTTTCAGTTGGTACAAGTTAATTAATTTTAATTTTTATATTGAATATCTGATAATTTAATTTATTGGATAGCTTCTGTTGTGAAAAATTAAATTATTTAGTTATAAAAACCTTGCATCCCCATTGAATCCAACGCAGTTTTTGCTTCTTCCATAACGGAGGGCTCTTTGTCAAAAAGAGCTATCTTGGTGCATTCATCAACGAAACTTTCTTGAAGTACATTATTTAATTTTTCGTACAATCTACACAATGACCAGATGCAATTACTTCTTACACCTGGTTCATTATCTATTTTTAAACTTATTAAAAGTTGTTCTGCTGCCAATTGAGCATTTTCTAAAGAAACATTTCCGATTTCAGCTAAAGAACTAGATGACCATAACCTTACTGCAGCTACATCGTTCTTCAAAGCGTTAATTAATGGCTTCAAAACAATTTGATTATCATAATTAGCTAAGCTCCATGCAGTCGCTCTTCTCACATAAGCATTATCGTCCGTTTCCAAAAGACTAACAAGTTTCTCCACCGCGCTAGGACATGGATTACGACCCAAAGCATACACAACACTCATTCTTTCAACAGGACAAGGTTGATCAATTAATGGTAACAAAAGGGGAAAAGATCTTGAATCTCTATATTCACAAAATATTCTTAATCCCTGTATTCTTTCTTCTCTGTTACCTTCTAGCATTTTTAATGCTTCATTGCACTCCTGAGTTATGTTTAAACCTCTTGGGAAAGAATCCTCATCAATTTGTTCTAAAGGATCTATTTCAATTTCTAATGCCAATTCTCTCGCTAAAACATCTGGATCAACAGCAATATCTACCAAGCTTTGTTTATTAGGATCCTTATTTTTTGTCATTTTGAAAAACTAAAAAAATTAATTTATGGGAGCAGGAGACATCATATCTCCTGGCAACCAAATTCTTGCACTAACCGCAAAGAAGGCTATCCCAAAGAGTGAGACAATAGCGAAAGGTAAAATTTTTGTCTTAATAAAACCCAATGATTTAAGATTAATTAACACAATAATAACCTGTTTATGAGACTTTTAAAAAATTTTTATTAGTTAATATTATTTAATTTTTGCATTTTGTCTTAGCTGACCACAAGCAGCATTTTTATCTAGACCCCTGCTTTTTCGCAAGCTAACAGCAATGCCATTATTAATAAGTCTAGATTGAAATAATTGGAGATTTTTTAAAGAGGTTCGTTTAAATTCCACTTCATCAATTTGGTTATATTGTATTAAATTTACGTGACATTGAAAACCTTTCAGCAAATTACTCAATTCATAAGCATGTTCTAATTTGTCATTAACCCCACTTAGCATTAGATATTCAAAACTTACCCTCCGACCAGTTTCTATTACGAATTTCTTACAGTCTTCTATTATATTTTTAATTACATAGTTTTTTGCACTAGGTATTATCGTCTCTCTTGTTTTTTGGTTTGAAGCATGTAGGCTAATTGCTAATGTAAATTGACAATTACCCAAAATTTCAAAAGACTTTACTGATAATTTACTTATCATTTTTGGAATAGCCACTGTGCTTACAGTTATCTTTCTCTGGCTAATCTGAAAATCATTATTTATAGATCTAATTGACAAAAGTAAGTTATCAATATTCAATAAGGGCTCGCCCATACCCATGAAAACAATATTAGTCACTTTTCTATTCATTTCATTTTCGATAAATAAAATTTGATCTAAAATTTCACTTGCTTTTAAAGATCTCTTCAAACCTTCCTTGCCAGTTGCACAAAATTTGCAGTCCATTGGGCAACCAACTTGACTAGATAGACAAGCAGTTAATCTTTTTTCAGTCGGTATACCAACGCACTCAATACTTTCATTATCGCCTGTAGAAAGTAACAACTTTAAAGTACCATCGTTAGCTAAGTTTCTTTCTTTAATAATAAGCTCACTTACCTTAAAACCATCATCCTTTAACTTCTTTCTAAAATCTAAAGGTAAAACTTCTATTTGATCAATATTTTTGTTTTTATTTCTATAGTTATAAATCCAATTATAGATTTGGCGACCCCTAAAAGCAGCTTGCCCATAATCTAAAGCTACATTTTCTAAATCCTTAATACTACTTCCAAGAAGATTTTTCAAATTTAATAGTCTTTATTTAAAAACTATTTTCACCATAACAGCAAACCATGTTTTAGAAAGAATTCTGTAAGAATAAGTGCAATAAAACCGATCATGGCCATTCTTCCATTAAGTCTTTCATTATAAAAATGAAATCCATAACGGGGTAATTTTCTTTTTGGAACAATCTCTGGCTTAATCATCACTTACAAATTTAAAAAATCTATTCTAGTCACTAAAAATAAAAATAGATAATATTTATTCATCAGACAGAAGTCCCTCCTCCTGCAATCCCTCCAATGCGGCAGGGTCTGGTAATTGATCTTCAGAAAACTGATTTTCAGCATTAGGCCTTGCGAAGGCGGCAAAATTACTCGAAGAAGGATCGATTCCATGTCGATTTCTCGTTGTCTCCAAATCTTCATCACTAGGGTCATCAAGTATTGCAGTAGAGCTGACGGTAGGTGATTGGGGCATATCAACTGTATAATCTGGCCTTAAGTTCTGCGCTCTTCGATAGCCACCAGATTCTTCTGCGAGGATATCGGGATGAGGACCAGCCTCTGAAGATAATTCCTCTACAAAACCGCTAAAACCTGTACCTGCAGGTATTAATCTACCGATGATAACATTTTCTTTTAAACCTCTTAGCCAATCAGATTTACCTTCAATCGCAGCTTCTGTAAGAACCCTTGTTGTTTCTTGGAATGATGCTGCTGAAATAAAGCTATCTGTATTGAGAGAGGCTTTAGTAATCCCTAATAAAACAGGAGTAAATTCTGCTGGAGCTCCTCCTGTAATTGCCATTGCTTGGTTTGTATCTTCCACTTGTCTCAACTCTATTAGTTCACCCGGCAAAAGAGTAGTATCCCCTGCATCTTCTATACGGACTTTGCTTGTCATCTGCCTAACAATAACTTCAATATGTTTATCATCGATTGATACACCCTGCGACTTATAAACATTTTGTACCTCACTTACCATACTTCTTTGTAGTTTTGATATAGATTCTCGAGCTGCATCTATAAGAGGTTTTTGATCTTTTAAATCATTGAAATAGCAATCTAATAGTTCATGTGGATTGATTGGACCATCAGTTAAAGATTCTCCACCATTAACTTGTTGTCCATCACTAACCATTATATTTTTTCCAATTAATAATTGATATTCATTAACTAAATCATCTTTTTCAATAACTGATAAAGAAACTGATTCTTCATCATTACCTTGTTTAATCTGAACAATTCCAGATTTTTTACATAGAATTGCCGAATCTCTTGGTCTCCTAGCTTCTAATAACTCTTCAATACGAGGTAATCCTTGTACGATATCTCCAGTTTTCTGCCTTTCAAAAACAAGTAAAGCTAACCCATCTCCCCTAAGAACCAAGTCTCCGTCTTTAACATGTAACACTGAATCGGGAGAAACCATATAAGGCCTGCCAAGTCTTAAGGTTACTGAACTATTAGATATTTCCTCTATTTCTCCACAAGAAGTTGATTTTACAGAATCACTAATATGATCGCCATCAACTACACGATCACCAACTTTAACTACTGCTTTACCACTAATTTTGATTTTGATTTTATCTTCTTCTCTTTCAACAATTAATCTTCTTATTGGTTCATCATCATCAACATTTGGTAATTGGACAAATCCTTTCTCTTTACAAAGAATTTGAGTAGTAGCTATTACATCTCCTGCTTTTACTAATTGGTTATTATTGACTTGCAGTTCTGTATGTGTTGAACCATGACTGGAGTCAGATATAGTATCTCTTCTGACGAGAATAGACTCCAATATTACTAAATTTAATCTATTGATTGATGCATCATTTTTATCTTCAATTGACTCAACGTCAATGGTCATTTGAGGAGTAGCATCAAAGCTTTCAATACTCAAATGTGTTCTAAGTAATTCAACTCCTTCAACTGATTTTATCAATTCACCGTCTTTATAAGTAAGCCTTTGGATAGCTTTTAAGCCTAAATGTGGACCTTTTTCCTGCTTAACATGTGATAGCTGGGGTAATTCCGCCTGGTCAGGAATAGTAAATTCTTCAACAGTTCTTAATAACAAGCCTCGACATTTTGGTGTTTCTAATTTTTGAACAAATAGAATTTCTTTATTATCAACACCATCTAAAATCTTTTCGCCTGGATTTACAAGATTTCCTTCTTCTGTATATCTATTCAAAACTTCTTCATCATCACACTCATGAAAAGTCCCATTTCTTACAGTTATTTCGCGAAGGATATCATTTTTTTGAGTAACGGTAACAATGCCTGATGTTTGACTAAAAATATCTTTTACAACTTCTGTTCCAGCTTCAATCCATTTCATATCTTCAATCATTAGAAGAGATATATCTTTGTTGATTTCATGTGTCTCTTGCGGAATCCAGAGCAATGTCCCTCCTTGACTTACTTCAAAACCATTTTTAGATGATCTCGCTTTTTTGACACTTAATCCAGGTGCATATTTTACTAGACCGCCAGTTTTTGTACGGAACCTTTCATCCGTTAAATCTGCTATTACCTCACCATTACTGATTTTACTTCCTGGGGAAATGTTTAAACGATAAGATGTACCATCACTAGATTCCAAATTATATATTTGACCTGAGTGAGTAGATTCTTCAATTAATTTAAAATTAGTTAAAGACATTGAAGTAGTAACAATCTGAACTTCTCTTGAATCTCCGATTGATTCTCTTAATCGAACTTGTCCGCCAAACTCACTTGATTGACTTGCTTCTGCCAAAACTGTACCTTCATCTACAGATTTTCCAGATGATATAACCGGTCTTGCATTTGGTGGCAAGTTATAAACATCTCCAGCTAAAACCCATAATCTTCCTAATCTTTGAGCTTTTAAGGTAATATTACCCTGCCTATCTGTTACCTCCTTTGGTTGAATAACCTTGTCGTACCTAACTTGACCAGCTAAATCACAAATAACATCTTTTGTTGCTTTTTCAACACTCTTTTTTACGGCTCCAGCAGTAATCTGGGCAACAGTTATATCAGAACTAATTTCTTCACTGTCATCTACAAATAAAAGGGACCCACTAGACACTTCAATTTTTTGAGCTTTGCCAGAATTATTTCCCTGAGGGACTATCTTGAGTATGAAGTCAACTTCCGCTTGTTTAGCTTCAACGCCATGTGGAGTTCTATAACCTCTAACTTTTGCTTTTGAACTAAATTCAACTTTACCAGAAATTTTTGATCTCACCACTCCACTTTCAGCAGTGGATACACCTCCAGTATGGAAAGTTCTCATTGTTAATTGAGTTCCTGGCTCGCCAATCGATTGAGCAGCAATAATTCCGACTGCCTCGCCTAAATCAACCAAATGATTATGAGCCAACGCCCATCCATAGCACCTCCTACAAACCGATCTGTTAGCTTCACATGTTAATGGGGATCTTATTTTTACTTTACTAATAGATGCCTTCTCAATTACTCCTGACAATGCAGGATCTATAGCAGTGTTTTGAGGAGCAACAAGGTTTTCTTCAGTATCAAAAATATCCTCAGCAGTAAGCCTACCAAGAAGCCTTGCTCCAAATTTACCATCTTCAGCTTCAACAACTATTGATCGTTCTGTTCCACAATCTTCTTCTCTAACAATTACATCTTGAGCAACATCAACTAATCTTCGTGTCAAATAACCAGAATCGGCAGTTCTTAAAGCAGTATCCACCAAACCTTTCCTTGCTCCATAAGAAGAAATTACATATTCAGTAACAGTGAGCCCTTCTCTAAAATTAGTTCTTATTGGTAAGTCAATAATTTCTCCTTGAGGATTAGCCATCAACCCCCTCATACCAACTAATTGTCTTACCTGAGACATATTACCTCTTGCTCCTGAATTAGCCATCATCCAAACGGAATTTAGTGGATCATTTTGATTAAAATTATTCTTTACAGCATCTACTAATCTTTCATTAGTTTCAGTCCAGGTATCTATAACTTTTGTATGCCTTTCAACTTCAGTAATTTCACCAAGTCTATAGCATTCTTCTGTCGCAGATATTTGCTCTTCAGCTTGTCCTATTAAATCTTGTTTAGCTTCAGGAACTTTTAAGTCATCTACTGAGATAGAAACAGCAGCTTGGGTAGCATATTTAAATCCTAAATCCTTTAAATTATCTGCCATGGCTGCAGTTATAGCGGTTCCATGAGTTTTATAAGCCCAAGAGACTAAATTTTTTAAGGCTCTTTTATCAACTACCTTATTCTTAAAGGATGGGGGCGTTTTAGCGAGAGCAGGCATTGTAACTGGATTATTCTTTTTTGAGTTTTTAGTAGTTTTACGTACTCTGGATGTTTTTTTAGGTTTAGATGAAGTCATGATTTTTAAATAAATGAAAAATAGTTTTTAAAGATTTGTTTTAGATACAGAATCAATGATGGTATAGTTCATAACTACTCTCCCAACAGTTGTCAGCACAAATCGACTTATCAAATTATTATCAGAGTCAAATCTGTCCCTTCTTAAATTCCAAATTTCTAATCTTGTACCATCTTCTAGCTCTTGAGTTTTTTGTGGGCTACGCATTTCGTCTTCATCTTCAACTTCTCCATTAAATCTAACCCAAACCCATTCATGCAGACTGAGTCTTTTATCTTCAAAGGCAAAAATGACATCTTCTAATGAAGCAAAAGTAGTATTATTTTCTCCAAATCCTGGTTTTTGATAATTCGGCTGCAAAGCGGTCAAATAATAAGATCCTAAAACCATATCTTGTGATGGAGTAACAATTGGTTCGCCAGTAGCAGGAGAAAGAATATTATTACTAGCCAACATAAGCATGCGTGCTTCAGTTTGTGCCTCTAAAGCTAATGGAACATGAACTGCCATTTGATCTCCATCAAAGTCAGCATTGAATGCAGGACAAACTAAAGGATGAAGTTGTATTGCTCTACCTCCAACTAATTTCGGTTCAAAAGCTTGAATTCCTAAACGATGCAACGTAGGGGCTCTATTTAAGAGAATTGGATGACCTTCAATAACTTCCTGAAGTACCTGCATAACTTCGTCATCAGCTTTTTGTATTAATTTTTTTGCGGCTTTAATATTATTCACAATATTTTGTCGTATCAATCTATGGATTACAAAAGGTTGAAAAAGCTCTATTGCCATTTCTTTTGGGAGACCACACTGATGCATTTTTAATTTAGGACCCACAACTATTACGGATCGTCCTGAATAGTCAACACGCTTTCCTAGAAGATTCTGTCTAAATCTTCCTTGCTTTCCTTCAATTATGTCACTTAGTGACTTAAGAGCTCTATTATTTGCTCCAACAACAGTCCTCCCTCTCCTTCCATTATCTATTAGGGCATCAACTGCCTCCTGAAGCATTCTTTTTTCATTTCTAACTATAATTTCAGGAGCTAGAATTTCTTGAAGCCTAGCTAGTCTATTATTTCTATTTATAACTCTTCTATATAAGTCGTTTAAATCTGAAGTAGCAAATCTTCCCCCATCAAGCTGCACCATAGGTCTAAGATCAGGAGGTATAACTGGGATTGCATCCAAAACCATCCATTCTGGTTTTGCATTAGTTGCAATAAAATTATCAATAACTCTTATCCTTTTTATAAGTTTTGCCCTCTTTTGCCCTTTACTATTAGTAATTTCTTCTCTAAGCTCCTCAGCAACCTGATTTAAATCAAGGTCCTCAAGTAATTGCTTCAGTGCCTCAGCACCAATTCCAACAAAGGGTTCGTTTTCGATAGTTGAATCTTCAGCATAAATTTCATCTTCAATTTCCAGCCACTCATCCTCAGTGAGTAATTGCTTGTATTTAAGTTCTTTATGATCTCCTGGGTCTAAAACGACATAACAATTAAAATAGACTATTTGTTCTACATCTCTAAGCGGAATATCCAAAAGTATTGCAACGTAACTAGGAATTCCTTTCAAATACCAAACATGGGAAACTGGCGCAGCGAGTTTTATATAGCCCATCCTATGTCTTCTGACTCTACTTTCAGTTACTTCAACCCCACATCTCTCACAAACAATGCCGCGATGTCTTACCCTCTTGTACTTTCCACAATGGCATTCCCAATCTTTAGATGGCCCAAAAATCTTTTCACAAAACAGTCCATCCATTTCTGGTTTAAGTGTCCTGTAATTTATAGTTTCAGGTTTCGTAACTTCACCAACTACTTGCCCATTAGGCAAAGTCCTCTGACCCCAATCCATTATTCTTTGTGGAGAAGCTATTGAAATTTTGACGTAATCGAAGTGATTTTCAGTTCTTAAGTTGCTGTTTGTCATTTTAGGTGAATTTAAATTAAAAGGTTTTTATTGAACATTTAATCTTCCTCATATTCAGAGGTTCCGAGTGATTCGTAAGTCGGCCTAGATGGAGTATTTCTTCTCGGATTGATGTCTTGCATTAAATCTACCTCTTTTCCTTCATCTGTATAAACCCCTATATCCAAACCTAGAGATTGTAATTCCCTCATAAGTACTTTAAATGACTCAGGAGTGCCAGGTCTTGGGATAGGTTTACCTTTTACGATTGCATTAAGCGCTTCATTTCTTCCTTGCATGTCATCAGATTTAACTGTTAACAATTCCTGAAGAGTATAAGCGGCTCCATAAGCTTCAAGAGCCCATACTTCCATTTCTCCAAGTCTTTGTCCTCCTTGCTGAGCTTTACCACCCAATGGTTGCTGTGTGACCAAAGAGTAAGGACCAGTAGATCTAGCATGAATTTTATCATCCACCAAATGGACTAATTTGAGGAAGTGAGAGTATCCTACAGCAACTGGCTGATCAAAAGGTTCACCTGTTCTACCATCTTTAAGTAATAACTTTCCAGGATCTTCAGGATTGTAAACCCAAGCTTTACCTGGCTGTTTTGAAGCTTCCTCTAAAAAAGCTTGAACAGTTTGATGTGATTTTTCAGCTCCATACATTTCATCAAATGGAACAACTTTAACCCGACAATTTAAGTTGGAGGCTGCCCAGCCCATCAATAATTCAAAAACTTGACCTACATTCATCCTACTTGGCACTCCCAAAGGATTAAGAACTATGTCTACGGGTGTTCCATCAGGTAAATAAGGCATATCTTCTCTGGGCAAGATTCTGCTAATAATTCCTTTATTTCCATGCCTCCCTGCCATTTTGTCACCAACTTGAATTTTCCTTCTCTGTGCCACATAGACTCTAACAACCATGTTGGCTCCTGGAGGTAATTCATCACCTTGTTCTCTTGTATAGATGCGGACATCCAAAACCCTTCCCTTTTCAGTTTTAGGAACCCTAAGGGAATTATCTCTAACATCTCGAGCCTTTTCACCGAAAATAGCTCTTAACAGTTTTTCTTCAGGTGGTTGGTCTGATTCCCCTTTTGGAGTCACTTTTCCTACAAGAATATCTCCACTCTCGACAAAAGCACCAATCCTAATAATTCCCATCTCATCAAGATTATTCAAGCTTTCTTCTGAGATATTAGGAATCTCTCTAGTGATTTCTTCAGGTCCTAGTTTGGTTTGTCTTGCTTCAATTTCATATTTTTCAATATGTACTGAAGTGTATAAATCATCAGTTACCATCCTCTCGCTCACAAGTATTGCATCTTCGTAGTTATATCCCTCCCATGGCATGTACGCTATTAAAACGTTTTGGCCAAGAGCTATTTCGCCTCCTTCACATGCGGATCCATCTGCTAAAACCTGACCAGATATAACTCTATCTCCGATTTGCACTATAGGTCTTTGGTTAAGGCAAGTATCTTGATTCGATCTTTGATATTTCTGAAGATAATGAAAATGTTCATTACCATGCTCGTCTTTAACAATAATCTCATTAGCGTCTACGTAAGATACAGTTCCATTAACTTTTGTTATGGGAACCATCCCCGAGTCTCTAGCAACTTGAGATTCTAAACCTGTACCAACTAAAGGACGTTCCGGCCTAAGCAATGGAACGGCTTGGCGTTGCATATTTGACCCCATGAGAGCTCTATTAGCGTCATCATGTTCCAAGAAAGGAATTAGTGAAGTAGCAACTGAAATTACCTGAACCGGAGAAAGCTGAACGTAATCAACTTGATGAGGAGGAACTTTTTCAAAATCTTGTCTATATCTTACTGGTATTAGATCTGCAATTATATTACCTTCCTTGTCAGTTGCCACGTCTCCAGGGGCTACCCTACATTCATCTTCTAAATCAGCAGAAAGATAAACAGGATTACCCTTTTTATCTACTTTACCGTTATTAACTTCCCAAAAAGGTGTTTCAATAAAACCATACTCATTAACTCTAGCGTGGGTAGCCAAAGAATTTATCAGTCCTGCATTAGGACCTTCAGGTGTCTCGATAGGACATAATCTTCCATAATGTGAAGGGTGTATATCTCTAACCGCGAAGCCTGCTCTTTCTCGAGTTAAACCTCCTGGACCTAATGCTGAGATTCTTCTCTTATGTGTTAATTCAGCCAGTGGATTGGTTTGATCCATGAACTGACTTAACTGACTGGAGCCAAAAAATTCCTTTATTGCAGCAACCAAAGGTTTGGGATTGACTAATTGAGCAGGAGTTAGAGAATCTGTTTCTCCTACAGTCATTCTTTCTTTGATAATTCTCTCCAAACGATTAAGTCCAACCCTGACTTGATTTTGAAGAAGTTCACCTACTGATCTAACCCTTCGATTACCAAGGTGATCAATATCATCAAGACTAGCACCACCAATATCCAATTCCAAGTTGATTAAATAATCAATGGTAGAAAGAACATCTTCATGGGTAAGTGTTCTTACATCATCTGGTACAGTAAGTCTCAATTTTTTATTTATCTTATATCTACCAACTCGGCCTAAATCATATCTTTTTGGATCAAAAAATCTACTATAAAGTAGCTGCTGTCCGCCAGAAACCGAGGGTGGTTCACCAGGACGCAGCTTCTTGTATAGTTCGAGTAATGCCTGATCTTCTGAATTTATACCATCGTCATTAGCTGAATCAATTGAGGTTTGATAAAACTCAGGATGTCTAAGTTTATCAACCACATCATTGTCAGAAAGACCCATTGCCCTCATAAGAACATGAGCATTAATTTTTCTTGTTTTATCAACTCTTACATAAAGTAAATTATTTTTGTCAGTCTCGAATTTTAACCATGCACCTCTATTAGGGATTACGCTGGCATTATAAGTTCTTCGACCATTTTTATCGAGTTCATCTTTGAAATATACTCCAGGGCTACGAACAATTTGATTAACAATAACTCTTTCGGCTCCATTAATGATGAAAGTTCCTCTTTCAGTCATTAAAGGTAATTCGCCAATAAATACCTCTTGTTCTTTAATTTCACCTGTCTCTTTATTAATTAACCGGCAAGTTACATACATTTGAGATGCAAATGTAGCATCTCTTCTTTTGGCCTCCTCAACATCATGTCTAGGTCTTTTTAATCTGTACTCTTCACCGATAAAATGTAATTCTAATTTGCCTGTGTAATCAGAAATGGGAGAAAAATTTTGTAGTTCTTCTATTAAACCCTTCTCTAAAAACCATTTAAAGCTTGCTCTTTGTACTTCAACTAAATCTGGTAGATAAGTAGCTGTTTTTGCTACCTGTAAAGCGCTACTGCTCATCCAAGAAAACCTGCGATTTTGTGAGATTTACTATTTACTTTAAATCTACTCAATATTTATTTCTTTAACTTTTCACTTAATATGAGATCAACTTAAAAATCTCGATTTCAACAAAAAATAGACTTAAAAATAAGAAGAATTAAAATTTCTTTAATGTTGATAAATGATTAACTGTGTAAGTTAAAGCTAAAAATTAAGAAAAATTTCCAGTAATTCCTCATAATAACAGCTGCGACGTCAAATTAACAAGTCAAATTTAAACAAATCTTCAGCATTCTTAGATGACTCTTTAGCAATTGTGATTAATTCAGTAGATCTTAAATCTGCCATAAAATTGGCAACATTTTCCACAAATGCGGGTTCATTTCTTTTACCCCTATGAGGAACAGGAGCTAAAAATGGTGAGTCAGTTTCAATTAAGTATTTATCATTTGGGACTATTTTGGCACACGCATGAATTTCATGTGCTTTTGGGAAAGTTACAATTCCACTAAAACTGATGTAAAATCCAAGATCCAAGAATTGCTTCATTTCTTTTGAGGTTCCTGTCCAACAATGAAGTACACCATCAGGGCATTTTCCTTTATTAGAGAGATCACTACATATCTCAATCATTTCATTCGCAGCATCTCTACAATGGATAATTACAGGCAATTTAAGCTCATAAGCTAACTCCATTTGCGGAATAAGTGCTTCAATTTGCTGAATTTTATTATCATTTTTAAAAAAATCCAAGCCTAATTCCCCAATAGCTACCACTCTTTTATCTTCTTGAGCTGATTTCCTTAAATGAGATTTTGAACTTAGTTCCCATTTTTTTGCTTCTAGGGGATGCAAACCAACTGAATAGTAAATTTCATTAAATTCATGAGATATTTTTTTCAACTTTGGAATTTCTGTTAATTCACAACAAGCATGAACTAATTTTTTTACGCCCCTTGAACGCAATCTTAAAACTACATCTTCAAGATCTCTCTCAAAATTTTCAAATATTAAGTGACAGTGTGAGTCTATGAGTTCTATATCGCTCATAATTTTGATCTGCCTTTTTACTTTTTGGTAAGAGTAGTTTTTACAAAATTATTAATTTTTGATTTTCTATTAGCTCCATTATTCTTGTGAAGAACATTTTTCTTAACTGCTTTATCGATTAAACTAAAAGCTTTATTAAGACTTGTTTTGACTAAATTTTCATTATCCTCATTTGGGTCTTTTTTATATTTTTCACAATTTTCGAAAGTTTTTTTAGTCAAAGTTCTTACTGTAGATTTGTATGACTTATTGATTAAACGATTTCTTTCGGCAATTTGAATTCTCTTTTTTGCAGATTTGTTATTGGCCACTGAGTATAAATTAATATTTGATTTTAATAATAACAAATAGATCGACTACTAATCAATCATATATAATTTAGAAAGCTATTAAAATTTAATTGGTCACAAGCCTATAAATTTAGAAATTAAGAATATGAAGATTATAAGTAATAAAGAAGACGCTATCCATGAATTAAAAAGGATATCTACTCGAACTAACTCAGAAAACAATAACAAGATAAATACAATAGTCGAAGAAATCCTTAAAGAGGTAAAAAATTATGGAGATATAGCAGTGGAAAAATATACAAAAAAATTTGATGGTTTCGATCCTGATCCTATGCAAGTAAGTAAAGAGGAATTAAAGGATGCATGGAATGAAATTGATAGCAATTTAAAGCGCTCACTTGAGGTAGCTTATAAAAGAATTCAAGAATTCCATAAAAAAGAAATTCCGCAATCTTTCACTTTAAAAGGTGAATATGGTGATGTAGTCCAAAGAAGATGGAGACCAGTTAAAAATGTAGGTATTTACATTCCTGGAGGTAGAGCTGCTTATCCAAGTACTGTATTAATGAATGCAATACCTGCAAAAGTAGCAGGAGTAAAAGAAATTATAATGGTATCTCCTGGGAATAAAGAAGGGGCAATAAACAAAACTGTGTTAGCTGCAGCTCACTTATCAGAGATCAATCAAGTATTTAGAATTGGAGGAGCTCAAGCAATTGGCGCTTTAGCATTTGGCACAAATCAAATCAACAAAGTTGATGTTATTTCAGGTCCAGGAAATATCTATGTTACAACCGCGAAAAAGCTTATTTATGGCTCCACAGGGATTGATTCATTAGCTGGTCCTAGTGAAATATTAATCATTGCAGATGAAACAGCTCAAAGCACTTTTATAGCATCAGATCTTCTAGCGCAAGCAGAACATGATCCTTTAGCTTCATCAATACTTCTAACGACATCTAAGAAGCAGGCAAAAGAAGTTTTAGAAGAACTTTATAAAAAAATAGATAATCATCCAAGAAAAGAAATTTGCATGCAATCAATAAAAAATTGGGGGTTAATTGTGATTTGCGAGAATTATGAATCATGTGTTGAACTAACCAATAATTTTGCCCCTGAACACCTAGAAATTCTTACTATAGATTCAAAAAAAATTCTTGCAGGTATAGAGAATGCAGGAGCGATATTTTTAGGAAAATGGACCCCAGAAGCTGTTGGAGATTATTTGGCTGGACCAAATCATACTTTACCTACATCAGGAAACTCTAGATTTAGCGGTTCTTTGGGAGTTGAAACTTTTATGAAAAATACTTCAATAATAGAATTTAATGAAGAAAGTTTAAAACTAAATAGCCTTGATATTATTAATCTTGCTAAAAGTGAGGGCTTACATAGTCATGCAAACTCAGTAAGAATAAGATTTGAAGATTAGCTAACTCTTGAGGGAGAGTAAACCACTGGAGTATTTTTTTCAATTTTACCAACTAATACTTTGTCTGTAAGATCAACGAATAATCCATTTTCTAATACTCCTGGAATATTATTAATCGTCATTTCAACGTCTTTTGGATTCTTGATACCACCATCAAATAATACATCTAAAATGAGGTTGCCTTGGTCAGTAACAACTGGGCCAGCTTTTTTCGTAGCCATTCTTAAAGAAGAACTGCCATTCATTTCTGAAATCACTTCCTGAACTTGCTTCCAAGCATTTGGAAGAACCTCTACAGGTAATGGAAAAGATTGATTTAGATTTTGTACAAGTTTAGTTTCATCAACAACAATCAATAATTGATCAGCTTTAGATGCCACTAACTTTTCTCTAACATGGCATGCTCCTCCTCCTTTTATTAATTGAAATACTGGATCAACTTCATCTGCTCCATCTATAGCTAAATCGATTTGGGAAACGGATGCTAAATCGATAAGCGGGATATCCAGTTCAAGCGCTAATACTTCTGATTGAAAAGAAGTTGCAACACCACTTATATTTTGAAGTTTTCCAAGTCGAATTTCATCGGCGAGCCTTTTTATCATTAATGCAGCTGTAGATCCAGATCCTAATCCAAGAATCATGCCACTCTCTACTTCCCTTATTGCTGCATCAGCAACTATTTGTTTCATTTGAGTTTGTGAATCCAAAATCTTTTTCTTAATTGGCTATAGATTATTTAATTTCAATGGATGATTTATGTCAAACCTGGGAGAGGTTCTGGTTTGATATTTATCTGTATCTCTTTGTTATCTCTTAAAACATTTAAGAGGAATACTTTGCCTATTTCAGCTTTTTCTACTTCATCCAATAAAGCTTTAGGTTCCTTTATAGAGATATTTTCGGCTGCTATTACTAAATCGCCTCTTCTTAAACCAGCTTTTTCAGCAGGGCTATTTGGTATTACTGATTGAATAAGAGCTCCATTTCTTTCAGGTAGTTGAACTAGAGAATTAGGGTCTCGATTATGTTCTTTAGCGATTCTAGGATTTAAGGAAATCAATTGAACCCCTAAATATGGATGAATAACCTCACCATTTTTAAGAAGCTGATCAGAAACATTTTTAGCTAGGTTGATAGGAATCGCAAAACCCAAACCAGCCCCAGGGCCACTTCTTACTAATGTATTAATTCCTATTACCTCACCATTAGAATTTATGAGTGGTCCGCCAGAATTTCCTGGATTTATTGCCGCATCAGTCTGGATAAGGTCCAGCCTTTTATCTGAAAATCCTAAACTATTAATATCTCTATGAAGACTACTTACAATACCTAAGGTAACTGTTTTTTCAAGACCATAGGGAGTACCAAGAGCTATTGCCCAATCCCCAACTTCAAGATCTTCAGAATTTCCAAGTGGAGCAAAGCCAGAATAAGCATCTTCATCAATTTTTACTAAAGCAAGATCAGTTACTGCATCTGTGCCCAAAACTTGACCATCGCATACTGATCCATCTGCCAAAGTAACTAAAACATCATCCACTCTTTCTACGACATGCGCATTTGTAAGAACCAAACCTTTCTCATTAATAATCACTCCAGAGCCTTGTCCTCTTTCTCTTTCAGGAGAAATTCCTTGCTCACCAAGTAAATCCCTTAGTAGAGGGTCAAGTAAAGTAGGATCAAATTGTTGTCTCTCTACCAGTCGCTCAGTATCAATTTTTACAACTGCAGGACCAACATTTTTCACCGCGGATGATACGAAATTATGACTTTCAAAAGAAGTTAAAGCTAAAACTTCTCCCTCTTGAGATAAATTAACTAAACAAAAACATACAATAATGAATATTTGGATTAAATTGATAAATTTAATCTTTAGAAACTTCATATAATTAATATTTTTTGATTTTATTCGATAAATCTAATTGAAGAAACACATTATTGTTGTTTTTTTGTTTACATCCATAAAATACAAATTTTTAAAATTTTCTCTAGAAAAATCTTCGTTATGTGTGAAAATTATTTTAAATAATGTATAAATAAATTTGAATAAAGAAAACAAAAGTAAACTAGAAGCTCTATTAGAAAAAGTTGCTAATGAACGGGATTTAGAAGTCTACGGAATAAATATACAAACCAATCAAAATCCAATTGTTATTGAAATAATTATAAAAAAAACAAATGGAGATGACATTTCCTTAGATGATTGTGCTCTATTTAATACCCCAGCAGCTGACGAAATAGAAAAATCAAATCTTGTAAATTGTTCATATGTGTTAGAAATTAGTAGTCAAGGGGTCAGTGATGAATTAACCTCAGAAAGAGACTTCAAAACTTTTAAGGGTTTTCCAGTTAATGTTGAGTTAAACCAAAAGAATTCAAAAATAAAATTTCTGAATGGTTTACTTTATGAAAAGTCTAATGATTATTTAGCCATTAACATTAAAGGTAGGATCAAGCAGATTCCTTTAGATGAAGTATTAAAAATTAGTCTTTGTACCTTAAAAGATTAATTATTTTTCAACCATTATTCAATTTTCCCATCATAGATGGCATTAGTTATTCTCCCAGGTTTAAACAATCTTATTGAAGACATTAGTGAGGAAAAAAAGTTACCTCCTAATATCGTTGAAGCAGCTTTGCGCGAAGCTTTGTTGAAGGGGTACGAAAAATATAGAAGAACTTTCTACATTGGAATTAACGAAGATCCATTTGATGAAGAATACTTTAGTAATTTTGATGTTGGACTAGATCTAGATGAAGAAGGTTATAGGATATTATCTAGTAAAATAATAGTTGAAGAAGTTGAGAGCGAAGATCATCAAATATCGTTATTAGAAGTTAAACAAGTAGCTGATGATGCTCAAATAGGCGACACAGTTGTTTTAGACGTTACACCAGAAAAAGAGGATTTTGGGCGGATGGCTGCTTCTACAACAAAGCAAGTTTTAGCCCAAAAATTAAGAGATCAACAAAGAAAAATGATCCAAGAAGAATTTGCAGATTTAGAAGATCCTGTGTTAACTGCAAGAGTTATAAGATTTGAAAGGCAATCAGTAATTATGGGAGTTAGTTCGGGTATTGGTAGACCTGAAGTAGAGGCCGAACTTCCAAAAAGAGATCAATTACCAAATGATAATTATAGAGCTAATGCAACCTTCAAAGTATTCTTAAAAGAAGTTAGCGAAATAGCCAGAAAAGGACCACAACTTTTTGTAAGCAGAGCAAATGCAGGATTAGTGGTTTACTTATTTGAAAATGAAGTACCGGAAATCCAAGAAGGAACAGTAAAAATTGTTGCTGTTTCAAGGGAAGCGAATCCTCCTTCAAGAGCTGTTGGGCCAAGAACAAAAGTAGCTGTTGATAGCGTCGAACAAGAAGTTGACCCTGTAGGTGCTTGTATTGGAGCGAGAGGAGCAAGAATCCAACAAGTAGTAAATGAATTAAGAGGAGAAAAAATTGATGTTATTAAATGGTCATCTGACCCAATACAATATATTTTAAACTCTTTAAGTCCTGCGAAAGTCGATCTCGTGAGACTTGTTGACCCAGCAGGTCAACACGCGCACGTTCTTGTTCCTCCTGATCAATTAAGTCTCGCGATTGGTAGAGAAGGACAAAATGTAAGACTTGCAGCAAGATTAACTGGTTGGAAGATT
Source organism: Prochlorococcus sp. AG-347-L17 (assembly GCA_003278925.1). Classification (GTDB taxonomy): domain Bacteria; phylum Cyanobacteriota; class Cyanobacteriia; order PCC-6307; family Cyanobiaceae; genus Prochlorococcus_A. The sequence goes on from QCCN01000010.1 coordinate 26,296, forward strand.
GATGTTAAAAACTCACATGAATATGATCAGGAAGCTGAAGATGCTGCAGTCTCTGAATTAATCATTCAAAGGGAAGATGAAGAGAATCTCCAGCGAGAAGCTGAGCTTAGATTAGAAGCAGAACAAGCTGAGCGTGCTGCGGAAGATGCAAGATTAAGGGAGCTTTATCCCCTTCCCGAAGATGATGAAGAATATTCACAAGAAACATATGAAGATGAGACCTTCTCAGACAGTGATCAATTAGAAACAGTTCAAGATGGTGAAATATCCGCCAAAGAGGAGAGAAAACGGTGAAACGACAAAACCCTGTTATGCGTATATGCATTTCATGTAGAAAAACATATGACAGGAAACATCTCATAAAAATTACTAAAGATCATAAGCAAGGTATTATGTTTCAAAAGGGTATGGGGCGATCAGCTTACATTTGCAATTCAAAAAAATGTTACTCAGATTCCAAGATCAAAAAAAAGCTTCAAAAAGCTTTAAAAACATCTTTAGAACCTGAATTTATTTATATTTTTGAAAAAGAAATTACAAGCTACAATGACTATCCCAATAAGGGAATATAATTAAATTAAATCCTCTTTAAATTTCCAAAAGAGTACAAATCAGATTAAATGACTATCAGCGATAAAATCAGAATTTATGAACTTTCCAGAGACTTAAATCTGGACAATAAAGATATATTGGATGCCGCTCAAAAACTTTCAATTTCAGTAAAAAGCCATAGCAGTTCAATTAGTTCAGAGGAAGCTAAAAAAATAAAAAATCTTATCAATAAAAAAAATTCAGATGAAAAAATACTTTCTATTAAAAAACCTTTAATAAAAAAAGATAATTACAAACAAAACAAAAAAGATGAATCTTCTTTTACCTCCTCTATGAAAGAGAAACCTCTAAAAGATAATTCAAACAAAAAGCCATTATTGATAAAACCTCTTAATAAACCTGAGAGTCTAAAAATAATTTCAAATCAACCTAAAAGTTTAAATAAACCGACAATTACTAACAGTTCACAATCTCAAGCAAATCTTAAAAATATAAATAATAAAACTTCACAAAATCTCAACCAAGATAAAAAAAATTTCCTAAATAACACAATCCCGCCTATCAAAAGTCCTGCAAAGCCCCCTATTCAACTAATTGCCAAGCCTAAAAATATCAATAATAATGTTAAATCTAATGAATCTTCCAAGAATATCTCCAGTTCAGGGGTAAAGGAACAAATATCAAACAAACCTGACCTAAATACGAGCAAATCTAAAACAAAAAACATTAACAACAGAACTTCTCCCCCTGAGCTCGTAGGAGCACCAATAAGAAGAGACGGAACCAATCAGCAAAATAAAAATAATAAGCAAAACATTTCTTTTAAACAAACTTTCCCAAACAGACCTGGTACACCCAACAGACCTGGTACACCCAACAGGCCTAGTACGCTCAATAGACCTGGCATCCCCAATAAGCCTGGATTAAGAAATAAACCATCAGATCAAGGCAGGCCTGGATCTTTCAATAGACAAGCCAATACAAACAGGTCTGATGTTCCCAACAGACATGGCATGCCCAATAAGCCTGGATTAAGAAGTAAACCATCAGATCAAGGTAGATCTGGATCTTTCAATAGACAAGCCAATACAAATAGGCCTGGTGCTCCAAAAAGACCAGGTATGCCCAATAGGCCCGGGTCGAAATTCAATAGTCAAAAATCACCTGGAATAAGAAAGCCAGTATCACCAAATGAACTCTTACAACTTCAAAAAACTAACAAATCTGAGAATGACAAACAAGTTTTAAAGAATAACGAGAAACAAAATGTTGAGGCAACGAAACAGAAGGCGAAAGCTCCAAATATTCGTCCAAATACTGCCCCTAATTCAAAAAAACCACCCCATAGAACATTTTCTAATAACTCTAAAAAATCAGGAAAGTCAGACTGGGATGATAGCGCAAAACTTGAAGCATTAAGAAGCAAAAATCCCCAAAAACAAAGACAAAAAGTTCATATTATCGGAGAGAATGATGATTCATTAACTTCTGAAACTAGTGGATATTCAGGCGAAAAAATTTCAATTTTATCAGCTAGTTTAGCTCGTCCAAAAAAAGAAAAGTCTGATGAATCCAAATCTCAAAAAACTATAAAACAATTCAAAAAGAAGAAAAAAGAAACTACTAGGCAAAGGCAGAAAAGAAGAGCAATGGAGTTAAAGGCTGCCAAAGAAGCGAAACAAGTTAGGCCTGAAATGATTATTGTACCCGAAGATAATTTAACAGTTCAAGAATTAGCAGATAAACTAAGTCTTGAAAGTTCTGAAATAATCAAATCTCTCTTTTTTAAAGGAATAACTGCAACTGTTACTCAATCACTAGACTTAGCAACTATTGAAACAGTAGCAGAAGAATTTGGGGTACCTGTTTTGCAAGATGATGTCCAAGAAGCTGCTGAAAAAACAGTAGATATGATTGAATCTGAAGATATTGATAATCTAATAAAAAGACCACCTGTTATTACAGTAATGGGTCATGTAGATCATGGCAAAACAAGTCTTTTAGATTCCATCAGAGAATCAAGAGTAGCCTCAGGTGAAGCAGGGGGCATCACGCAACACATAGGAGCTTATCAAGTTGAATTTGAACATGAATCTCAAAAGAAAAAATTAACTTTTCTTGATACTCCTGGTCATGAAGCCTTTACTGCAATGCGAGCAAGGGGTACAAAGGTTACAGATGTAGCTGTTCTTGTAGTTGCTGCAGATGATGGTTGCAGACCTCAAACACTAGAAGCTATTAGTCATGCAAGAGCTGCCAAAGTACCAATTGTTGTTGCAATAAATAAAATTGACAAAGAAGGGGCCTCTCCAGACAAAGTAAAGCAGGAATTATCAGAAAAAGATTTAATTGCTGAAGATTGGGGAGGAGATACAGTGATGGTTCCGGTTAGTGCTATCAAAAAACAAAATATTGATAAATTACTCGAGATGATTTTATTAGTTTCAGAGGTAGAAGATCTACAAGCTAACCCTGATAGATTTGCAAAAGGTACTGTTATCGAAGCCCATCTCGACAAAGCCAAAGGTCCTGTCGCAACTTTGCTAGTACAAAATGGGACCTTGAGATCTGGAGACGTTTTAGCTGCGGGTTCAGTCCTTGGAAAAATTAGAGCAATGGTTGATGAACATGGTAATAGAATTAAAGAAGCAGGACCCTCATTCCCAGTGGAAGCGCTAGGATTCAGTGAAGTACCAACTGCAGGAGATGAATTCGAAGTCTACCCTGATGAGAAAACTGCTCGAGCCATTGTCGGAGAAAGGGTAACAGATGCTAGAGCAACAAAATTAGCTCAACAAATGGCCTCTAGAAGAGTTAGCTTGTCATCCTTATCAACTCAAGCAAATGATGGAGAACTAAAGGAGTTAAACTTAATTCTCAAAGCTGATGTTCAAGGTAGTGTTGAAGCGATATTAGGATCACTAGAACAATTACCAAAAAATGAAGTTCAAGTCAGAGTGCTACTTTCTGCTCCTGGAGAAATAACTGAGACAGATATAGATCTCGCTGCTGCATCTGGGTCCGTAATCATTGGGTTTAACACTTCATTGGCTTCTGGTGCAAAGAGAGCAGCTGATGCTAATGATGTTGACATAAGAGAATATGAAGTCATCTATAAACTCTTAGAAGATATTCAGTTAGCCATGGAAGGTCTACTTGAACCTGATCTTGTCGAAGAATCACTAGGTCAAGCGGAAGTTAGAGCAACTTTTGCAGTCGGTAAAGGAGCTATTGCGGGCTGTTATATACAAACTGGCAAATTACAAAGGAATTGTTCGTTGAGAGTTCTTAGATCAGATAAAGTGATATTTGAGGGTAATTTAGACTCTCTAAAAAGAGCGAAAGATGATGTAAAAGAAGTAAATACAGGATTTGAATGTGGAGTTGGCTGCGATAAATTCTCTTCATGGATTGAAGGAGATGTAATCGAAGCATTCAAATTTGTTACTAAAAAGCGGACCTTATCACAATAATTATCTAGCTCATTAATCTTTATTTCTGTCAAAAATTAATAAAGTAGGGAATATTACACAAGCTCCCAACTGTATGAGAAGGTTGTTTTGCTGCAATTCAGTTCCAGTTGCAATTCTGGAAAGCATTATTAAAAGTCCCAAAAATGCAGAACCGCTAAAAGCTATCCACAATATTCTTCTTAATCCCTTGAAAGGAGCTTGGGATTCCTTTAATAATTTCTTTTTTAATTCAGGATCTATTTTTGACATAAATTCTTTAAATTATAAAATTAAGTCTATATAAAAAATTTTAGATTTAATATTGCCGGTATAGCTCAGCGGTAGAGCAACTGTCTCGTAAACAGTAGGTCATTGGTTCAATTCCAATTATCGGCACTTAAAAAGAAAATTCAAACTAAGATGAATTATAAAATTTTAAAATTTAGATATCTTTTAAAATTATTTATTTTTATTCCTCTAATATTTTATTTTGGCAAAAGAAGTTATATTGCGTTTGATGAAGGTTTTTATGCGCTACAAGCCAGATGGATACTAGATAAAGGTAACTGGACAATTCCTCTTTGGTGGGATGAATATGTTTTAGATAGAACAATAGGATTACAGTTTTTAATAGCAAAGTCACAAAACTTATTTGGAAGAAATATTTTTTCTGCATATCTACCAACAACAGTCGCTTCAATATTGATGCTATTTACAACTTATAAATTACATGAAGAATTATTTAACAAAAAATATGCAATTATATCTCCACTCATCCTTGCTACTACATATCTATGGTTTGACTACTCACACTTAGCTACCCAAGACATTATTTATTCATGTTTAGTAACTATTGGAGTATTAGCTTTAGTCAAAATAAAAAGTAAAAATAACAAATTCTATATACTTCTTTTTGGGATGTGGATTGGTTTAGCTTTTATGATGAAAACTTTTTTAGTTTTTATACCTTTATTTTCACTCGCACCATATATTTTTTTTAAAAAACATTTTTTATTCATCAAATTTTTTTGGTTAGGACTACTAATTGGATTTATTCCTTTTTTATTCTGGACGTTTTCTATCAACCCTTATTTAGATAAAAATATTATTTTTTACTTAGTTGAAAAGTTTAACTTTCTCTCAAGTAAAAATACTTTTACAAATCCTTTTTATTATTATTTCTGGAATATCCCCGTAACATTTCTGCCATGGAGTGTTTTCGCAATTATTGGCACAATATACAACATTTCTCAAAGTAAAGAAAATAAGTATATACTTGCTTTTTTTCCCTTAATTTTATTAGCATCCCTTAGCATTTTCTCTACAAAAACACCCTACTATACTCTACAAATCTCATCTATTTTTGCATTAAATACCTATGTAGGAATAAAATTTTTATTTAATTCTAAAAGATATAGTCGATTTTTTATATTTATGACTTCAAAAATAATTCCATTACTTATATTTGCTCTAACTTTCACATATTATTTTTTCTTTAAAGATTCAAGTAATTTTAATACTAAGGAAAATACATTTTTAATTCTTGGATTATTATTTTTGGGATTGTCTTGGTCATTTACAAAAAATAAAAATTCGTTCAAAGAAATATTAATAATTCTCATAATTGGGCCTTACTTATTCACTTCATTTCTTTTGCAATCAGGTTTGTTCACTGATAGATCTAGAGAAATAAGAGAGAAAATGGAATATGTTTCATCCCTTGATATAGTAAATACTCAAATGATCATGGTTGATAAAAAAGGAATTAACAACCCTCGGTCGCAATCAAAAATCATAAAAATTTCTTTATTAACTCCTAAACTAGGTGAGGGATTAGACAGTATTAATCAGTTAAAAAAATCAGAATTAGCATGGACAACTGACCTTAAAACAATAAAAAATAATGATGATTCTTATGAAGTAATATACGACCATGATGTTTTAAAACCATGGAAATTAATATTAAAAAAGTAAATAATCCATATATAATAAGTTTCGTCTGTAGTATTTAATAATGAGATCTGTTAATAGTTGGAATTTAACTAATTATAAACTTCATCAATTATTCAAAGACAACAACGAATTTATTTCTATTAAAGTTCGTGGTAATACTTGGGAGCCAATCACTAGATGGCTAAGATTGGATTCAAGAATTTTTAGAGAAACTACCAGCAAAGCAAGAATAACTTTATGCGATATTGAATCTCTAGCAGAAATTTATAACTACAGATCAATTAGATGGAAAGCAAAAAAACTAACTCCTCTGCCCACCACAGTAATTCCAAAATCTATTAAAAATATTTTTCGGAAATTACCAATCATAAAACAACTTGCTTACGAACTCGAAATAGTTTTTTATAAATATAGTGAAAATATTTCTCAACATTTAATATCAATAGTAATCCCTGCAAGAAATGAAGCTGGTAATAAAGAACTTTTAATTAATGCTTTAAATAAATTCAAAAACATACCCAATAAATTAGAAATTATATTTGTTGAAGGTAATAGCAACGATAATACATATGACATTCTGAAAGAGTTAAAAGAAAATTTCTCAAATTTCTTCAAGATATCACTTTTAAAACAAACTTCTAAAGGTAAGAAGAATGCAGTCGTAGAGGGATTTAATATTTCTTCAGGTGAGACCCTAGCCATAATTGATAGTGATTTTACTGTAGATATTGATGACAGTATTGCAGCAATTATGGAATCAACCAAAAATAAAAATATCCTAATTAATTGCGCTCGCACAACTTTCCCTATGGAAAAAGATGCCATGAGATGGGCAAATTATATAGGAAATAGACTCTTCGCAATATTTCTATCAATTCTCATAAATAAGCCAGTATCAGATTCACTTTGTGGAACAAAAGTTTTTTCAAGAAAATTTTTTAAACTTATGAAACAAAATGGAAGTTGGGATTCGAAGTCTGACCCTTTTGGAGACTTTACAATAATATTTGAAGCTGCGAACAATAACATCAAAATACTAAATTACCCTGTTAGATATTACGCTAGAAAATCAGGAGCACCAAATATCTCTAGATGGATAGATGGATTAAAACTTCTCAAAGTATGCTGGATTTATATGATTTCTGATATCTGAATTAAATAAAATTTTCATGAGTATTTTCTTAGTATTTTTAATTTCTCCAAATTCGTAATAAAGTAGTTAGATTCTTAAGAGAAATAAATTCATTAAATTTCATGACATGAATTTTAATTTGAAGTTCGAAAAATTAAATAAAAAAAATTACCAAAGAAAGCACTATGGAAAAATACTAACTGTAAGATTGCCTTGTAATCCAATATTTCCAATAGGACCCATTTATTTAGCAGACCATATTCATAAATGTTTTCCAGCCATAGAGCAGGAACTCATTGATCTAGCAATAATTCCAACTAATAAAGTATCCAAATATTTAACTAGAAAAATTGATCAATTTAGACCACATCTAATTATTTTTTCATGGAGGGACATACAAATATATGCTCCTGTTGATGGTAGAAGTGGAAATCCCTTACAAAACTCTTTTGAAGTTTTCTACTCAAAAAATATCCTTAAAAAAATTAGAGGTTCCTGGGGAGGATTAAAATTAATTGCATCTCATTATGGAGAAATATATAGAAATACTTCTTTAGTCAAGATGGGACTAAAAAGAGCCCAAAAATATAATAAAAATGTAAAAGTAATTTTAGGGGGTGGGGCCGTTAGTGTTTTCTATGAACAATTGGGAAATCTTCTTCCAAAAGGAACTGTTATTTCAGTTGGAGAGGGAGAAAATCTCATAGAAAAAATAATTAGAGGAGATTCGATAAACGAAGAGAGATGTTATATTGCTGGACAAAAACCTCGGAACAAATTAATACATGAACAACCTTCAGGCACTGTTAAAACTGCCTGCAACTATAAATATATTCAATCAATATGGCCTGAATTCAATTGGTATATAGAAGGTGGAGATTACTACATTGGGGTACAAACAAAAAGAGGTTGTCCTCATAATTGTTGTTTCTGTGTTTATACAGTTGTGGAGGGAAAGCAGGTTCGCATTAATCCTGTTAACGAAGTAATCAAAGAAATGAAGCAATTATATGATCTTGGAGTAAGAGGGTTTTGGTTCACTGATGCACAGTTTATTCCAGCTAAAAAACATATTGAAGATGCAAAAACACTTTTGCAAGCAATTAAAGATCAAGGTTGGGACGATATTAATTGGGCTGCATACATTAGAGCAGATAATATTGATGCTGAGCTCGCTCAGCTTATGGTTGATACAGGTATGAGCTATTTTGAAATAGGTATCACGTCGGGATCTCAAGAACTTGTTAGAAAAATGAGATTAGCATATGACCTTGAAACTGTGTTAAATAATTGCAAAATGCTAGTTAAATCAGGTTTCAAAAATAATGTTTCAGTCAATTATTCATTTAATGTTTTTGATGAAACGCCTAGCACCATAAGACAAACAGTTGCTTACCATAGAGAACTAGAAAATATTTTTGGTAAAGGCCTAGTTGATCCAGCAATATTTTTTATAGGTTTACAACCTCACACTCTTCTTGAGAAGTACGCTTTAGAACATGAAATTTTGAAGCCAAATTATAATCCAATGAGCATGATGCCTTGGACTGCTAGAAAACTGCTTTGGAATCCAGGCGCATTAGGGAAAAAACTTGGTCAGGTTTGCTTAGAAGCTTTTGAGAATCCAGAAGATGAATTTGGAAAAACAGTTATCGATATTCTTGAAAGAGAATATGGAAAGTCTTCCTTAAAAGAATCCCTAAAAGTTCGTCCCTTATCAGAAAGGAAATTAGCTTATTCTAAATAAAAAATCCAACTATTATTAATCCTCTCTCTCAATTGAACTAGAAATTCCTTTCGATTTTAATGATTCTGAGTAGAATTCTGCTGGCTCTAAATCACAAACAATTACCAACCCTACACCTGTGTTATGTGCCTCTAGCATTATTGCGATAGCATCTTGCTCGCTTAATTGCGGCACAACTGCTCGCAATGAAATAGTGACATACTCCATAGAATTAACCGGGTCATTATGAAGTAAAACCTTATATTTTGGAGATTTATTTTTTAATTCAGCAGGTTTTTTTTCAATCACTGCTGAATTATTACTCATACTTTGTTCTGACTTTATAGATAACATTAAAATTTTAGAATTTAATTGTTAATAATAATTATATATTAATAATTCTTTCCATTGCATTAATGACATTTGATCGTGAGTTAAATGCTGACAAGCGAAAATAACCCTCTCCTGACAATCCAAATCCGCTACCAGGTGTTCCCACTACACTAACTTTTTGGAGAAGGAAATCAAAAAAGTCCCAAGATGTCATTTGATCAGGAACTTTAATCCAGATATAAGGAGCATTATCTCCACCGTAAACTCTATATCCTGAATTCTGAAGTTTATTTTTCATGATTTTTGCATTTTCCATATAAAAATCAATTAAACCTCTCACCTGTTTGTTCCCTTCAAGAGAGTAAACAGCCTCTGCTCCTCTCTGAACTACATAACTTACTCCATTGAACTTTGTAGATTGTCGCCTATTCCAAAGAGGCCATAAGTCAATTTCCTCATTTGTTGAGCTTAAACCTTTGAGATTTTTAGGTATTACTGTAAAAGCACATCTTACTCCAGTAAATCCTGCATTCTTTGAAAAAGATCTAAATTCAATAGCACAGTCCTTCGCCCCCTCAATCTCATATATTGAATGTGGAATATCATTATCTTGAATAAATGCTTCATAAGCTGCATCAAAAAGTATTAGAGATTTGTTTTGCAGAGCATAGTCAACCCACTTTTTCAATTCTTCTTTATTAATAGTTGATCCGGTCGGATTATTAGGAAAACAAAGATATAAAATATCAACTTTTTTATCAGGTAATTCTGGCAGAAAGTTATTCTCCTCATTTATTGCGAGATATGTCAATCCTTGATAAGTACCATTTTCAAGAGCATCTCCAGTTCTGCCTGTCATAACGTTACTATCTACATAAACAGGATAAACAGGATCTGTTACAGCAATTGAATTATCTTTGCCAAGAATATCTAAAATATTGCTACTATCGCATTTAGAGCCATCTGAAACAAAGATTTCTTCAGGTGAAATTTGGCAGCCTCTCGAAATAAAATCATGCTCAGATATTTTTTCTCTGAGCCAAGAATAACCTTGTTCTGGTCCATAACCTCTAAAACTAACTGTTGTACCCATCTCATCTAAAGCTTTACCCATAGCCTCTATGCATGCTCTAGGTAATGGTTCAGTGACATCTCCTATGCCAAGCTTAATAATTTCCGCACTCTTATTTAATTCAGAATAAATTTTTACCCTTTTAGCAATTTCAGGGAATAAATAGCCAGCTTTGAGTTTTAAATAATTTTCGTTTACTTGAACCACTTTAAATAAAAAATTTTTACCAATATTAGAATAATGTATCAACGTGCTTTAGTGGTGATTAGATGTTAATATTATTTTAGTTATGATTAATTTAAGAAAAATCATAGCTATGAATTCAATTTCAATTAGTTTGAAAATCGTTTAAAGCTTTATAAATAGCAGAATTCACTCACTTTTAACATTATTAATTTTAAAAAGTAAATAATAAAAGCTATAAAAATTGCTTTATTAAAAGATAAAATCTAATTCTCTAATTTAGATGATTTTCAAAATCCATATTATTCAGAATCAATTATATGTCTCAGCAAATTATCATAGCTGAGCAGGCTCGAATTGCAGCTCTACTCACAGATGATCGAGTTGATGAATTAATCGTCGCACAAGGTCAATATCAAATTGGCGATATTTTTTTTGGAACAGTTGAAAATGTTCTCCCTGGCATTGATGCCGCTTTCATAAATATTGGTGAAAGTGATAAAAATGGATTCATCCATGTTTCAGATTTAGGTCCACTAAGACTTAAAAAAGGAACATTTGGAATAACTGAATTACTCGAACCAAAACAAAAAGTTCTAGTACAGGTGATAAAGGAACCCACAGGATCTAAAGGACCTAGACTAACAGGGAGTATTTCAATCCCAGGAAAATATTTAATATTACAGCCATATGGCCAAGGAGTAAATATTTCAAGAAAAATAAATACAGAAACAGAACGAAGCCGTTTGAAAGCTCTTGGGGTTCTAATAAAACCACCTAGCACAGGCTTGTTATTCAGAACAGAGGCTGAAAAGATAAAAGAAGAACTTCTAATTGAAGATTTAGAACATTTAATTCAGCAATGGGAAAATATATTAAAAATTTCTGAGGCTTCTAATCCGCCAAATTTAGTAAAAAGAGATGATGATTTCTCTCTTAAGATCTTAAGAGATCATATTAAAGAATCAACTAAAAGCATAATTATAGATAGTAAATTTTCAGTTTCAAGAGCAAAAGATTTTTTAATAAATTATGAATCTGATATAGATATTGAATTTCACGATAACAATATAAACCAACATATTTTTGAGAAATACAAAATTAAAAAAACAATCCAAAAAGCCCTCCAGCCTAGAGTAGATCTTCCTTCAGGGGGTTATATAATTATTGAACCTACTGAAGCTTTAACAGTAATCGATGTAAACTCTGGATCATTTACAAGATCCGCCAACTCAAGACAAACCGTTTTGTGGACGAACTGCGAAGCAGCAGTTGAAATCTCAAGACAAATGAAATTAAGAAATATTGGTGGAGTTATAGTAGTAGATTTTATTGATATGGAATCTAGAAGAGATCAATTTCAGTTACTTGAGCATTTTACCTCAGCAATAAAAGATGATTCTGCTAGACCTCAAATAGCTCAGCTTACTGAATTAGGTTTAGTGGAGTTAACCAGAAAGAGGCAAGGTCAAAATATATATGAATTATTTGGTAAAAAATGCTCTACATGCGATGGTACAGGACATTTAGAAAATATTCTAAATACCGAAATTTCTAACTTTGGAATTAAAAATGTTGAAAATCAATCTAATCATTCAAACAATCTAAAATCTTTAGATATAAATACTTTTCAATCAACTGATGAGCAAGAAAAAATAATTGACAAAGAATTAATTAACTCCAAAGACCCAAGTAAGGAGAATTCTTCTAATAAAAAAGAAAGTGAAAATGAAAATTTGAACCAATCAAATTCAAAGGAAAAAAACACAATAACAGTTGATCTTACTGATGAAGAAAAAATTGTTTTCAGTCAATTAGGTATTAATCCACTTATAAAATTAGGAAAAGAATATCTCACCAGCAACAATTTTGTGCGTTTAAAAGACAGCAATAAGGAATCGGAAAAACACTTGGATAATAAAAAAACAAAAGCAAAACAAATTAAAACAGTCTCAAAATCGGAAGAAGAAAATATTCAAATTAAAATTGAAGCAGATACAAATTCTAAAGATAAATCAAAAAATAAAACTGATTCAAATAATGAAGTTCTATCTAAAGATAAAAAAGATGAATTTGAACATACAGATGAGCTAAGCAATGCAAGAAAAAAAAGAAGAAGATCTTCAGCAAGCATTGAATAAAGTATCCGAAGTTGGAATTGATGAAGTTGGTAAGGGAGCAATTTTTGGTCCGGTTTTTTCAGCAGTTGTAGTATTAACTGAAAAACATAAATTTTTCTTAAAACAATTTGGTGTAACAGATAGTAAAAAACTAACTCCCAAAAAAAGAAAATTACTTTTACCAAAAATTTTATTACTCTCTTCAGACTATGGAATTGGGCAATCTTCAGCTAGAGAAATAGATAAGTTAGGTATCAGAGTTGCAACAGAACTTTCAATGATGAGAGCTATAAAAAAATTAAAAGAGAAGCCATCTGAATTAATAATTGATGGCCCTTTATTATTAAGGCCATGGAAAGGCATTCAGAGAAACATTGTATCCGGAGACTCAAAGTTTATCTCCATAGCTTCAGCAAGCATAGTTGCCAAAGTTTCTCGCGATCAATTAATAGAGAGATTGGAAAAAAAATATTCAGGATACTTTATATTTAAAAATAAGGGTTATGGAACCACAGAGCATCTTTCATCAATCAAAAAAAAAGGAATAACTCAACTTCATAGGAAAAGTTTTTTAAAAAAATCAAATCTTATTTAATTCACACCAATCTAAAAAATCTTTTACGAGTTGCTGTTGAACCCTTGACTTTATACCCAGCAGAATCCCATTTAATACCGAATGACCAGTAGATTCCAAAATTTTCCTTGGCACTAGCTTCAGTAGAGTTGGTTGGCTTACAGATACCCCAAGAAGCGCCTCACCTTCTAAACCAATATCAGTTGCTTCCAAATTAGCTTTCAAAATAAGATTAAAATCATCTATCATCCCCAAACCATCCAATGTACTTTCAAGAGCACTCATTTTTAAAATTCCATCTTTATTTTCTACCGCAATTGAGACAACAGGGTTAATATCTAATTGAAAAACCTTGAAACTTGTTACTGTATACTTATATCTACCTACCCCTTCTGGTACTAATTTTTTGGAGTCAAGCATTGCTCCAACAACTCTTTCTTCTTCCAAAAGATATTTAGAAAGATATTCTTTATTACGTGTTACAGAGAGCTTTAGTTTCTGTTTAGCATCAAAAGACAATAGCATTTTCTATATTCCTCCAATGCTTATTTGATCTCTTTTTTTTTCGATTAATCATGCGCAAACAAGTTGCATATTTAGGTCCTCAAGGAACATATGCAGAAAAAGCAGCCCATATTTTATCAAAGCTTGCAAATTTTCAGACACCTATATTTGTACCATGTAATGGGTTACATTCGGTCATTAAATCAATAGCGTACAACAATTGTGATGCTGCAGTAGTCCCTATAGAAAACTCTGTAGAAGGAGGAGTTACAGCTACTCTAGATGCCCTTTGGAAATTTCCTAAAATTTATATAAATAAAGCAATTGTTTTACCTATAAAACATACATTAATTAGTGAAGGAGAACTTTCAAACATTTCAGAAGTATTATCTCATCCTCAAGCATTAGCTCAATGTTCAGAATGGTTATCTGAAAATCTTCCAAATGCAATTCCTCTCCCAACAAATTCAACATCAGAAGCTGTCAATATGGTCAAGGGGAGTAAATTCAGAGCAGCTATCGGTTCAAAATCATTAATTCAAATCGAAGGACTTAAAGAATTAGCCTTTCCCATCAATGATGTTCCAGGTAATTGCACTAGATTTGTTTTGTTGAGCAAGGAATTAAGTTCAAATATAGCTAATATTGCCAGTTTTGCTTTCTCATTAATTTCAAATAAACCTGGTGCTTTGCTTAAAGCTTTAAATTATATTGCAGATTATGGATTTAATATGAGTAAAATTGAATCGAGACCTTCAAAAAGAGAATTAGGCGAATATATAATTTATGTAGATTTAGAAATCAATAATCAAAATAACATTAAAAATTTTCTTGAATTAAAAAATAAGCTAAAGCCACTTTGCAAGAATTTAGTAGATTTTGGAAATTATTTTTCTGAAAATATTGAAATAGATTAATTTATCCTCTGCATTTATAAACTCCAAACTCCATTAAACCTTTTCTAAATGCCCAATTCATGAGAAGTATCGTTGGAATCTCTCTAATCGACTTCACTAGCGCAAATGGGCCAAGTGACAAAATTACGAAGGGTCTTCGGATGCCTTCAATAATGGAGTCGTACCATGAAGGATTTGTATAGGAATTCCAATTATCAGAAATAACTCTTCCTGAACTATTTTCGTTAGTTCTAAGAATTTTACTAAATTCGTTAATGCTAATAAAATTAGGATGTACCCATTGTTCAAGTAATTGTTTAAGAACTAATTTTTCAAAAAATGATGGGGGGTATGCCACGAGGTCTCTTGAGTTCCAATCAGCCAATGCCAAATAACCTCCAGGTCTTAGAGTTCTCAGCATTTCATCTGCAAACCTAGTTTTATCATTCATATGTGCACCAGCCTCAACACTCCAGACAGCATCAAATGATCCATCTTCAAATTTTAAATCCAAAGCATCCATTACTTGGAAGTTGCAATTTAGCCCATGAGGAGTAAGTTCTCTTGCTCTTTTAACTTGAGCCGGACTAATTGTAATGCCAGTAACATTAAATCCATAATATTCTGCAAGAATCCTAGAACTTCCTCCTATTCCACAACCTACATCAAGTATTCTGGATCCCTGTGGCAATTTATCTAGACCACTCCATTTGACTAATTCATGTACAAACTTAACTTTAGCCTTTCTAAAATCAATATTCCCCCCCCCTGAGGGATAAAAACCCAAATGTATATGTTCTCCCCACAATCTCTCTAGTAATTTATCCTGGGTCCAAGCATCATATGCAGAAGCTACTGTACCGGAAGAAATATATTTTCTAGCATTATTTCTCCAGATTAAAGCTAGGACTAAAGAGAATAAAACTATTAAAAAAAAAGGGAGTAATAATTCAAACATTTAATTTTCTTTTATATCAGGGAAACTCTCTTTCAATGCTGTTCTTGCTGCAAGTTGTTTTCTTGTATGATCAAGCATTTCATATTCTCTTTGCAAACGGGTAAAAGTATTTCTCTCCTCAAGAAGTCTTTGCTGTTCCTCCGCAACAGGGCCACCCAAATGAGCTCCTATCCAGAATGATAAATCCATTGGGTTGTCAGGTAATTTTTCAGGTAGATTTTTCTTAGTATTAGTCAATTTACTCGTTAAATTAATAACATCACTAAGTGCTTCCTTTACTAAATCTTTTAGAGAATCTAATTTTTTAAAGTCATCAATATTTTCGTCACTAATCCAACTAACCATCGCAGAATAAAATGGCGTCGAACGGGTAATTTCTAAGACTTGAAATCTTTGTTGTCCGAGTGTGATAATATTACTTCTCCCATCCTCTGCAGTTTGATGTTTTATAATTTGTGCGCAACATCCAACCTTAGCCATAGTTTTAGTAGTTGGATCCCATTTAATAACTCCAAACATAGAATCACTTTCAAGAACAGATTGGAGCATGATCCTATATCTCGATTCAAAAATATGTAAAGGCAATACTTCTTGAGGAAAAAGGACTACCTCTGGCAAAGGAAATAAAGGTAATTCCCTTACTGAGAGTTCTCCCATTTAAACCTCATTTCAATATTTTTATACTAGTCAATTTAAGGCGCTTTCGGGATTTATTAAAGTTTAACTTCTATATCTACACCACTAGGAAGATCTAGCTTCATTAAAGCATCAATAGTTTTTGCAGAAGGACTGTAAATGTCTATTATTCTTCGATGTGTTCTTGTTTCAAAATGCTCTCTAGAATCTTTATCAACATGTGGCGATCTTAGAACACAATAAATCTTCCTTTTTGTAGGTAAAGGTATTGGTCCTATTGCTGAGGCAGAAGTAGTATCAGCAGTTTGGATAATTTTGTCGCAAGATAAATCAAGCATTCTTCTATCAAATGCTTTGAGCCTTATTCTTATTTTTTGTTGTGCAATTGATGCAGTCATAGTTTCAAATAACTTCTAATGAAGGGTCATTGATTAAAATGACC
Source organism: Prochlorococcus sp. AG-347-L17 (assembly GCA_003278925.1). Classification (GTDB taxonomy): domain Bacteria; phylum Cyanobacteriota; class Cyanobacteriia; order PCC-6307; family Cyanobiaceae; genus Prochlorococcus_A. The sequence continues at coordinate 42,829 of QCCN01000010.1, forward strand.
CTTATCCATAATCTTATATTAGATGATTGAGGTTAAATTTTTAAAATTCAAATGTATTATTTGAGTATTTTAGAAACAACTCCAGCACCAATAGTACGTCCACCTTCACGTATGGCGAATCGCATACCTTGTTCAATTGCTACTGGACAAATTAATTCTCCAGTCATCTTAATTCTATCTCCTGGCATAACCATTTCGACATTAGATCCATCATCTGAGGTAAACGCAGTTATTTGACCTGTCACATCAGTTGTTCTGATGTAGAACTGAGGTCTATATCCTGCAAAGAAAGGAGTATGTCTTCCGCCCTCTTCTTTTTTGAGAACATAAACTTCTCCTTCAAACTGAGTATGAGGGGTAATAGATCCTTTTTTCACAAGAACCATTCCTCTTTCAATATCTTCTTTCTGGACACCCCGTAAAAGTAAACCAACATTATCGCCAGCCATACCTTCGTCAAGAAGTTTTCGGAACATTTCAACTCCAGTCACAGTTGTTACTCTTGTATCTCTTATTCCGACTATTTCTACTTCTTCTCCAACCTTAACTTTACCTCTTTCAATTCTTCCAGTAGCAACAGTTCCTCTACCAGTAATCGAGAATACATCCTCAACTGCCATCAAGAATGGTTTATCAACTTCTCTTTCTGGTTCAGGAATGCTAGCATCAACTGCTTTCATTAATTCTTCAATCTTTGATTCCCAAGTAGAATCACCTTCGAGAGCTTTTAAACCTGAAACTTGAACAATAGGAATGTCATCTCCGGGGAAGTCATAACTATCTAACAGTTCCCTGATTTCCATTTCTACAAGCTCAATAATTTCTTCATCATCGACCATATCGCATTTATTGAGAGCAACTACAAGAGCAGGGACTCCGACCTGTTTAGCTAAAAGAATATGCTCTTTTGTTTGAGCCATAGGACCATCTGTGGCTGCACAAACTAGAATAGCTCCATCCATCTGTGCGGCCCCTGTGATCATATTTTTCACATAATCAGCATGTCCTGGGCAATCGACATGGGCATAGTGTCTGCCTTCAGTTTCATATTCAACATGAGCTGTATTAATGGTAATGCCACGCTCTCTTTCTTCAGGAGCACCATCAATGTCTCCATAGTCTTGAGCTTGAGCTTGACCTTTTTTAGCTAATACATTTGTAATAGCAGCTGTTAGTGTTGTTTTTCCATGATCAACATGGCCAATAGTACCTATGTTGACATGTGGTTTGTTTCTTTCGAACTTCTCGCGAGCCATTTTGAATTAAAGAATCGAGGGTTTAAAGGTGTTTTAGTTTAGAGATCAGGAGTTGCCCTGATTCTTGGAAATGATAGCTTCAGCAACATTACGAGGAACTTCCTCATAATTTGCGAACTCCATTGAAAATATACCCCGACCTTGAGTCATTGATCGGAGTTGAGTGGCATAACCGAACATTTCGGCTAAGGGCACTTTGGCCTGTACCTTAGACAATCCATCATCAACAGATTGTCCTTCCACTTGACCTCTTCTGGAAGAGAGATCACCAATTACAGATCCAAGAAAGTCGTCAGGACTTTCGACCTCAACTTTCATCATAGGCTCTAAAAGGACAGGATTGCATTTTTTAACCCCGTCTTTAAAAGCCATGGAACCTGCAATTTTGAAGGCCATTTCAGATGAGTCTACATCGTGGAATGAACCATCGACTAGTGTTACTTTTACATCAATGAGTGGATAACCCGCAAGAACGCCAGATTCACAGGTCTCTTTCATTCCATTAGATGCAGGACCAATATACTCTTTTGGTACAGCTCCACCAACAATTTTGTTTACAAATTCAAAACCTTTACCAACTTCAGCAGGTTCCATTTCAATAATTACATGACCATATTGACCTTTACCTCCGGTCTGTCTTGCATATTTACCTTCGCCTTTAGAACTAGACCTAATAGTTTCTCTATATGAAACCTGTGGAGCTCCTATATTGGCTTCAACTTTAAATTCCCTTAACATTCTGTCAACAAGAATTTCCAAGTGCAACTCACCCATACCTGCAATGACAGTTTGATTTGTCTCAGGATCTGTACTTACCCTAAAGGTTGGATCCTCTTCAGACAAAGCAGTTAAAGCTTTTGATAATTTTTCCATATCGCCCTTAGTTTTTGGCTCAACAGCTACGGAGATAACTGGTTCAGGGATAAACAATGTCTCCAAAACTATCGGATCTTCTGTGTTACACAAAGTGTCACCAGTTGTCGTGTTCTTAAGACCTAATACAGCTCCTAAATCTCCAGCCCTTAATTCATCAACCTCCTCTCTTTCATCAGCCTTAAGAATCACTAATCTAGAGATTCTCTCTTTAGCGTCCTTAGTAGAATTCATTACATAACTACCCTTTGAAAGAACACCTGAATACATTCTCACAAAAGTTAATTTCCCATACGGATCTGACATCACTTTGAATGCTAATGCACTGAAAGGAGCATTATCATCTGAAGGTCTAACATCTTCTTTGCCACTTGGCAAAACACCTTGTATTGGTTTGACATCAACTGGAGCTGGCAAGTAGTCGACTACAGCGTCTAATACAAGTTGGACTCCTTTATTCTTAAAAGCTGAACCGCATAATACTGGGACCAATCCATGTTTTAAAACCCCTTCCCTAATACCTTTTTTAAGTTGTTCTTCAGATAATTCTCCTGTATCGAGAAATATTTCTATTAACTCTTCATCATTTTCTGCGACACTTTCCATTAACTTAAATCGCCACTCAGCAGCTTCCTCCTCCATGTCAGATGGAATTGGTCCTTCTTCAATATCAGTACCTAAATCGTTTTTATAAAGATATGCTTTGTTGGCTACTAAATCAATAATGCCTGTGAGATCACCTTCAGCCCCAATAGGTAACTGGATTGGAAGTGCATTTGCCTTTAGTCGATCTTTAATTTGCTTATTAACTTTTAAAAAATCCGCACCAGTTCTGTCCATTTTATTAACAAAAACCATTCTTGGAACAGAGTATCTATCTGCTTGACGCCAAACCGTTTCAGATTGAGGCTGAACTCCACCAACTGCGCAAAATACAGCTATAACTCCGTCCAACACACGCATTGATCTTTCAACTTCAATAGTAAAGTCAACGTGTCCAGGAGTATCAATAATATTAATCCTATGATCTTGCCAACTAGTAGATATTGCAGCAGCAGTAATAGTTATTCCTCTTTCTCTTTCTTGAGCCATCCAATCCGTTACAGCAGCACCATCATGAACCTCGCCTATCTTATGAACTACACCTGAATAAAACAAAATTCTTTCAGTTGTTGTTGTCTTACCTGCATCAATATGAGCGGCTATACCTATGTTCCTTACTCGTTCTAGGGGAAAGTCGCGTGCCAATTTTAAAGCTCCAAATAAAATAAATTTTGATAATTGTAGTTCACGCTAAAAGTAAACTTTAATAATAATAAACTACTTAAGTACCTTTTGATGAAATTAATATCTGTAATGTGCAAAAGCTTTATTAGCTTCTGCCATTTTATGAGTATCTTCTCTTTTTTTAACGGCACTACCAGTTTCATTTGCTGCATCCATCAACTCGCCAGCAAGTTTTTGGGACATGCTTTTACCATTTCTTGCACGTGAGAATGTAACAAGCCATCTTAATGCCATGGCCGTACCTCTCTCTTGGCGAACTTCCATAGGTACTTGATATGTTGCACCACCAACTCTTCTAGCTCGTACCTCGACAAGAGGAGTAGCATTTTTTACAGCTGTTTCAAATAATTCCACTGCATTTCCACCTGTTCTCTCGCTTATTAAAGAAAACGCATCAGACAATATTCTTTGAGCTGTAGATTTTTTACCATGTTTCATCAATCTAGAAATCATCATTGAAGCAAGACGACTATTAAATTGAGGATCAGGATGAACTGGTCTTTTTACTGCTGCATTACGACGTGACATTTTATAAAAAAGTGATGTTTACAAATTAATCTTTTGGAGCTTTTGCTCCATACTTAGATCTGGATTGACGTCTATCTTTGACTCCAGCCGTATCTAAAGTTCCTCTTATTATATGATATCTAACGCCTGGTAAATCCTTGACTCTTCCACCCCTAAGTAATACTACAGAATGTTCTTGCAAATTATGTCCAATCCCAGGAATATAAGCAGTTACTTCGAAACCAGAAGTTAATCTTACCCTAGCAACTTTCCTCAAAGCTGAATTAGGCTTCTTTGGCGTTGATGTATATACTCTTGTACATACCCCTCTTCTTTCAGGGCAAGCTTTTAATGCAGGAGATTTTGTTTTCTTTGTCAGACGTTTTCTTTCTGAACCTACTAATTGTGAGATGGTGGGCATCTATATAACTGAGATAAAAAATAAAGATTCTACTATCATAACCTTTTACGAGCACCTACTAAAAGTTTTTATTTATATTTTTTTTAAAAAATTTGGCAAATTAAAATTCTTTGGTAAATATTCATTATCTTTAGATTTATTTTCATATTTATTTTTATAATAGAAATACATAAATAACTAAATAGAATTAAATAATCTATGGGAGAGAGTATCAAAAGAATCGTTGGCCCATATCAAGATAGTTATTCCCCAAATGGAATAATTGGCGAGAAAGATGCGTGTGGAGTTGGTTTCATAGCAAATATTAAAGGGATAGAAAGCAATTGGATCCTAAAACAGTCCCTAAAAGGCCTTAACTGCATGGAACATAGAGGGGGTTGTGGAGGAGATAGTGATTCAGGAGATGGAGCGGGCATTTTATGTTCAATTCCATGGGGATATCTAGAAAAGGAAATTTATCTAAAAAATAATCAAGAATTTAATAGAGGTTTAGGCATGGTTTTTATGCCTAATAAAAAAGAAAAAATTGAAGTATGTAAATCAATATGTGATCAAGAAGCAGAAAAATTAAAAGTCAACAAAACATATTGGAGAAAAGTACCTGTTAATAATGAAATCTTAGGTCCTTTAGCTAAAGCAAATGCTCCATTCATCTGTCAGTGGATTTTATATATAGATAAAAAAGATCATCAGGATGTTGAAAGGCTTTTATTTCAATTAAGGAAAAGAATTGAGAAAAAAATAAGAGAAACTTTCAAAAACGATGTTGGAGATTGTGAATTTTATTTTGCCTCACTAAGTTCTCAAACAGTTGTTTATAAAGGTATGGTTCGTTCTGAAATATTGTCCGAGTTTTATCAAGATCTAAAAGAAGAAAACTTTAAAGTTTCATTTTCTGTTTATCATCGAAGATTTAGTACTAATACACTTCCAAAATGGCCACTAGCTCAACCTATGAGATTTTTGGGTCATAATGGCGAAATAAATACTCTCTTAGGTAATATCAACTGGGCTAAAGCTTCAGAAACACATATAGATGATTTTTGGGGAGATTTATCTAATGAAATCAAGCCTATTGTAGATGTAAACAAAAGTGATTCATCAAATCTTGATGCAACCCTTGAAATCAATATTCGTTCAGGTCAGCCCATTACTGACTCATTATTAAAACTAGTTCCTGAAGCATTTAGAGATCAACCAGAACTTGAGCAGAGAGAAGATATAAAAGCCTTTTATGAATATTCTGCAAGCCTACAAGAAGCTTGGGATGGTCCAGCACTCCTTGTATTTGCTGATGGAAATTTTGTCGGAGCAACGCTTGATAGAAATGGCCTAAGACCAGCAAGATATTCAATCACAAATGATGGTTTTGTAATAATGGGTTCTGAAACAGGAGTAGTAGATCTTGAAGAAGAAAGAGTAATAGAAAAAGGTCGATTAGGACCGGGACAAATGTTGGCAGTTGATTTTCATCAGAATAGAATCTTAAGAAATTGGGAAGTAAAATCTGAAGCCGCTCAAAGGCATGATTATAAAAATCTTCTCAGTAATAGAACTATAAAAATTGAAAATAATGAATGGGTTAAAGACTGCAAACTAAAAGACCTTGAGTTGTTGCAACAACAAACTGCATACGGTTTTTCAGCGGAAGATAATGACCTTATCTTAGATTCAATGGCTTCATTAGCTAAAGAGCCTACTTATTGCATGGGCGACGACATCCCATTAGCAGTTCTTTCATCAAAGCCACATATTTTATACGACTACTTTAAGCAAAGATTTGCGCAAGTTACTAATCCTCCTATTGACCCTCTAAGAGAAAAACTTGTAATGAGTTTAGAGATGCACTTAGGAGAAAGATGTACACCATTTGAAATTAAAGATGCTAAACCTTTTGTTCATTTACAAAGTCCGATTCTTAATGAGGAAGAACTCATTTCCATCAAAAAATCAAAAATTAAATCTCAGACAATTTCAAGTTTGTTTGATTTAGAGGACGGTATTCAAGGCTTAGAGAACAAATTAAAAGCAATCTGTAAACAGAGTGAGCTGTCTATAAAAGAAGGTTGCTCTTTAATTATTATTTCTGATAAGGGAATTAATCCTAAAAAGACTTTTATACCTCCTTTACTTGCTGTTGGAGCAATTCATCATTATCTTCTTAAAAAAGAAATTAGGCTAAAAGCCTCTCTAATAATTGAGACCGGTCAATGTTGGAGCACACATCACTTAGCTTGTTTAATTGGATATGGAGCAAGTGCCGTTTGCCCTTGGTTGACTTTTGAAGCGGGTAGACACTGGTTAAAACATCCAAAAACACAAAAACTGATTGATAGCAAAAAAATAAATCCAATATCAATAGTTGATGTTCAAGAAAATATTAAAAAAGCTCTAGAAGACGGTCTAAGAAAAATTCTCTCAAAAATAGGCATCTCACTTTTATCTAGTTACCATGGCGCACAAATTTTTGAAGCTGTAGGCCTTGGATCTGACTTAATAAAAATTGCTTTTAATGGTACAACAAGTCGTATCGCTGGCATAACATTAAAAGAATTAACTAATGAAACACTTTCAATACATACGAAAGCCTATCCAGAGATCGATTTAAAGAAATTAGAATTTTTAGGATTTGTACAATTTAGAAATAATGGAGAATATCATTCAAATAATCCAGAGATGTCCAAAGTTTTACATTCAGCGGTAAAACAAGGGCCAGGATACGATCATTTTGAAACTTACAAAAAACTTATTAGTAATAGACCGACAACATCTCTTAGAGATTTACTAACAATTAATTCAAAAAGAAAAAGTATTCCATTAGAGGAAGTTGAAAGTGTTGAATCAATTTGCAAAAGATTCTGTACTGGAGGAATGAGTTTAGGTGCTTTATCAAGAGAAGCGCATGAAGTTTTAGCAGTTGCAATGAACAGAATTGGAGGAAAAAGTAATAGTGGAGAAGGGGGAGAAGATCCAGCTCGTTTTAATGTTTTAAATGATATTGATGAAAATACTCAGTCAGCGACGTTGCCATTTATTAAAGGCTTAGAGAATGGAGACACCGCATGCTCAGCTATTAAACAAATAGCATCAGGAAGATTTGGAGTTACACCTGAATATCTAAGAAGTGGTAAACAACTCGAAATTAAAATGGCTCAAGGAGCAAAACCCGGAGAGGGGGGACAATTACCTGGTCCAAAAGTTGATTCTTACATCGCAAAACTAAGAAATAGTAAACCTGGAGTAGCTTTAATATCTCCTCCCCCGCATCATGATATTTATTCAATTGAAGATTTAGCTCAACTTATCCACGACTTACACCAAGTTCATCCAAAAGCGAAAGTAAGCGTTAAACTGGTTTCTGAAATTGGTATTGGCACTATTGCTGCTGGAGTAAGCAAAGCTAATGCAGATGTAATTCAAATATCAGGTCATGATGGAGGTACAGGTGCTTCACCCTTGAGTTCTATTAAACATGCAGGTTTACCATGGGAACTAGGTGTAGCTGAGGTTCATAAATCTCTCTTAGAGAATAACTTACGCGAAAGAGTAATTTTGAGAACTGATGGAGGTCTCAAAACAGGCTGGGACGTAGTTATTGCAGCTTTACTAGGTGCTGAAGAATATGGTTTTGGTTCAGTAGCGATGATTGCTGAAGGATGCATAATGGCTAGGGTTTGTCATACAAACAAGTGTCCTGTTGGAGTTGCTACTCAAAAAGAAGAATTAAGAAAAAGATTTAAAGGTATTCCAGAAAATGTTGTCAATTTTTTCTTGTATATTGCTGAAGAAGTAAGACAGATAATGAGTAGTATCGGTGTTTCTAATATGGAAGAACTTATTGGTAATCAAGAATTTCTTTCTGCAAGAAATATCGATCTTCCAAAAACTTCCAATATTGATCTTTCTTCTTTAGTAAATAATCACTCAACCCCTGATAGATCATGGTTAAAACATTCAAAAACTGCCCATAGTAATGGTTCTGTATTAGAAGACGAGTTTTTGTCTGATACTGAATTTATAGATTCAATTAAAAATCACGAAATATTAAGCAAAGAAATTGAGATAAAAAATACAGATAGAAGTGTTTGTGCGAAAATATCAGGCGAAATCGCAGAACTTCACGGCAACACTGGCTTCAATGGCAAACTCAACTTAAATTTCAAAGGATATGCAGGACAAAGCTTTGGTGCCTTTTTATTGAAGGGAATGAATGTTCAATTAATCGGAGAAGCTAATGATTATGTTTGTAAAGGAATGAATGGAGGCATACTCACAATTATTCCACCAAAAATAAATGAAATCTCCTCCGAACAAGTCATTTTAGGAAACACCTGTCTTTATGGGGCAACTGGTGGGAAATTATTTGCATTAGGAAAATCGGGAGAAAGATTTGCTGTAAGAAATAGTGGTGCTACAGCGGTAACAGAAGGAGCAGGTGATCATTGTTGTGAATACATGACTGGTGGGAAAGTAGTTATTTTAGGTTCCACAGGAAGGAATATTGGTGCGGGCATGACTGGTGGAATAGCTTTTATAATCGATGAGAAGAATGATTTAAGTAATAAAGTTAACAAGGAAATAGTTAGCATTCATAAAATAACTTCATCAAAGCAGGAAGACATCTTATTGGAAATTATTAGAGAATATCGAGAAAAAACAAATAGCTTAAAGGCTGCCAAAATTATTGAAAATTGGTCTTATTACAAAAGTACTTTCAAATTAATAGTTCCCCCAAGCGAAGAAGAGATGCTTGGTATAAAAAAAATGTAAATGCCTTTCTTTGTAAAAACTGAAATTATAAAAAAAGAATACTTAATTAATAATGATTTAAAACGAAAAATAATTAACGAACATATTGATTGGGTAAAAAAATTAAAAACAGAGGGAATTAATATAAAAAGTGGCTTTTTAGTAGATGAGTTAAATAGGCCAGGTGACGGCGGATTACTTATTCTTGAGATGAATAACTATAGCAATGCACTAAAAATAATAAAGAATGACCCAATGATTAAAAATGATCTAGTTGAATGGAAATTAAATGAGTGGGTTGATCCAAATAAATGAATATAACTATCTTGGATACTTATTCATAAGTTTTTGAATCTCTTCAGCATGGTAGCTACTACGAGTTAAAGGAGAACTAACTACTTGCATGAAGTTTAAATCTTTTTCTCCGAACACTTTAAAGTAGTTAAATTTTGAAGGACTTACAAATCTTTTAACAGGTAAATGATTAGGGCCAGGAGATAAATATTGGCCAATAGTAACAATATCAACGAAATTACTTTTTAAATCCTTAAGCAGACTTAAGACCTCCTCGTCTTTTTCCCCTAAACCAAGCATAAAGCCTGACTTTGTATAAATTTTGGGAGAATAGTCTCTGGTTCTTTTAAGCAACTCAAGAGTTCTTTCATATTTGCCTTGAGGTCTTACTTTTTTATATAGCGAAGACACAGTCTCAATATTGTGGTTTAAAACATTTGGATTTGAATCAAGAACTTTTTCAAGCGCTTTCCAGTTGCCACAAAGATCAGGTATTAGAAGCTCAATAGTAGTTTCAGGAGATTTTTCTCTTATTTGATGAACACATTGAAAAAATTGAGATGCGCCACCATCATCAAGATCGTCTCTATTAACTGATGTGATTACAACATGCTTAAGCTTCATTCTAAAAACAGCTTCGGCTAAACGATATGGTTCAGTTGGGTCTAAGTCTCTCTTAGATCTATCAAAATCAATATCGCAATATGGACATGCCCTAGTACAACCAGGGCCCATTATGAGGAAAGTTGCAGTTCCACTAGCAAAACATTCGCCTATATTTGGACAGCTTGCTTCTTGACATACTGTATTGAGATTTAAATCATTTAATAAATTTGCAGTATTACCAATTCGCTCAACTTGTGGAGCTTTGACCCTTAACCATTCAGGTTTTGAAATTAAACTATTAGGATTATTAGTCACATTAAATCTTCTTGACCTGTAATTTTATTTTACTAAAAACAAGATGAATTAACTATTTATAATTTCAAAGACGAAGCTCATTCAACAGAAGTAAATAAATAAATGAATTCAACTAATCCTTCTGGGATTTAGAAAAATTTTAATTAAATTTACTAGTTACACCACGTTCTTGTTTCATTAACTAAAATTGAATCAGATTTCATAACGTTATTTTTAATACAGATATCAGAACGTACTATTTAAAAAAATATTTCTACATAGATGATTACAATTGCTTTAATTTGTACTAAAAAGTGTTTTTAAAATTATTTTTTGATACAGTAAAAAATATACGTAATAAAACATTGACTTTTAAATTCAAAAGAAAACGTATTTTATTATCGGAAAAAAGTAAAAACTCTAAAGCAATAGGTTATGCTAGAGCTACTGATAACGAATATGAATATTTAGAAGAGCAAATAAAAATTTTAAAGGAAGAGGGTTGCACTCTAGTGTTCTCTGAATTTATAAGTTTAGATGAAGAAATCAAACCCCAACTCAATAAAGCTATAAATTCCTTATCAAAAGGCGATCAATTAATAATAACTCAGCTTGATCGAGCATTTAAAAATAAAAAAGAATGTTTGATAACAATAAATAAACTTATTAATAAGGATATTCAATTGCGAACTTTGACTGGTTTTTTTGCTGCTAATGAATCTTCTATTGCAAATTCTTCAATTTTTAAGGTTTTATATGAATTAGATAATTTAGAAGACAAAAGTTTAGGTGAAAGAAAAAAAGAACAACTATTACGCAGAAAATTATCTGGAAATAATTTGGGAGGAAGGCCCAAAATAAGTCCTCTAAAAGAATCTTTAGTCATCAGATTGCGTAATGAAGGATATTCTTATCGATCAATCAGATCACAAACAGGAATTGCGTTATCAACAATAAGAAGAGTAATTTTGGAAGGAGAACTAACATAAAATGAAGAGGAAAGAAATTGAAAATTTAATTAAAGAAAATTTTAAAGATACCGCGTTGCGTATTTATGAATTAGATAATGAAGATAGAAAAAGTTTATTAGCTGAATATAGAGAATGGATTATGAATGATTTAGATTTTGAAGAAGTAATGATGTTGCCTTATGAAGCCTATACTGACAAATTAGATTCTAATTTCTTAGAAGATTCACTTTAGTCCTCAATAGTATATCTCTTATTAAAATCGTATACTTCTTTTGCTATGAACGGTAAAAGGGAAGAATCTTTGGAATATTTTTCTCCATTACAAAAAACTACTAATAAAGTTTGTAGAGATTGATTATTAATCCACCAAGCAGAATCATGCCTAACTTCAGACATTAAGCCTGCTTTACTCCAAAGATTAATGCTTTCTGGTAATCCTTCACCCAAAAAACCATCTATTTGATTAAGAGAATCGTTTTTAAGAACAACTTTATTTAAATTTCTTTTTAAAAAACTTCGCAAATTTAAATTATTATCTTGATAATCAATATGAATCATAATTTCCTCCAAAACCCTTGCAGCTGAGTCAGAGTTCATAGCGTTTCTATTTTTATTATCATATCCATAAAATTCTTTCTCACGACCAAATGGTCCATCATCCCAAGTCTTCTGACAGCAATTTATACCAACCAATTCTTCCCAATTTAAATCATGTAACCAATCATTTATTATACTTCTTTGGTATTTCCAATTTTCCCATAATTCGCCTTCAATACGAGGTCCACTTGTTGTTCCAGTAAGTAAATCAATTAAAAAGCTTGTTGCATTATTACTAGAGAAAGACAACATTTTCCCTACAGCATCAATAATTTCATCTGATAATAATAAACTTCCTTTTTTAATCCAATAAAATGCAGCAAGGCCATAAACTAACTTGACTATGCTGGCAGGGTAAACCATTTTTTTGTTATTAATGCCAGTTCCAAAACCTTTAAATACATTTTTATTTTCACTTTTATAATTAATCCAAGTTATCGAAATATCTTCTCTTGAAAAATCTTTATCATGAGAGCATACTCTCCTTAAAATATCATTTAAGGCTAGACTCATCTCCTGACTTAAATAGTAAAAAGACATTGAATGGAAATTTATAAAAATCCTATCTCACTATTTAAACAAACTAATTTTTCAAAAACTATTTGGTGGCAATTAAAAGTTAATATTTCGGGATATCAAAATGAAACGGAAGATAAATTAGTTACTGAAATATTTAAAAATAGAATTTTTAGGCTTATTTATCCAAATATTTATCAAAACAACCATAAATATTCAAGAATACTAGTTCAACTATATGAAGATGGTTACGTCTGTTGGATAAATTTAGATGGATTAATTATTGAGAAATACGAATTCAAAAAAAATAACAGTTTAGAAAATGAACACTTCTTTATAGAAGATAAAGTTAACTCAATTTTAAAATGGATCAAGGATCAATCTGAGTTAAATAATGAATATCTTTGGGGAGGTACATTAGGACCCAATTTTGATTGTTCTGGATTAATTCAGACTGCTTTTTTAAAGCATCAAATTTTTATACCTCGAGACTCTTTTCAAATAAAAAGTTTTTGTAAGCACCTTTTTTATTACAAAAAATCGTATGCGGCTCTACGACCTGGCGATCTTTTATTTTTTGGAAATGAAGAAAAATGTGATCATATTGGAATCTACAAAGGAGACGGATTCTATTACCATAGCTCTGGAGTAGATTTTGGCAGAAATGGAATAGGATTAGATACCCTAAAAAAGTCTAATGATAAAATCTCATTGCATTATAAATCTAAACTTATTTCGGCAGGAAGAGTAGTTAGAAATTATAGATGGGACCGTACTATACGTTAATTTATAGCTCAACTTTAAATTAAATTAAAATATTACTTATTCTTTTATTTAGAAATTAACCAGCAGTCCAAATATTTTTAATGATTGGCATTATGGTATCTAAGTGTAATGTCCCAACAAGTAACCAAGCAAAAACAGCTCCTCCACATCCTCCTAACCAAAATCCACTTGTAAAATCAGCCCAACCAGCTCTTGTAAATAAGTCCTTTGGCGGATTATTAACAGTCGCATCTGGAGGTTGAACATTAGGTGCTTTACCAGGTGCATTGTATAGCACAAAAAGTGCTGTCAAAATATGAACAGCTCCAATAGTAGCGAGAAGTCCAGCTGTTAGAGCAAATTCAGAATTTCTTAATGGGCCAGTCATGGTAAAAGGTCCGTATAGAAGATATCCAAAAGCTGCTCCAGTTTCTAAACCTCTAAAATTAGGGGAAATACCTTCTCTGTAAAAAGGTAAATTATTTATAAAGGCTTTTGTAAAATAACCACTATTAACTGGAGTAGCTAAATTACCAACGAAAGGATCAGCAACTGTTTTTACTGCCCATTGTTCTGCTACGCCAATATCATTTGGTTGTACAGAAGTATCTATGTATTTCTCATCAAACTTAATAGAACTTGTTGATTCAGAGAATGATTTTTGAAAGTCGCTCATTTTTTTAATAGTTTAGTGTTTGATAATTTATTCAGTTGCTGTAATTAATCTTCCAATCAATACGATAAAAACAGCAGGCATTGCTATACCAATTAATGGAACAAAAATTGAGGGTAAAAGACTTGGTAAATCAGATGGCATAGTTCTTTAAACATCTTTAAACACTTTAGTATTGATAAGCGAAATAATGTTAATTTTATTACTGGATGATATAAAAATTATTAACTTTTTACATGTTAAATTTTTTCACAATTTTACTTATTATTTTTATAGGAATATTACTTCTAGTTTTTAAAAAAAGAAGCTTTAAAAATTTAATAAATCAAAGCAATTTAAATTCTATTAAATTAAAGAAAAATAAAAAAAGTAATAATAAATTTCTATCTAAAAAAAATAGTTATTTATACAATCACGAAGAAAAAAAGTACTCAATATTTTATAAAAATTCTCAAAGAAATAAAATGATTAGTCTTTTTCAGGGTGATACGGATAATAAATTAAAGGCATTAAAAATTGCGGAAGAATTGGCTGATAAATCAACATTACCAATTTTACGAAAAGGCTTAAGAGATATTTCTCCTGAAGTCGTTGAAATTTCAGCTTTATTAATAAGACAGTTCAAGTAAACAATCAATTTTGCTTAGCACTGTTTATTGATCTAATTCTGTAAATTGGACGACTTTGACTTTCATGATATGTCCTAATTAAAAGTTCACTCAACAATCCAAAGCTAAATAATTGAACACCAGCAATTCCTAATATTAATGCAAACATCAGCAACGGACGATTTCCAATATCCTCACCCATTATTTTTAAAACTATCAAATAAGAACTTATCGCAAGGCTAAAGAAAATACTTATAATTCCAACAAAACCAAATCCATACATCGGTCTTGTTAAAAATTTAGTCATAAACCAAACAGTTAGTAAATCCATTAAAACTCTAAAAGTTCTATCAATTCCATATTTACTAGATCCATATTGCCTGCTCCTATGATTTACTTTAATTTCTTTGATTCTTGCACCTTCAATATTTGCTAAAACGGGCAAAAACCTGTGAAGTTCGCCATATAACTTTATATCTTCTATTATTTCTTTCTTAAACGCTTTTAATGAGCATCCATAGTCATGCAACTTCAAACCTGTTACGTGAGCTATTAACTTATTCGCTATTTTTGATGGTATCTTTCTATTAATTAATTTATCTTTTCTATCAAACCTCCAACCACAAACCAAATCAAAACCATTATTAATCTCTGAAATTAATAAAGGAATATCATTTGGATCATTCTGTAAATCACCATCCAAAGTAATAACAATATCGCCCTTACAATTATCAAAGCCAGCTGACATTGCTGCAGTTTGACCATAATTTTTGCGAAGAGAAATTACTGACAATTCTTTAATTCTGAGAGTTAGTTCCTTTAATACTTGATGAGTATTATCTTTAGAACCATCATTTACAACAATCATTTCAAAATTAAATTTATGAGATGACATTACATTTATAACTTCATCCAATAAAAGACCAATACTCTCGCTTTCATTGAAAACAGGGACGATAATAGAAATTAATTGTTTTATATCTGACATTTATATCTAATAATAATTACACAATTTTAACTTAATTTAGAACATTAAAATTAAACAAAAAAAATCACCACAAACGTGGTGATTTAAATTATTTAAGGGAAATTTA
>QCCN01000011.1 GCA_003278925.1 Prochlorococcus sp. AG-347-L17
TTGTTGATAAACAGGTTGATAAAATTTTTGAAACTGGAAGACAATTTGTTGATGGAGTATCTGGTGCAAGACCAGGAAAAAGAAGGAATTCAGATTTTCAAGGAATAACAAGTAAGAGTGTGAAAAAAGTAGGAAGATGGGTATCTGAAAAAGTAGATTTATTTTTTGATGAAGATAATGATGATTGGAATGATGAGAATTTTTACGATGATAACAGTGATATTAAGACATTTTCTAGAGAATCAAATTCTTATGAATCTGCTAAACAGCACTCAAAAAAACCTTTAGAAGCAATATCTTTAAGGCAACCAAAAAATATACATTCAACTGAGCAAAAAAAATTACCTTATGTTAGAGAGAGTAAGGACGAAGATTGGCCAGATGAAATGGATTTCAAAGTTGAAAGATGGCAAAGAGCTTCAGAAAAAGAGAATAATACTTCGAGAGTTCAATCAAACCAACAAGTTCAATCAAAATCAAGAAATCTTCCTAGATCAAGAAGAAGAAGAGTATAGTTTCGTAAATTCTTTAATTCCTGAATATCCTAATAAACTTTCTAAATGTGGATTGAATACTTCTCTAATAATTGTTAGGGGCTTTTTGTCTCGAAAAAATCTATAATTTCTTGACCAGAATGGACCTTTAAAACAAAATTTATCCTCTAACCAATTTGAATTAACAAGTGAAATTTGGTCAACTTCTCTAAACAACTCTGATCTATCTTGTGTCAAATTCTTCCAAATTGGTTCTTCTTTGGCTTTTAAATTTTCATTAACTTGTTTTTCATTCCACCAACTTTCAGCCCATGCTAGGTTTTTATTATTGTTTTTAATCCATACTTGTCTTCTAATTAAAGGGCCATTTAATTGATTTAATTCTTTAGGACCTTCTTCAATGAATAGAGGATCAACTCGCATTGAAATTAACTTAATTTTTGTCTCTTGGTTAGTTAAAAGCTGTAAATGTCTAGTTGGACTTCCATCCCCAAGCAACATTAATTTCCATGGACCAGATATTTTTGGTAGTGAATTTTTCACTAAAAAAGTAGAGGCTTTTTCTTCCCATAAAATATTTGGTGAGTTAAAAAGTTTATTATTCAGTGCTCAGACGGAATGCTTTTAAGATGATAACTTTTTTTCGACAAAAATATTTGCCTTTTCTTTTTTTATTTCTTTTATTTTTAGCCAAACAAGTAATGCAGTTAAATCAGCTTTGCTTACTCCAGGAATTTTTGAGGCATCACCAAAATTTTTTGGCTTTATCTTATTCAAATTTTCTCTAGCTTCTAAAGATAATGTATCTATTTTTTCATAATTTATTTCTTGAGGCAGAGATTTACAGCTTTGACGATTTATTTGTTCAATGTTGTTTTTTTGCCTTTTAAGGTAACCCTCGTATTTAATATCTATTTCAACACCTTCCTGTATTGAAGAGCCTAGATTTTTTTCAGTCAAATTATATTTAATTAGATCTGAATAATGAAAGTTTGGTCTTTTTAAGAGTTCTTTCAAACTTGTTGAGCCTTTAATCTTTGATCCCGTTTTTAATTCTATTTTTTTTGATATTTCATCGGTGTTTTTTAAACGAGTGTTATTTAATCTAAGTTTCTCTTCCTCGAGGAATTTCATTTTTTCTTGATAGGCCGACCATCTTTTCTCATTAATTAGTCCTATTTGATAACCTAATGGTGTTAATCTCCTATCCGCATTATCTCCTCTAAGAGTTAACCTATATTCACTCCTACTAGTGAGAACTCTGTATGGTTCTTTTAGATCTTTGGTAATTAAATCATTGATCATTGTTCCTATATAACTGCTTTCTCTAGTGAAGATTATTGGATCTTTTTTGTTTAGTTTTCTTGTCGCATTGACTCCTGCAACTAATCCTTGTGCTGCTGCTTCTTCATAACCAGTAGTACCATTAATTTGTCCGGCGCTAAATAAATATTCAATTTCTTTCGTTTCGAGTGATGTTTGGAGCTGTGTTGCAGGTATATAGTCATACTCTACAGCATATGCTGGTCGCAACATTTTACATTCACTTAATCCAGGTAAGGTTCTTAAAAGTTCTAACTGAATATTTTCGGGTAAACCTGTAGAAAATCCTTGTACATATATTTCAGGAGTATTAATTCCTTCTGGTTCTAAGAAAATTTGATGTGATTCTTTATCAGCAAATTTAACGATTTTATCTTCAATTGATGGACAATATCTTGGCCCCTTACTATCAATAAAACCGCCGTAAATGGGCGTTAAATGTAAATTGTCTCGAATTAGTTGATGCGTTTTGGTAGTTGTTCTTGTGATGTGACAACTAACTTGGGGCATATTATTGTTTATGTCTGGGTCAAACGAAAAATATTTATCTGCTGCAGTACTTGGTTGAATATCTAATTCATCAAAAATGATACTTCTTTTATCAACTCTTGCTGGAGTTCCGGTTTTTAAACGTTCTGTTTTGATACCAATTTCGTGCAAATTTTGAGTAAGACCTTTTGCTGCTTGTTCGCCCGATCTACCAGCTGACATTGATTTATTTCCTATCCATATTCTTCCTTCTAAGAATGTACCGGCTGTTATGATAACTGATCTTGCCGAATAATAACTACCAAAGAAAGTCCTTACACCCTTTATCCTTTTTTTAACAATTTTTTTTGAGTTCAATCCAATTTCTTCAGTTTTTGCAATATCCAGTTCAGTAATCATTGCTTCTTTTAAAGATAAATTATCTGTATTTTGTAGTATTTCAATCATCTTTTTTGAGTATTCTCTTTTATCTGTTTGAGCTCTTAATGCCCATACCGCTGGACCTCTACTTGCATTTAATATTCTTTTTTGTATAGCTGTCTCATCAGCCAATTGACCAATAATTCCACCTAATGCATCAACTTCATGTACCAACTGACTTTTTGCTGGCCCGCCAACTGCAGGATTACAAGGTTGCCAGGCAATCCTATCTAAATTGATTGTAATTAAGGCTGTAGAAAATCCTAATTTTGCTGTCGTTATAGCTGCTTCACATCCTGCATGTCCTCCTCCAATAACGATGATGTCAAAAGATTCATTTATTGAGTGATGATTTTGCATTTTAGGATCGATTTAATTAGCTAAATTCCTAAATCTCGTAAATTGAGGTTCAAATAATAATTTAACAGTTCCTACGGGTCCATTTCTATGTTTAGTGACAATGATTTCTGTAATTCCTCTATCTTCACTCTCTGGATTATAGTATTCATCTCTATAAATCATTAATACTAAATCTGCGTCTTGTTCAATAGATCCTGATTCTCTTAGATCGCTTAACATTGGCCTTTTATTTGTTCTAGATTCTACCCCTCTACTAAGCTGAGATAAAGCTACTACTGGTACTTTTAATTCTCTGGCCATGCTTTTAAGACCTCTTGTTATTCGTGAAAGTTCTTGCACTCTATTATCAGGGGTTGATCCTTCCATCAACTGGAGGTAATCAATCACGATTAATCCAAGTTCTTTTTTTTGTTCAGCTATTAATCTTCTGCATAGAGATCTCATCTCTAAAACACTTAAATTCGGTTTGTCATCTATAAATATTGGTAATTGACCTAATGAATTGATGCCTTCTCCAAGTAAAGGCCATTCATCTTGCTGTAATCTTCCAGTTCTTAGCCTGCCACTCTCTATTCCAACTTCCATTGAGAGTAATCTATATGTCAACTGTTCCTTACTCATTTCAAGGCTAAATACGCACACAGGTAAATCTTGAGATTGAGCAACATTCTTAGCTAGGTTAAGAACTATCGAAGTTTTCCCCATTGAAGGTCTTCCGGCAACAATTATTAAATCACTTCTTTGAAAACCCTGAGTCATCGCATCAAGGTCGTAAAAATTTACAGGAATTCCAGCTACTGAAGTACCTAATGATCTCGACTCTATTTCATTGAAAGTACTTGTAAGGATTTCAGCTGCTTGAGTCAGACCTTTTGAAGGTTTTTCTTGACTGATTTCAAATATTTTTTGCTCCGCTTTATCTAGAACTTCATTAGTATCTTGAGTCTGATCAAAACCTAGTTGAACCACCTCATTTCCAGATCTGATAAGTTGCCTTCTCATGAATTTGTCGTTAATTAAATTAGCAACTTGTTCTATGGAAGCTGTAGAGGAAACATTTTCAACTAGTTCTACTAGTTTGCTGTTCCCTCCAATTTTTTCTAGTGATCCATTATCTGCTAACCAAGCACTCATGGATGTTAAATCAGTTGGTTTACCCTGGGTATGCAACATTAATGCTGTTCTGTAAATCTCTTGATGCGCATTTATATAAAAAGCTTCAGGTTTAATTAAGTCTGCAATTCTTCCGATAGCGTCTGGATCAAGCAGTATGCCACCTAGAACTGCTTCCTCTGCTTGAACGTTTTGAGGAGGAACTAATCCAGCATTTTCATTATTAAAATCTTTTTTAAAATTTTTATTTTGCCCATTATTTGGAAAAGGTACGGAAACCATATCTTTAATTGCTTAGATATATACTCTGGCTACTTTTCAAAATAATGCAACAAATTGATTAACTTGTTACTTCAATATTTACTTCTGCATTTACTTCTGGATGTAATTTTATTTTTGCAGTAAAGGAACCTAAATTATGAATATCAGGGACTGTGATGTTTCTTCTATCAATTTCTTTTTTAGTTGCTGCTTCTATTGCTTCAGCAACGTCCCCATTGGTAACCGTTCCAAAAAGGACACCATCTTCTCCAACCTGTTTTTTGATAGTGAACCTACCTATTGTAGATAATGCAGTTTGGAAATCTAAAGCTTCTTGCTTTAAATTGTCAGCAGCGATTTTTTCTTTTTCTTTCTTTCTTTCAATTTGTTTAAGGACCGCTGGAGTTACATTCATTGCCTTGCCGTAAGGTAATAGATAATTTCTTGCATATCCAGGTGCTACTTCAACTAGATCTCCTTCTTTACCTAGTGATACGATTGATTCAGTTAATGCGACTTGAACTCTTTTAGCCATGAGAATATTGAACAATATATTTAATAATAAGACCTAGAGGGTAACTTTACTTTTTTTGCAAGACCAAATTTCGCAAGAATCTTAATATGTTCCCATGTTAGATCTATCTGACCTCTAAATAATCCTTGTTTTGCCGAATTGGGAAATGCGTGATGATTATTATGCCAACCTTCTCCAAATGTTAATGCAGCAACCCACGCATTGTTTTTAGATGAATCACCACTTTCAAATGGTGCCTTACCCCAACAATGCGTCGCGGAGTTTACTAGCCAAGTTATGTGATAAACAACCACAAGCCTCAATGGAATTCCCCAAAGGACTAAAGCCCATCCTCCAACTCCTAATTTTTGACCTATTGCGAACAAAGAAAGTCCAATAGGAATTTGTAAGAATAAAAAGTATTTATTTAGAAATCTATAGTATGGATCCTTGATTAAATCTGCACTTAGTTTTGGAACAGCTTTTAGTGCTTCAACGTCTTTAAACATCCAACCCATATGACTCCACCAAAACCCCTTTTTACTATTGTGATGATCTACTTCAGTATCTGAAAAAGAGTGGTGATGCCTATGTAAACCTACCCAATCTATTGGCCCATGCTGGCAGCTTATGGCTCCACAGGTAGCAAAAAATCTTTCTAACCATCTTGGTACAACGAACGATCTGTGTGATAACAATCTGTGATATCCAAGGGTGACTCCTAAACAAGCAGTTACCCAGTAAAAAAATAATAATGAAGTGACTGCAGGGAGACTCCAAAATTTTGGTTGTATAGCTACAAGAGAAAGAATATGAATTGTAACCATAAAAACTATTGTTCCCCACGTTTTATGTAGTCTTGGAGGATATCTTTTTGAATGACTGGAAGGTTCCAGTAATTTTTCTGAGAGTTCTATAACTTTTTCAGCTGGAACAGGTTTTTTTAATTTTGCTGTTTCTTGGAAAATTACTGAATTCATGATATTGAAATACTATTTTCAAAATTACCGATATGTAATATTATCATACTATACTATTGATAAGTTTAATTATCTGTGAGTCTCGGATATCGCGATAAATTATCTAGAGGTCGAAGGGCTATGGCTCATTTGATACACCTCTGGCATGAAAGAAATGGATGGTCTCACAGAGTATTGCCATTACTTGCCGAAGTTCTTGATTTAGGTAAAGTTCATAATTCGCAAATTTCTAATCTTAGGAATGGTAAGTTATCTTCGCCAGGTCCTGAAGTTTTTCTTGCTTTGGCTCAAGTTAATACGATTCTTGATCAAGGTATAGAAAATATCAGGGATCGTTTTGAAAGTGATTACCCAGAGTTATGGAAATCTTTGGAAGAGTCTGCATTACCCTTAAAAAATGATGCTGGTAATCCATTATCGGCAGGGGAGTTATTCGAGATATTTTCAGGATTAAAACCTTTACCTTCATCTTTTGACTGGTACATAGAAGATGAAGAAGCTTCTGCTTTAAGTGATGCTCTTTCAGTTCATTTTTGTCAGAATAAGGCTTGGAGATCATGTAAAATGCAGGTAATGGAAGCCTATGCTGTCAATAAATCTGCCCGTAGAGAACGTTTTGCTGAGGTAATTGCAGGAATTAGAGATTATACGGCAGAAGAATTAGATGGAGAACTTCTTGATTTATATGAGGCTTCCAAAAAACTTGCTTATTTTAATGGCAGGGGACCTAATGCTTTCCTCGCAGAATTAAGAAATTTAGCTTCTGAAAAATAACATTAATTTTAATAATAAATGACTCTTGATGATAACTTAAAACTTGCTGAAAACGCTGTTCTTTCTGTCGAAGAGAGTTTAAGTAAAGTTTTTCAAGAAAGGTCCAATCAGGTTTTCCAGAAATTAGAAAATATTTTGACAATTTTTAAGGAAGAAAAAGTTTCTACTAGTCATTTCAATCAATCTTCTGGTAGTGGTCATGATGATATATCTAGAGAAAAAATTGATGCGGTTTTTGCAAGATTGTTTCTTGCTGAAAAGGCTGCTGTGAGGATGCAATTTGTAAGTGGAACCCATGCAATAAGTTCTGTCTTATTTGGAATTCTTCGACCTGGAGATGTAATGTTATCTCTCACAGGACAACCATATGACACGTTAGAAGAAGTCATAGGAATAAGGGGAGGAGGAAAAGGATCACTTAAAGATTTTGACATTGAATATAAGCAAGTAAATATCTGCGAGAATTTTGATTCTTTTGAAGAAAAAATTGTTCATTTTTTTAAAGAAAATTCATGCAAATTAGTATTCATACAAAAAAGTTGTGGATATAGTTGGAGAAAGTCTCTTACGAATCATCAGATAGAGAAAATTTGTAGTCTTATTCATTCTCTTGATCCTAACTGTATATGTTTTGTTGATAACTGTTATGGGGAGCTTGTTGAAGATAGTGAACCAATTTCTAGAGGGGCAAATATAATTGCTGGATCATTGATTAAAAATTTGGGAGGAACAATAGTTCCTACTGGTGGGTACGTTGCAGGAGATGCAGAGTTGGTTGAGATGGCATGTTCTAGATTAACCTCACCAGGCATTGGTTCTTCTGCAGGAATAAATTTTGGACTAGGAAGATTAATTTTGCAGGGGTTGTTTCTAGCACCACAAATTGTTCACGAATCACTAAAAGGTGCTGATATGGTTGCAGCAGTCTTTAAAAATTTGGGATTTAAGGTTTTACCAGAGCCAGCAACTTATAGATCTGATCTTATTCAGTCAGTAAGATTGAATAATCCTGATTTGGTACAAAAAGTTTGTCAATCTTTTCAAAATTCTTCACCAGTAGATTCTTTTCTGAATGTTGTTCCATCATCAATGGATGGATATGATTCAAAATTATTAATGGCAGGAGGTACCTTTATTGAAGGTAGTACAAGTGAATTTTCTGCTGATGCCCCTCTAAGAGATCCTTACAATATTTTTGTTCAAGGTGGTTCTCACATAGCTCACATCAAAATTGCATTAATTCGATTATTATCTGAACTATTAGAGGATAAATTAATTTCAAAGGATTCTCTACTTCCTTTATCTACTTAATCATGTCTTACAAGTTTCCAGACAACCTCAACTATGCTGATACTCATGAATATGTCTTGGAAGAAAATGGATTATTAAAAATTGGAGTTAGTGAATTCGCTATAGATCAATTAGGAGATATTGTTTTTGTTGAATTAGCTGATGAAGGAGCGACTTTAGAGAAAGGCGAGACTTTTGGAACAATAGAATCAGTTAAGGCTGTTGAGGAAGTCTATCTGCCTTTTTCAGGGGAAATAGTATCTGTAAATGAAAGTGTTATTGAGAACCCTGAGGTTTTACAGAATGATCCAATTGGAGACGGTTGGTTAGTCATTTTGAAACCAGAATCAAAAGCATCAATTGTTGATTTGATGACTTCTGAGGAATATCAATCAAAGGTTGTACCAAAATAAGGCAAACTTTTTAAAAAGAGCTATTTTAAAGAAAACTATTTTTATATGATATCCAAATTTAGGTCTGATTTGTTTATAGACAGGCATCTTGGGTTAGGAGATAATGAAGAAAGAATTATGCTGAACAAGCTTGGTTTTAATAATATTGATCAATTTATAAATCAAGTTATTCCTGAAGATATCCAGATTAAAGATAAATCGTCAGAAATATTGCCCCAAGGTTGTTCAGAAATTGAGGCTTTAAATGAATTAGAAGAGATTGCGAATAAAAATACTAAAATTAGATCACTTATAGGCCTTGGTTATTATGACAATCACATGCCTAAAGTAATCCAAAGACATGTTCTTGAAAATCCAAGGTGGTACACGTCTTATACTCCATATCAAGCAGAAATTGCACAAGGAAGATTAGAAGCTCTATTTAATTTTCAGACAATTGTTTGTGAACTAACAGGATTCCCTGTTGCCAATGCATCTTTGTTGGATGAGGGCACTGCTGCTGCAGAAGCTATGGCCATGAGTTTTTCCGCAAGAAAAAATAAATCTTCAAAAGTGTACTTAGTGGAATCAAATGTTTTTGATCATACTTTTAATGTTCTACAAACCAGAGCAAAACCTTTGGGAATATACTTAAAACGCTTTACTCAAAGCACTCTTCCTAATCATGATGATGTTTTTGGAATGTTGTTGCAATTACCTGGTAAAAATGGGGAATTATATGATCCCACATTCTTAATATCCCAAGCACATAGATCAGAAATTATTGTTACGGCATGTATTGATCCACTAGCACAAGTTTTGATTAAACCAATTTCTGAATTTGGTGTTGATGTAGCAGTGGGGAGTATGCAAAGATTTGGTGTTCCAATGGGTTTTGGTGGCCCCCATGCAGCATATTTTGCTTGTAGCGAAAAATATAAAAGGCTGATACCCGGAAGAATTGTTGGGCAAACTCTATCTAAAAATGGAGAAAAGTCTCTAAGACTAGCATTGCAAACAAGAGAGCAACATATTAGAAGGGAAAAGGCCACTAGTAATATTTGTACTGCTCAATCTTTGTTAGCCATAATTTCTTCTTTTTATGCTATCTATCATGGACCCTCTGGATTAACGCAAATTGCTAAGAGATTAGTTGAGTTGAGAATAAATTTAGAATCAAGTTTAGCTGCTTTAGGTTTTGATATTCCTGATGGGATTAGATTTGATAGTGTTGATATTTATTCTGAACACTCCCAGAGGATCCATAATGAAGCTTTAAAAAATGGCTATAACTTAAGAATTTTGCCTTTGGGATCAACTATTGAAAATTCAACTGGCTTTGGGATCTCTTTAGATGAGCTTAGTAATGAAAAAGAAATAAAAGATATTTTGACTTTCATAGCAAACCTTATAGAAAAAGAAGAAAATTTAGAGCATATAAAATTTGATAAAGAATTTCATTTTGAAAGTTTAGCTTTGAGATCCACTGCATGGATGCAGCAAGATATATTCACAAATTACCAAAGTGAAACTGAATTAATGAGATATATATTCCGACTTGCAGAAAAAGATTTTTCTTTGGTAGACGGGATGATGCCATTGGGAAGCTGTACCATGAAGTTAAATTCTGCAGCAGAGTTAAATCCAGTCTCTTGGGCTAATTTATCTTCTATGCATCCTTTTTCCCCACCAGATCAAACTAAAGGCTATTCAAAAATTATATCTGACCTAGAAAAATGGATAAGTGAGATTGTTGGTTTAAAATCAGTTTCTTTTCAACCAAATGCAGGTTCTCAAGGAGAGTTTGCAGGTTTATTGGCAATTAATTCTTATTTTGAATCAAAAGGTGAACTGTTAAGAAAAAAATGTTTAATTCCTAAAAGTGCTCATGGAACAAATCCTGCTAGTGCAGTTATGGCAGGTTTTGACGTGTTAACGGTTGAATGTGACGACGAAGGAAATATTGATTATCAAGATTTGTCAATCAAGGTCAAGAAATTTGATAACCAAATAGGGGCTCTTATGTTGACTTATCCCTCTACTCATGGAGTTTTTGAATTACAAATCAGAAAGATATGTGATTTAATTCATTCTGTGGGAGGATTTGTCTACTTAGATGGAGCAAATTTGAACGCTCAGGTGGGATTATGTAAACCTGGAAACTATGGCGTTGATGTTTGTCATTTGAATTTACATAAAACATTCTGCATTCCACATGGAGGTGGTGGTCCAGGAGTAGGTCCAGTTGCTGCATCAGAAACTTTAAGCCCATACCTTCCTACTCATTCTTTAATGGATAATAATTTATCTAATAGTTTTAATTTCGTATCTTCTGCCAAGCATGGGAGTGCAAGTATTCTTCCAATAAGTTGGATGTATATAAAAATGGCAGGTCTTAGTGGGTTAAGGAAAGCAACTTCGCACGCAATTTTATCTGCAAACTATATTGCGCATTCCTTAAAACATAAATTCAAGATTCTTTATAAAGGAAAAAATAATTTTGTCGCACATGAGTGTATTTTAGATTTTAGAGATTTAAAATCCAAAACTGGATTGAGTGTCAATGATTTAGCTAAACGATTAATTGATTATAGTTTTCATGCCCCAACTATTAGTTGGCCTGTTCCAGAAACCATAATGATAGAGCCTACTGAAAGTGAAAGTTTGGCAGAATTAGATAGATTTTGTGAGGCTATGCTATTGATTGGAGAGGAAATCAGTGAAATAGAAAATAATCATGAATTAAAAAATAATAATGTAATAAGCAATGCTCCCCATACGCTGAAAGAGTTAATTGCTGATAATTGGCAATATCTTTATTCAAAAGAAAAGGCTTCTTTCCCTTATAAAACTCCAACAACTATTAAGTTTTGGTCTTCAGTTTCTAGGATCAATAACGCATATGGCGATCGAAATTTAATTTGTTCTTGCAATATAAATCAAGATGAGACTTTAAACGAAAAAAAATGTGCCTAGAGGACTAGCGTCCCTGTATTTACTTAGTTATTATCAATTTGAATAAAAATTTAATATTTTCTTATAGAATTTTTTTAAATTTTTTTATTAAAATATTCGAGCATCAAATTTTTTGGGGTATTTGAAGCTATGACTAAAGATTTTAAATCTGGTAATGTTAAGCAACTGCCAGTTAAAAACGTCAACTTACCAAATTTCGTAAATCATTTTTCTGGAGATAACTCAAATATTTGTTCGATTGAGGGGACTAATGTAATAAGAGTACCTTTTGGTAAAAAATTCTCAAAGAAAAAAAGGCCTGAAAAGAATCAAAATATAGCTACTCTAATACTTCCTTTAAGTTCATATAGTAATCCTACGCCTCCACATGTAGCATAATTCATATTAGGTTTAATCTATTTCTTTGAGCGTATCTGAATAATAATTTTGAAGTTGTAACGTTGCTTGATTCCAATCCCATTTTTCTGCTTCGTTTCGTGCCTCTTTTCTCATAATTTCTCTTTTATCTTCATTCTCTAGAATTTTTTTTGTTGCCTTAATCAAACTTTGTACCCCATTATCTTTTTCATCTGGATCATATAAACAACCATTAATCCCATCACTAATTATATCTGGAATCCCTCCCTTGTTGGCTCCGATAACTGGACATCCTGCGGCCATTGCTTCGAGTAAAACTAAACCAAGTGTTTCTGTACTAGAGGGAAATAAAAATATATCTCCAGAGGCATAGGCGCTAGCAAGTTCATCACCAGATAAATATCCTATGAAATTAGTTTTGGTATTTTCGAAGATTTTTTCAAGCTGGTTTCTATACGGTCCGTCACCTACAAGTGCTAGACAAGCATTAGGGATACTTTCTAAGACTGGTTTAATTCTCTCAATTTGTTTTTCTGCTGATAATCTTCCTACATAAATCAATAAATAATTAGCGTCTTTATATTTTCCAAATAATTTATCTCTCATTTTCTCACTTCTTAAATCTGGTCTGAAACTGTAAGTATCTACTCCTCTTTGCCAAAGAGCAGTCCTTTGAATACCTTTATCTTTTAATTCATTGACCATAGCGGTGGAAGTACACAAATTTAACAAGGCTTGATTATGAGCTGCTTTAAGTAATTCCCACAAAAGTGGCTCTAGCATACCCATACCGTAATGTTCTAGATATTTCGGAAGATGAGTATGGTAGCTAGCAATTAAAGGAATATTATTAGTTTTCGCCAACCATATGCCACCTAAGCCAAGTACAGCTGGATTAACAACATGTATCAAATCTGGGTTAAATTTTTCTAACTTATCTGAGACTGCAGGACCTGGTAAACCAAGCTTCAATTCTGGGTATAAGGGTAACGGCATTGCAGCAACTCCCACTACAGTTGCTCCCATATATGATTCTGGACACCCCTCTGGACAAAAAATTATAACTTCATCACCATTTTTTATTAAAAATTCAATTGTTTTAGTCAGTCTTGTGACTATGCCGTCAACTTTAGGTAAAAAAGTTTCAGTAAACAATGCAATTTTCACTTTCTTAGGTAACTATTTCAAAAATTTTAATTAGTCTTTATAGCCTCAGCTTGTTTTTTTGTCCAGGATGAAACACAAGGTATGCGATTAAGATCACATCTATTGGAGTATTTTTTAGCAACTTCAACAACTTCTTCTAATAAGCCATTATCAAGAGTAGTTGGGTTTAAACCTAATTCTATAAAGCATTTATTATCAACAATTAGATCATTTTCTACTGCTTCATTCCTTGGATTTGGTAAATAATTGATATCAGCTCCGGTTAGAGAAGCAACTTTTTTAGCTAGTTCTCCAACTTGATGACTCTCAGTCATTTGATTAAAGATTTTGACTCTTTCTCCAGATTTTGGAGGATTTTCAAGAGCAAGTTGTACGCATTTTACAGAGTCTTTTATATGTATAAATGCTCTTGTTTGCCCTCCTGTCCCATGAACACTTAATGGATATCCAATTGCAGCTTGCATTAGAAATCTGTTTAAAACAGTTCCATAATCTCCGTCATAGTCAAATCGGTTTGTCAATCTAGGATCTTTTAAAGTTGCTTCTGTGTTTGTTCCCCAAACAATTCCTTGATGTAGATCAGTGATCCTTACAAGATCATTTTTGTTGTAGTAAAGAAATAATAATTGATCTAAAGTTTTAGTCATATGGTAGACACTACCTGGGCTTGCAGGGTGTAATATTTCTTCTTCAAAGCGGCTTCCATCAGGTTGTGGAACTTCAACTTTTAGATAACCTTCTGGAATTGTTGCACCTCTATGTGATCCATATCCGTAGACTCCCATTGTTCCTAAATGAACAACATGAATATCTAAATTACTCTCTACTATCGCAGCAAGTAAGTTGTGGGTGCCATTAACATTATTATCTACTGTATATCTTTTGGTAAAACTCGATTTCATCGAGTATGGCGCTGCTCTTTGTTCTGCAAAATGGATCACGGAATCTGGTTTTTCATCAATGAGCAAATTGAGTAATTTTTGATATTGCTTAGAGATATCCATGTTAAGAAATCTCATAGGCTTTCCCCCAGTCTCTTCCCATGCAGAAAGTCGTTCTGTTATGGAAGAAATTGGAGTTAAAGATTCTACCTCTAGATCAATATCAATTTTTCTACGACTTAAATTGTCGACAATAATTACATCATGATTTTGCTCTGCTAAATTCACCGCACAAGGCCAACCGCAAAAACCATCTCCACCTAGAACAATAACTTTCACTCAGAACTCCAGAATTAAAAGATTCATAATATATTTATTAAATTACTACAGCGTGCTTCCACTTTGCGAAAAAACATTGTAAATAGTTTCAAATCTTCTATCTTAATACAATAAATAAAAGCAAATAATAAATTTTTACTTTCTTTTTAAACTTTTCTCAATTTAGAGAATTAGATAGATATGTTTTTTTCCGGCGAACTTGCTACTGCAAAGTCTTGTTTTTTAATTCTTCCTGCCAGAAAAGCTTGCCTGCCAGCTTTCACACTATAATTTATTGCTTGAGCCATTAGAGGAGGATTTGCAGCTTGTGCTATTGCACTATTGATTAAGACACCATCAGCTCCAATTTCCATAGCTTGAGAAGCTTCACTAGGCACCCCAATTCCTGCGTCAATTATTACTGGCACTTTTGCATTTTCAATAATTATCCTTAAATTTGATAAATTTAACAAACCTTGCCCGGAGCCTATGGGAGAGCCCAAGGGCATTACGGTTGCACAACCTATTTCTTCTAGTCTTTTTGCAAGAATAGGATCTGCATTGATATAAGGTAGTACAGCGAAGCCCTTTTTTATTAAAATTTCGGCTGCTTTAAGAGTTTCTATTGGATCTGGTAGCAAATACTTTTTGTCAGGAATAACTTCTAACTTCACAAAATTATTTTCTTCTTGACCAGATAATTTTGCAAGTTCTCTACCTAAAATTGCTATTCTGACTGCCTCATCGGAATTAACACAACCAGCTGTATTAGGAAGCATCCAGTATTTTTCCCAGTTGATCTTTTCGAGTAAATTTTCTCCGGTCTGATTATTTTTAATTCTTCTAACAGCGACGGTTATAATTTCTGTTTCAGAATTTGACAAA
The DNA here is from genome assembly GCA_003278925.1 of Prochlorococcus sp. AG-347-L17. Lineage (GTDB taxonomy): Bacteria > Cyanobacteriota > Cyanobacteriia > PCC-6307 > Cyanobiaceae > Prochlorococcus_A. The sequence goes on from QCCN01000011.1 coordinate 14,995, forward strand.
CTTTCCACCATATCTTGAGTAGATTTGTATTTGCCAGTACCAACCATTAATCTACTGGAAAATTGTTTTCCACCAATTAGTAAAGAAGAATAATTTTCCATATTTAGAATCCCTTATCTTTAATACCTTTATAAGGTTCATAATTGTTTCTTTTTTCTAACTCCTTACTTTTTTTAATTGCTGTTTTGTTTTTTGGATCTATCACCAAAACCTTTTGATAAGTTTCATATGCCAAGTCGTACTCAAGTAAACGCTGTTGTGCTGATGCGAGGTTATTTAGGGCTATGGGATATTCTGGAAGTGATTTTATTGCAGATTTATAGTGTTTAATTGCTTTCTTAAATTCATTTTGAGCAGCATAAGAAAATCCTAAAGCATTATTTATTATCGCTTTGGCTTCATCAGGTTCATTTTCATAATTTTCAATTGCTTTTAAAAAAGTTTTAGTAGCTTCAGAATATAATCTTTTTTTTATCTGAATAGACCCAAATTCATATAATTCTGTAGCTTGAGTGAGAGAATCTAAACCTTTTTGCTCGAATTTTACTAAATTTAATTCTTCACTTCTTGTTTTTAGAAATTGTCTGAATACAAAAATAGAAATTATTACTAATACAATAAAAAGAATTATTAAATAGGATTGAAAGGAAGAAATTTCCATTATTTATAATTACTTTTTTAAATTATATTCTTTTTTCTAATTACTAACGGAAGAAACAATTTTTTCAAAACACTTAGGATCATTTAATGCTAATTGAGCAAGCATTTTTCTGTTAATGATAATTTCTGAATTTTTCATGCCATTTATTAACTTGCTATAGTTGGTTCCATTTATCCTGGCAGATGCGTTAATTCTAGAAATCCAAAGTCTTCTAAAATCTCTTTTTCTTCTTCTTCTATCCCTATAAGCATTACAAAGAGCCTTCATCACTCTCTGGTTTGCGGTCCTGAAAAGGTTTTTGTTGCCGCCCCTAAAACCCTTTGCAAGATTTAAGATTTTGTTTCTTCTTTTTCTGGCTATGTTGCCTCTTTTTACCCGTGCCATGAATATCTAATTAAAATTGGTTAAAGATTTATGCGTATGGAATCATTAATCTTACATTATCAGCATCCCTTTCATCAACTACTGCTTTTGTTGATAGATGTCTTTTTAATTTTGAGCTTTTATGATCTAGTAAATGATTATGGAAAGCTCTTCTTCTCATGAATTTACCCGTCGCAGTAGCTTTAAATCTTTTGGCAGCTGATTTACGAGTTTTTAGTTTAGACATCTAAGTCAAATGTGTTTAATTAGAATAATCTAAACCTTTATACGCATTGGTGCAAATTAAAGTTTTTAATTGATAAGGAAAGTTCTAACTTATGAAACTTAAATTTGCTTTTTTAAACTTATTTTTAGGCTGTATTTCTCTTTTAATAATAAATACTAAATTTACTTCAAATTTAAAAGGCAAAGAATTACCAAAGGTTGAACTAAATAATGAAATTAAAAAAGGAAAATTTTTAATTGGTTTAAAGCAATATTTAGGTGGAGCGAATGACAGCTTTTCAAAAAAAAAGACTATTAAATTTGTTACTGATAAAGGTTTTTTAAATGTGATATCGTCCAACGGTATTACACACAAATCAAAACAGATTAATATTAGCTGGGTGGATATACCGATCAAAAATCCAAAAACAATAGAAAGAATTGTTTTTGGTCCCTTTGCAAGCTACGAATCAGCAAAAAAACAAGCAGAGAAACTTAAAGATAAAGGATTTGATACGACTGTTGCTTTCCCTGAAAATTGGGAAGTATGGATTCCTTTTGAAGAAGATCTGCCAGAATTTGAATTGAAAAATAAGATTTACAGAAAAATAAAAAATTTTCAAATTACTCCTGTTCTTAGAAATGAATATAGTGTTATGAAACTTGAAGGACCTATATATATTTATGCTCAAGAGGAAATAAAAATAAATGGTGTCAATTTTGGTAAAAATTTTTATTTAATAAAAGATTCATATGGAACTTGGACATTAGTTCAAAAAATTGAATTTGACGATTATTTGGCAGGTGTTTTGCCATATGAAATTGGACCCAATTCTCCTTTAGAAGCACTCAAGGCTCAAGCAGTTATTGCAAGAACTTGGGGAATATTTAATTCTGATAGATTTAATATGGACAAATATCATTTATGTATCAGTACTCAATGTCAAGTTTATAAGCCTTCTAAAATTTCAAATAAAAACGTAAAAAAAGCTATAAAGGAAACTTCAAATTTAATTCTCACTTATAGAAATCAACCAATAAATGCTTTTTACCATGGTTCCAATGGTGGCGTATCCGCTACTGCAGGCGAATCTTGGCAAATGCAAAATTATTCTTATTTTAATTCAATCATTGATGGTTCTAAATCATTAAATAAAATTTTCAAACTTCCAATTATAAATGAATCTGACTTAAATAATTTTTTAGATTTTGACAAAGAACAGTTTTATGGGAGTAATCATTCTCTTTTTCGATGGAATAAAAAAATTTCTAGTCTTGAAATTAAAGAAAAGTTAATTAAAAACAAACTTATAGATATTAATGATGATGTTTTGGATGTAAATTCTATTGAACGTGGGTCTAGTGGCAGAGTGACAAAATTGGAAATACAAACGGACAAAGTTAATAAATCTATTGTTCTAGTTAAAGATGATATTCGACGGGTATTAAATTTTATACCTAGTAATTTGTTTACTATTAATAAATTAAGTGATGATTTATGGCTTTTGAGAGGAGGGGGCTTCGGTCATGGTGTAGGTTTATCTCAGTCAGGAGCAATTGAAATGGCGAAATTAGGATTCACTTATGAACAAATATTGAGTCATTATTATCGAAATGCAAAACTGAAAAAAATTGAGATATTGTCTCAATGAAAGTTCAGTTATTAAAAATTTACTTTTATGAGTAAGGGTTTTTATAAAAATCGAAGAGTGAAGTCGTTTTTATTTCTTAGTGCTTGTTGTTTAGTAGCATTTATTCCTCATGCTTACAATAACGAAAATTTCTTTTACATTATATTGATTCTTTCTTTTGTGATTGCTTTTTACGGTTTAATAGTTATTTCTAGAAATTTCAAAAGGAACAATGTTTTAAATACTATAAGTAGCAGCATTAGCAATAAAGATTTACCTGTGCTTGATATTTTAGTCGCAGCTAGAGATGAAGAGAATGTTATAGCAAGATTAGTTGAAAGATTATTTAATTTAGATTATCCAACAAATAAATTAAATATTTATATAATTGACGATGGCAGTTCTGATAAGACGCCTTTAATTTTAGATCGATTATCTAGAAAATATGAACAGCTAAAAGTTGTAAGTCGCTCTCCTAATGCAGGAGGAGGAAAATCAGGCGCTTTAAATTATGCCTTAAAGTTTACTCATGGTGAATGGCTATTAGTTTTGGATGCTGATGCTGAATTAAAACAGGATTCTTTGATAAGGTTATTTAGTTTTGTAGAAGAGGGTGATTGGTCTGCTGTTCAACTAAGAAAATCAGTAACAAATGTAAGTAAGAATTTTTTAACTTCATGTCAGTCAATGGAAATGGCTATGGATGCAATTTTTCAATATGGAAGATTATCAGTTGCTGGAGTTTCTGAATTAAGGGGAAATGGCCAATTAATTAAGAAAGATACATTATTGGCATGTGGATCTTTTAATGAAGATACAGTTACAGATGATCTTGATTTGAGTTTAAGATTATTATTATCAAAATCTAGAATTGGAATCTTATGGGATCCTCCAGTTATGGAGGAAGCAGTAGAGAATTTAAATGCTTTATTAGCACAAAGGCAAAGATGGGCAGAGGGGGGGTTGCAAAGATTCTTTGATTATGGAGATCAATTATTTACAAATAAAATTGATTATTTACAAAAATTTGATTTAACTTACTTCTTTATTTTGCAATATGCACTACCAATCATTTCTATTTTTGATTTAGTTTTCAGTATTGCTTTATTAGATTCACCAATTTACTGGCCTATTTCATTTACAGCTTTTATGTTATCTGGAATTGCTTTTTGGTATGGTTCTTCTTGCAAAAGCGAAGTAGCTGTATTGAAAAAAAGTAATTTTTTGATGGTATTTTTATCGGTTTTTTATTTATCACATTGGTTTTATGTAATCCCTTGGGTAACAATAAAGATGTCTATTTTTCCCAAAAAGATACTCTGGCGAAAAACTCTTCATACTGGAGTTTAATTTATTCATCAAAGTCTATAATTTCTCCATTAAAAAAATTTGCTAAGTTTTTTGAACTATCATCATTAGTTTCCTCGTTAGATATTTTTGTGGATGAATTAGTTTTTGGTTCTATTTTTTTTATTGGTCGAAAATTATTTTCTCCATTTTGGGTTATGTCTGGAGTGTTTTTTTGGTTGCTTTTATTTAATTGTTTGGTTGAAAAATTAAGTATCATTTGATCTCCAAATATCTTTTTTACAGTACTTTCAATTATAACTTTTCTGCTTTTAATCATATTCTCCCAGTTGGGAGATAATGCAATTGTGATTTTCTCCGAATCAAAACTTTCAAGTTCGGCTTGTTGTGAAAGTAACATTTTTGTTGATGGTAACTCTACTTTAGAAAGAATTAATTCCCATTTATCTTTTAAATTATTTGATCCAGAATTATTTTGGTTTTTTTCAGAAATATCTTCAGTACTTTCTTTTTTAAAGACATCAAATTTTTCTAATTTTTCGCCTTTTGTTTCGATCAATTCCTTGCGACTTATCTCTTTTTTGGTACTTGGGTTTTGAATTTCATCAGAAATATTGTTTTTATTAAATATTTCAATGTTTTTAATGATTTCATCCTTTTCCTCTGTCGCATTATTTTTACTTTCTTCCTTATTTTTAAAACTATTTATCTCTTGATTATCTAGAAGGCCAGTTAAATGTATTTCAAACCAAAGCCTTGGATTATCACTTGTTTTGATTTGATATTCAATATTTCTAAGATTATTATGCCATTTAATTATTGTTGATTTATTTATTCTTTTTGAGATTTCATCCAATTCATTTTGAAATTCATCAGATGTATAATATAGGTCTGAATATTTATTATTTGTAGTGTGGAGTAGTAGATCTCTTGTTATATTCAATAATCCGATAATTATTTGTAGGGGTTCGCTGCCAGCATCATATAATCTGTTGCAGGTAATAATTAATGACTCAGGATTATTCTCCACCAATGATTTAATTAGATTTGTTAATTCAATTTCTGATACTTCTCCAAGCAGGTTTTGGATATTTTGAATTGTTATACCTTCTGGTAAAAGATTCAGTTGTTCAAGGAGGCTTTGTGCATCTCTCATACCTCCATTAGATCTTTTTGCAATCATTTTTAACGCCTGAACTTCATACTCAATGGACTCTTTTTCTGCTATTTCTGATAAATGTTGAAAAATGTCATTGGGGCTTATTCTTCTAAAATCGAATTTTTGGCATCTACTTTGTATCGTATTTAATACTCTCTCAGGATTTGTTGTCGCAAGGATAAATACGACTCTTGAGGGCGGTTCTTCAATAGTTTTTAGTAAAGCATTTGAAGCTGCTGTTGAAAGCATATGGCATTCATCGATAACGTATACTTTCCATCTCGCTTGAGTAGGTGCAAATCTCGCTTTTTCTATAATTTCTCTTATATTTTCTACTCCTGTGTTTGATGCTGCATCAATCTCTATAATATCTAGAGCGTTTCCATCTGTAATTTGTCTACATAAGTCACATTTGCAACAAGGATTTATCGTAGGTTGTTCGAATGACTGGCAATTTAGAGATTTTGCAAATATTCGAGCACTTGATGTTTTTCCAGTGCCTCTTGGACCATTAAAAAGATATGCAGGAGCAATTTTTTTTGTTAATAGTGCTTGTTTTAGAGTAATGGATATAAATTTTTGCCCAACTAGTTCGTCTAAGTTGTTTGGTCTATATTTTTGATGAAAAGGCTTATGTATATTTGGCATTTACTTATCATTAATTAGTAAAATTCGGGATTAAATGAAAAAAAATTAAACTCTAATTTTACGCAGACTCTTTGATGATTCTATTTGATCCTGAAGGTAGTTTAACAATTTTAGATGAGAACAAATTATCTACCATTTTTTTCGTAATTGTGAATTCTTTCACATTTTCTTCAGAAGGCAAAGTGTACATTATGTCTAGCATTAGCTCCTCAATTATTGATCTTAATGCTCTTGCACCAGTTTTCCTTTTATATGCTTCATTTGCTATGGCTTCAACAGAATCAGGCTCAAATGATAATTCAACATTATCCATACTTAGCAAGGTTTTGAATTGCTTTACTAATGCATCTCTTGGTTGAGTCAAAATAGATTCTAAAGTTTCTTTAGTAAGACGATCTAATACAGCACAAACCGGAATTCTTCCAATAAATTCTGGAATTAGGCCATATTTCACTAAGTCATCTAATTCTAAATTTTTCAGGGAATCTCTTGGGTCTACTATTTTTTTTGTATCAACTTTGTTTTGATCTGAATTGGTGGTAAATCCTATGGAATGTTTACCCATACGCTTTTGAACGATATCCTCTAAACCTATAAAAGCCCCCCCGCAAATAAATAATATTTGACTCGTATCAATTTGGATGCAGTCATGATAAGGATGTTTTCTTCCGCCTTGCGGTGGCACATGAGCAATTGTTCCTTCAAGCATTTTTAATAATGCTTGCTGTACCCCTTCACCAGAGACATCTCTAGTAATTGAAGGATTCTCGCTTTTTCTTGCAATTTTATCTATTTCATCAATATAAATAATTCCTTTTTGAGCTAGTTCTACATTCATTTCTGATTTCTGTAGAAGTCTTAAAAGTATGTTTTCAACATCTTCCCCAACATACCCAGCTTCTGTCAAAGTCGTTGCATCAGCAACTGCAAAAGGAACATCTAGAAACTCTGCTAAAGTTTGCGCTAATAATGTTTTTCCACTGCCAGTAGGACCGATGAGTAAAATATTTGATTTTTGTAATTTAGTTGTTTGTGAATCTGTTGAATTGCTATTTTTACTGTCTTCTTTAACTGTCCAAGCTAATCGCTTGTAGTGATTGTATACGGCTACTGATAATATTTTTTTTGCAGATTCTTGTCCAACGACTTGATTATCTAGAAAACTTTTAATTTCTAATGGCTTAGGAATTGAGGTTAATTCTAAAGGAACAGATTTTTTTGGATTATCAGTTGGTAATTTCTTTTTTACTTGCGGAGAGAGTGTGTTTGCTTGATTATCAAGTAGTTCTTCATCGAGAATTTCATTACAAAGGTCTATGCACTCATCACAGATATAAACCCCAGGACCAGCTATAAGTTTTCTTACTTGGTCTTGTGATTTCCCGCAAAATGAGCATTTGAGATGGGCGTCGAATTTAGCCATCGATTATAAGTTTTAATGTGAAAGGTGTTAAATATTCCCTATACAATAGGATTGCTTATAAATATCGATTCGTCATCATATTTTTTAAAAATCAGTATCCCTTGTCACTTTTTGATAACTTTATCAATTAATCCATATTCGACTGCTTCTGAGGGAGATAAAAAGTAATCTCTTTCTGTATCTTCATTAATTTTTTCTAAAGGTTGACCAGTATGTTCAGCTAAGAGCGAATTTAATGTTTTCTTGAGAAAAAGTATTTCTTTAGCTTGTATTTCAATTTCTACTGCTTGACCTTGTGCTCCTCCAAGAGGCTGGTGAATCATAATCCTAGAGTTTGGTAAAGCTAATCTTTTTCCCTTTGCTCCTCCGGAAAGTAGAAATGCTCCCATACTAGCCGCTACTCCAAAGCATATTGTTACTACGTCAGGGGCTATTTGTTGCATAGTATCGTATATTGCCATTCCTGCAGTTACTGAGCCTCCAGGAGAATTGATATATATTTGTATGTCTTTTTCGGGATCTTCCGCTTCAAGAAATAATAATTGTGCAACAAGTGAATCAGATACTTGATCATTAATTCCAGTACCTAAAAAAATTATTCTCTCCCTCAATAGTCTTGAATAAATATCAAAAGCTCTTTCTCCTCTACCTGATTGTTCTATAACAGTAGGAACAGCAGCAATGGTTTTATTGTTACTTTCGTAAGAACTTATTGAGCTTTGGATTAAATGTTTTTTTTCTGAGTTCACAAATTAATTTTCGTCTTATAAATAATTTAAGGGTTTTTTGTTTAATTAGTCGGAAATTTTATAAATTATTTTTTTTCTTTTTTATTTTGAGTTTTTGTAGTTTTTGTAGTTTTTGTAGTTTTTGTGGCTTTTGAGGTTTTTGTAGTTTTTGTAGTTTTTGTGGCTTTTGAGGTTTTTGTAGTTTTTTCTTTTACTTCAGAATTTTCTTCAAGCCAAATGATTAATTTTTCTTTGAGTAAATCGTTAGTTATTACTTCTGTTAATTTTTTAATATCTATTTGTTTTGAAGATTGAGAGATTGCATCTTCATAATCTTTCATTTTTGAATCAATTTCATCTTGCTCAACTTTTATGTTTTCTGTTTCAGCTAATGCTTTTAAAGCTAAATTTCTTTGAACATTTTTTTCAGCTTGAGGCCTTGTGGACTCTGCTAATGACTTAACTAATTCCGGAGTGAAAGTAGATTTAACATCAAGACCTTGTTGAGCGAATCTTTGAGCGGTTTGTTCAATATTATTCCTCACTTCTATATCAATCATAGATTTTGGAATTTCAGCAACCAATTCGTTTGTTAAGGCATCTAATAAAGCTTCAATTTTGATATCTTTTTGAGTTTTTTCAAAATTGTCTTTAAGTTGCTTTTCAATATCTTTCTTTAACTCTTTTAATGATTCTTTGTTGCCAGATTGTTTTGCAAAATCGTCATTAAGTTCAGGCAATTCTTTTTCCTTAAGATCCTTAAGATTTACTTCAAAAATTGCTTCTTTGCCTCTTGAATCCTCATGAGAATAATCATCAGGAAATTTAAGGTTAAGTGTTTTATTATCACCAATTTTCATCTTTACGATTCCCTCAACGAAACCGGGAATCATTTTGTTCTTTTCTAACTCAAGATCCATTGATTCACTTGTTCCACCATCAATCTCTTTACCAGAATCTTTATATTTTCCTTTGAAACTAACTACAGCAATATCTCCTAATTTTGCTGCTCTATTGGTAACTGGAATAATGTTTGCAAACTGATTTCTAGATTTTTCTAGCGCTTCATCTATTGACTTAGGATCAAACTTTGTCTTTGATATTTCAACACTTAGTCCTTTGGATTTTTTAAGTTTTAATTCTGGGGCAACATCAGTTTGAAGAGTAACCTTAAGAGATTTTTCAGGACTAAACTTTGCAAGTAAAGATTCAAATCCATCTACCAATTCTGGCTCACTTAGTGGCTCTATAGATTTTATTTTTAACGCTTCTTGCCATGATTTATCAATAATTTTTTCCAGAGCAGAAGCATGTAATTGTGTGATGCCAATTCTTTGGATTAAGACTTGTTTAGGAATCTTACCAAGTCTAAATCCCGGAATTTTAGCCGAACGACTGATAGAACTGATTGTTTCATTTACACACGTTTTGCATGTCTCAGATGGTATTTCTAATTCGAATGAAATTCTACTTTGAGGCAGAGGAGTTGTTTTGACTATTAGTGCATCTTTAGCCATGTTTTTCTAAGTTATTACTATGAACCGAATCTTAATTATTTCACATTATGTGATTTCCTTGAAAGTTAATTTTTTGATAAAGTAAAAAAAATAGTCAATCTATTTATAAAAATCATTTTAAAGTGTGAGACAATCTCCGTATTTGCCTAATAGGCCATTAAAAGTTGCTGTTTTAGGTTCTTCAGGTGCTGTGGGATCTGAATTGCTAAAAATTCTTGAACAACGTGATTTCCCAATATCAGAATTGGTCTTGCTTTCATCAGAGCGGTCAGAAGGAAAAAAAATTATTTGGAAAGATGAAGAATTAGTTACAAAAAAAACAACTAAGGAAGAATTTAAGAATCTTGATTTAGTTTTGGCTTCAGCTGGCGGAAGTATTTCAAAAAAGTGGTTGTCTACCATTATTGATCAAAATGCTTTACTGATAGATAATTCAAGTGCTTTCAGATTAGATAAGAACGTTCCTCTTATAGTCCCTGAAGTTAATGCTAGTGACGTACTTAATCATGATGGGGTAATAGCGAATCCAAACTGCACTACCATTTTGTTGACATTAGTTTTAGCTCCATTAAACAAACTTTCGACTATTCAAAGAGTTATTGTCTCAACATATCAATCTGTCAGTGGTGCAGGCCAACTGGCGATGGAGGAACTAAAACTTTTAACTGAACAATATCTTCAAGGAAATCCTCAAAAAAGTGAAGTTTTGCCATACTCCCTTGCTTTTAATTTGTTTTTACATAATTCCCCTATGCTTTCAAATAATTACTGCGAAGAAGAGATGAAAATGGTTAATGAGACAAGGAAAATATTAAATATTGCTGATTTAAAGCTCTCTGCTACATGTGTTCGAGTCCCAGTTTTGAGAGCACATTCTGAATCGATCAATATTGAATTTGCCGATGTAGTTGAGCCTAAAGATGCTCTTGAAGAATTAAAAAAATCTCCTGGAATTGAAATTATTGAGGATTACAAAAATAATAGATTTCCTATGCCAAATGACGTTATGGGAAGGGATAATGTTGCTGTTGGCAGGCTAAGAACTGATATGAGTCATCCCCATGGATTAGAATTATGGTTATGTGGAGATCAAATAAGAAAAGGAGCAGCTCTGAATGCTGTTCAAATAGCTGAGTTATTAATTCCAAAAAAATGATTACTGACAAAACTGAGTGTAATAATCCACTATTTGGAAGAATATTGACTGCAATGGTTACTCCATTCACTGAGAATGGAGATGTAGATTATGAACTAGCTATAAAACTTTCAAATTATCTTTTTGAGAACGGTTCCGATGGAATTGTGTTGTGCGGTACTACTGGAGAATCTCCGACTCTTTCATGGGCGGAACAGCATGAATTATTTATTGCGGTAAAAGGATCTTTGGATGCAAGCTGTAAAGTAATAGTTGGCACTGGTAGCAACTGTACAAGCGAAGCTGTGGAAGCTACAAAAAAAGCTTACGACTCTGGTGCCGACGGTGCTTTGGTCGTTGTTCCTTATTACAATAAGCCGCCCCAAGAAGGTCTTTATAAACATTTCAGTTCTATTGCTAATTCTGCAAAGGATTTGCCTCTTATGCTCTACAACATTCCTGGCAGGACTGGATGCAATTTATTACCTGATACTGTGAAGAAACTTATGGATTTCTCAAATATTCTCAGTATTAAAGCTGCAAGCGGTAGGATAGAAGAAGTAACAGAACTAAGAGCTATTTGTGGCTCCGAACTCTCTGTATATAGTGGCGACGATTCATTGTTGCTTCCAATGTTATCTGTAGGTGCTGTAGGAGTAGTAAGTGTTGCAAGTCATTTAGTTGGATTGCAATTAAAAGAGATGATTCATTCTTTTCAAAGTGGGAAGGTTTCCAATGCTCTTGCTATTCATGAAAAACTTCAGCCTCTTTTCAAAGCACTCTTTATGACTACTAATCCAATCCCAATTAAAGCTGCTTTGGAGCTATCGGGATGGGATGTAGGTAATCCTAGAAGTCCTTTGTCACCTTTAAACAATGACATGAAAAAGCAACTATCTTTTATCCTGAATTCCTTATAATAGGGATTATATTTAACTTGATAATTAAATTTAAATAAACCTTATTTGATTACAAGCAGGCCTTCATAAATTTCAAAATTATGCAATCAAGTACAAATTCAACTGTAAATAGATCTACTCATGATTCATCTAGATCTAAAAGTAATACTCCAGCTCTACGAGTAATACCTCTTGGAGGATTACATGAAATAGGAAAAAACACTTGCGTTTTTGAATATGGTGATGAATTAATGCTTGTTGATGCTGGCCTAGCTTTTCCATCTGATGGTATGCATGGAGTAAACGTTGTTATGCCTGATACAACTTTTTTAAAAGAAAATCAAAGAAGAATAAAAGGAATGATTGTCACTCACGGGCATGAAGATCACATTGGAGGTATTTCTCATCATCTAAAGCATTTTAATATTCCCATTATTTATGGCCCAAGACTGGCAATGTCAATGCTTAGAGGAAAAATGGAGGAAGCAGGGGTATCTGATAGAACAACTATACAGACAGTAAATCCAAGAGATGTTGTAAAAGTAGGACAACATTTTTCTGTTGAATTTATTCGAAATACCCATTCTATTTGCGATAGCTTTTCTTTAGCAGTTACAACACCTGTTGGCACAATTATTTTCACGGGAGATTTTAAGTTTGATCATATGCCAGTAGATGGAGAGCAATTTGATATTGAAAGAATGGTGCATTACGGAGAGAAGGGTGTTTTATGCATGTTCAGTGATTCTACTAATGCCGAAGTTCCAGGTTTTTGTCCTTCTGAGAAGACTATCTATCCCTCTTTAGAAAAACATATTGCAGAGGCAAAAGAACGAGTTATCCTTACCACTTTTGCTAGTTCTGTGCATAGAGTGACAATGATCTTAGAATTGGCCATGAAACATGGAAGAAAGGTCGGTTTGTTAGGTAGGTCGATGATAAATGTTATTGCTAAGGCAAGAGATATTGGTTATATGAAATGCCCAGATGATTTGTTCGTTCCTATCAAGCAAATTAGAGATTTGCCAGATAGGGAGACCTTATTATTAATGACTGGTAGTCAAGGAGAACCCCTAGCAGCGTTAAGCAGAATCTCTCGTGGTGAACATCAGCATGTTCGTCTCAAGACTACTGATACTGTAATATTTTCAGCCAGCCCAATTCCTGGTAATACTATTTCTGTTGTTAATACAATAGATAGATTAATGAAACTCGGAGCAAAGGTTGTTTATGGAAAGGGTGAGAATATTCATGTTTCTGGTCATGGTTTTCAAGAAGATCAAAAGTTAATGTTGGCACTCGCAAAACCTAAGTTTTTTGTTCCTGTTCATGGAGAACATAGAATGCTTGTTTGTCATGGGAAGAGTGCACAAACTATGGGGGTTCCAAAGGACAATATCTTAATTATTGAAAATGGAGATGTAGTTGAGTTAACACCTAATTCTATTCAAAAGGGTGATCCTGTAAAAGCTGGTGTTGAACTGCTTGATAACTCACGAAATGGGATAGTAGATGCTCGAGTATTAAAGGAAAGGCAGCAATTAGCTGGGGATGGTGTAGTAACTGTTTTAGCTCCTATTAGTACAGATGGGAAGATGGTTGCTCCTCCCAGAGTTAATTTGAGAGGAGTTGTTACTACTGCAGAGCCAAGAAAAATGTCTATGTGGACAGAACGAGAAATAAGCTGGGTCTTAGAAAATAGATGGAAACAATTATCTAGACAAACTGGGCCGAATAATTTTGAGGTAGATTGGATTGGTGTACAAAGAGAAATTGAAAATGGTTTATCGAGAAGAATGAGAAGAGAATTACAAGTTGAACCACTTATTTTGTGTTTAGTTCAACCTGCTCCAAGTGGAACTCGTGCTTATATTCCAAAGATTACCGAAGAGCAAAATTTCTCCAATAGAAATAGAAATAATAATAATTTCCATAAGAAATCAAACAATAATAATCATCCTAATAGTTCAAATAACCCACAAAATACCCAAAAAAGTCCAAAAGTATCACAGAATCCATCAGCTGAGACTGCTACAGAAGATTCATTTGAAGGTAGAACAAGAAGAAGAAGATCTGCTGTAACATCTTAACTTTTTTCAAAATTTATATAGTTTTTATCCCAAACAATTTTTAAAAACTCTTGCAGATTAATTTGACCTTTATTTTTTTCATAAATTGAAGTTGCTAATTTTGTCAGATTTTTAGAACTACATTGCTTTGGAGATATTTCTTTTAAAAATCTATTTAAAATTGTGCACCTCGCTTCAATACACATACCATTTAGGAGATTCCTATCGATACCTTTAACATCTTTACAATAAAAATACGCTAGTTTACTAAGATCATTACGTTCATTATTGTATTTGCTCATTTTTTGGGAAAAATTATTTATCCTTTCAGAACAACCAGGATAGATGACTTCTAAGGTAGGAATAATTTTTTTTCTTACTAAATTTCTTTTTAATTTAAGATCTGAATTTGTAGGATCTTCCCAGACTGGAATCTTCATTTCATTGCAAAATTGTTTTGTATCTTCTCTACTGAAAATTAATATTGGTCTTATTAAATAAATTTGATTTTCTATTAATCTTTTACTCTCAATATTACTCAGACCTGCAAAATTGCTTCCTCTAGATAAATTGAGGATAAATGTTTCTGCATTATCACTACTCGTGTGACCAGTTAGCAAATAAATATTATGTTTTTCCTGGTTTTTATTTAATAAAGTTTTGGCTCTTTCACATAATTTTTTATATCTCCATTTTCGTGCTTTTTCTTCTGAAGAAATACCCTCTTTATTTGCTTGATCAAAAGAGAATGAAATATTTTTATCTTCGCAATAATCTTTTAATTCAAGAGCATATAGTGATGATTTTTCGTGCCACTGATGATCACCATGCCAAACACTAATAGACCAATTATGTAGTTTTTTTAGGTCATTAATTAGGGTTAATAAGGCCATTGAGTCTTGACCCCCCGAAACACTTATTAAAATATTCGATCCTTTGGGAATTAATATTTTTTTGGCAAGAATCTCCTTATGAAGCTGATGATGCCATGATGACCAATTTTTCTGACTTAATTTTTTGTCAGTCATTTTGTGTTGCTCAGATAATATTTTTTAAAAAATGCACTGTTTTACTAAAACAATGTCACAATCGGGTAATAAATTCATTAAGTAAATGAGTCTGATTAATCTTTTGCCACAAAAAACCAAAGAAGAGTTAAGAAGGAAATCCTTACTCAAAGTTATTTCAGGATTGAATAATTTCGATGTTCAGTCTGTGAAAATAATTGTTGAGGCTGCTTCATTAGGAGGTGCAGATCTTGTCGATATTGCTTGTAAACCTGAACTCGTTGATTTAGCACTTAAGAATTCAACACTACCTGTTTGTGTTAGTTCAGTAGTACCTCGATCTTTTCAAGATTGTGTAAAAGCTGGAGCATCATTAATTGAGATTGGAAATTACGATACTTTTTATGAAAAAGGCATTCATTTTTCAGATAAAAAAGTTTTAAATATTACAAAAGAGACGAGGGATTTATTGCCTAATTTTCCTTTATCAGTAACTGTTCCTCATACTATGCCTATTGATAAACAAGTTGATCTTGCTGTAAAGCTAGTGGAAGAAGGCGTTGACATTATTCAAACAGAAGGTGGCACCAGTTCTACTCCTTACTCTCCAGGAATTCAAGGTTTTTTTGAAAAATCAGTACCAACCCTTGCATCTACCTATGCTATTCATCAAGAATTTAAGAAACAATCTCTGAATATACCAATCATGAGTGCCTCTGGATTAAGCCAAGTAACTTGTCCATTAGCAATATCCTCTGGAGCCTCAGCAGTTGGCGTTGGATCTGTAGTTAATAAATTAGATGATTTAATATCAATGATTGCGGTTGTTAGGGGCTTAAAAGAATCTTTGAAAAATTCAATAATTGGAGAAAAAATTTCTTAGTATAGCAACATCCTTTAGCTACTAGCTTGATGAACAACTATAAGCTTCAAGCTCCTTACGAACCAAATGGAGATCAACCAGAAGCTATTAAAAAATTAGTTAAAGGCGTAAATAATGGTAAACAGTTTCAGACTCTTTTAGGAGCTACTGGAACTGGAAAAACATTTACCATTGCCAATGTAATTCAACAAACAGGAAGGCCAGCACTTGTTTTAGCCCATAACAAAACGTTGGCTGCACAACTATGTAATGAATTAAGGGAATTTTTTCCAAAAAATGCTGTTGAGTACTTCATTTCTTACTACGATTATTATCAACCTGAAGCTTATGTACCTGTAAGTGATACTTACATAGCCAAAACTGCTTCAATCAATGAAGAAATAGATATGCTTAGGCATTCTGCAACACGCTCATTATTTGAAAGAAAAGATGTAATTGTTGTAGCCTCAATAAGTTGTATTTATGGTCTTGGTATACCGAGTGAGTATTTAAAAGCTGCAGTTAAATTTGAAGTAGGAAAATCAATACATCTACGTTCTTCTTTGAGGTCTCTAGTTGAAAATCAATATACTAGAAATGATATTGAAATTTCCAGAGGTAGATTCAGAATTAAAGGTGATGTTTTAGAAATCGGTCCAGCTTATGAAGATAGATTAATAAGAATTGAGTTATTTGGTGATGAAGTCGAGGCTATTAGATATGTTGACCCTACTACAGGAGAAATACTTGAAAGCTTGGAACAAGTTAGCGTTTACCCAGCGAAGCATTTTGTAACTCCAAAAGATAGACTTGAGAGTGCAATAAGTGCAATTAGAAGTGAATTAAAAACTCAACTAGATAAATTTATATATGAAGGAAAATTATTAGAGGCTCAACGTCTAGAACAACGTACAAAATATGATTTAGAAATGCTTAAAGAGGTTGGTTATTGTAATGGAGTTGAGAATTATGCTCGTCATTTATCAGGTAGGGAGGAAGGTTCACCACCAGAATGTTTAATAGATTACTTTCCCAAAGATTGGTTGTTGGTAGTTGATGAGAGTCATGTAACATGTCCTCAACTTCATGCGATGTACAACGGTGATCAATCTAGAAAAAAAGTTTTAATAGATCATGGTTTTAGATTGCCAAGTGCTGCAGATAATAGACCTTTAAAATGTGAAGAGTTTTGGGAAAAATCAAAACAGACATTATTTATAAGTGCAACCCCCGGTCAATGGGAATTAGATCAATGTGATGGTCAATTTATTGAGCAAGTTATAAGACCAACTGGGGTATTAGACCCGGTAATTGATGTAAGACCTAGTGAAGGCCAAATAGAAGATCTATTATCTGAAATAAGAATTCGATCTGAAAAGAATCAAAGAGTGCTTGTGACAACACTTACTAAGAGAATGGCTGAAGATCTAACTGATTTTTTATCTGAAAATAAAGTACGAGTTAGATATTTGCATTCCGAAATCCATTCAATTGAAAGAATTGAAATTATTCAAGACCTCAGAATAGGCGAATATGATGTTTTGGTAGGAGTTAATTTATTAAGAGAGGGACTAGATCTTCCAGAAGTATCCTTAGTCGCCATTTTAGATGCTGATAAAGAAGGTTTTCTGAGGGCAGAAAGGTCATTGATTCAAACAATAGGAAGAGCTGCCAGACATGTTGAAGGTGTTGCCTTGCTTTATGCAGATAACTTCACAGATTCAATGAAGAGAGCAATATCTGAAACTGATAGAAGAAGAACTATTCAAAAAAAGTATAACCAAGTCAATGGTATTACTCCAAAACCTGCAGGCAAAAAAATAGAAAATTCAATATTATCTTTTCTAGAACTTTCCAGAAAACTTGATGCTGGTGGTTTATCTAAAGATTTAATAAATATAGTTAATAACAAAACTGACGCAATTCTCAGTTCCAGTGATAATCAATGTTTGCTCGAAGAATTGCCTGACTTAATAGAAAAGTTAGAAATTAAAATGAAAGACGCTGCAAAAGAGTTAAATTTTGAAGAAGCAGCAAATTTGAGGGATAGAATCAAAAAATTAAGACAAAAATTGGCAAGAAATAATTAAAAAGAACTTACTTTTCTAATTCGAAATGATTATGAATCGCCTTAACTGCTTTGTCACAATCTTTTTCTAAGACAATACATGAAGTCCTAATTTCACTAGTGGCAATCATTTCAATATTGATATTTTGGTCAGCCAATGCTCTAAATATTTTTCCAGCGGTTCCAACCTTAAATGCCATTCCCGCTCCTACAGTACTTACTTTTGCTATCGCAGGGCCATCTTCAACGTATGATCCGGGTAATTTTTTTGTTAAGGCCTCAAAAACTAAGTTAGCTTTTTCTCTATCTTGTTTATTCATTGTAAGACTAATATCCTTAGTTTTTAAAGTGGAAATTCTTTCAGACTGAACAATAGTATCGATAAGTAAATTATTTTCAGCTAATGCTAAACATATCGATGCTGCTACACCTGGACGATCAGGCAGTTTTCGAAAGCTTACCTGAACTTGGTTTCTATCTAATGCAATTCCTCTTACTTCAGGTTGATCATGTTTTTCATTGCTTGGATTAACAAATATTTGTGTATCGGATAACTTAAATTTCTCAGCAACAAATCTAATAGCTTTTGGTATATTATTAATTTCAATTACACAGCTGACTTTAATTTCACTAGTAGCTATTAACCTAACGTTTATATTCGCTTGAGATAAAGTATCAAATAAATCAGCTGAAACACTTGGTCTGCCCATAATGCCTGCTCCTTGAATACTTAATTTTGTCATGTTGGTTTTTAAATTAAATTCTCCCCCTAATTGACTAGTTATAAGTTCACATTGTTCTGCAGTCTTTTTTACTTCTAATTCACCAACAGTAAATGTAATATCGTTTTTATTTCCATCATTTGTCGCTTGTATTATTAAATCTACGTTAATACTTGCTTCTGAAAGTTTTTCAAATATTTGCGCAGCAATCCCAGGCCTATCAGGAATATTTGAGAGACTGAATACTGCTTGGTTTTCTAATACTTCAAGACTATTGACTGTTTTTGTTAACTCTAAGCTTCCTCTTTTTAGCGGGAGAGGTTGGATTTGACTTTCTAGGAGAGTCCCACTGGAGTCACTTTGGCTTGATTTGACACACAATTTAATACCATAATTGCGAGCAATTTCTACTGCTCTTGGATGGAGAACTGAAGCACCGACGCTTGCAAGTTCAAGCATTTCTTCGCAGCTAATTTCATCTAAGAGTTTTGCATTAGGAACAATCCTTGGATCAGTAGTAAGAACCCCTGGAACGTCTGTATAAATTTCGCAAGTCTCAGCTCCTAAAGCTGTTGATAAAGCTACCGCGGAAGTATCTGAACCACCTCTACCCAAAGTTGTAATTTCCATTGAACCCGTATGGCTTAATGTTGTTCCTTGAAATCCAGCCACTACAACTACAAAACCTTGATTTAAATAATTTTGGATTCTTTCTGTTTTAATATCCAGAATTCTCGCTTTCCCATGAATTGATTCAGTAATAATTCCAACCTGGCTACCAGTCATTGAAATTGCAGGTATTCCGTATTCGTTTAATGCCATTGATAGAAGAGCTATGGTTACTTGCTCTCCAGTTGAGAGAAGCATATCCAATTCTCTTCGATTAGGATTTTTACTAATTGATTCCGCTAAACAATTTAAATCATCTGTAGTTTGCCCCATCGCAGAGACAACTACGACAATTTCATTACCTGCTTCTTTACTTTGACAAATGCTACTTGCAATATTTTTTATTTTTTTAATATCACCGACAGAAGTACCGCCAAATTTTTTTACTAGTAAAGCCATATTTAAATGATAATGTAAATTCTTAAACTTATAATTTGGTTAAGTTAAATTAATTAATTTCTCTGTAAAAATATTTATAGGATTATTACCTTGTTTTAGTAATGATTCAATATCTAGTAAGTTACTCATTAAATTAATTAAATATTCTTGAGATACATTTTTGACTTTTCTTCGAATAAAAAAAATTCGTTTTGGATTAGATATGCCTGCAAGATTACAAATCTTTTCTGCATTATCGTTACCTGAATTAACTGCTAATTTTATAATGGTATGAATTCTTATTTGACTAATTAAACCTGCATTTAGTCTTAAAGCAGGTTCTCCTTTCTGTAAAGAATAATTTATTTCAATGAGGCTTTCATTAATATTTTTTTGTAAGAGAAGATCAATTATTTTGAAAATATTGGATTGATGATCACTAAATATTTTTTTTACATCAATACTTTTAAGAAAAACTTGTGAATTAGAATCACCTGATACTGCAGAGAGGTATGTTTTAGCTTTGGCTAATTCATTTCTTAGTTTAAAGCTGTCATTACCAACTGAATCAATTATCAATTCAGCTGCATTTTTATCAATTTTGATATTCATTTCATTTGCGGCATCTTCTAAAAATCTTTTTTGCCCCTCATAGTCCCAGATTTCTGGTAAAGAAAATGATTTTTCTTTGGCTAAATTATCTTTGATAAGTTTTTGTAAAAATTTAGTACTCTTTAGTCTTGAGTCTGGTTTTTTTGTATTTTGTAAAATGAAATAAGTATTTTGAGGTATATTGTCATGAATTTTTTCAAATTTAGTTCTTAGATCCTCATTTTTGGCAGTAAAAATGGGATTATTTTTCAATGTAACTATTCTGTATCCATCTCCAAAAGGAGGCGTAAGAACTTCATCAAAAGCTTTATTGACTTGCTCATCATCATCTCCATTTAAATTAGTTACGTTTATTTCTTTCCATTCTTTGGATACTTTCTTATCAATTAATTTTTGAATAAATGTATTTTGAGCATTTAGATCATTACCCCATAATATTTGTATTGGCATAATAGCTCAATAAAAATCATATACTAACTATGATTACTTCTAACATAAATTAAATTTAATGGTAATAGATCATCCAATTTTTTTGGAAAGCATAAGATTCATAAGATCTCGTTTAGTAGCCAATGATCTAAATTATTTGGAAAAAAAAGTATTAGAGAGATTAGTCCATACTTCAGGAGATTTTACGGTTCAAAATCTTGTAAATTTTAGTGAAGGTGCTTGTGAAAAGGGTCTTCAGGCACTTAAAAATGGTGCTCCGATTTTAACTGATACCGATATGGCAGCAGCAGCAATAAAAACCATGTCAGAAAATACAACTAGGAATAAAGTATTCACCGCTAGAATGTGGTTTGGAAAAAATAATCATACAAACTTAACTAAAACTGCATATGGCTTAAGTGAAGGTTGGAAGGAGTTATCCGCTATAAATTCTGGAAGCAAATCTCCTATTGTAGTTATTGGTAGTTCGCCTACAGCGTTAACTTATTTAATTGATATTTTAGAAAATGCAAAAGATTTACCTAGTTTAATTATCGGAATGCCTGTTGGATTTATTGGGGTAGAGAATAGCAAAAATAAACTGATTTCCACCGATCTTCCTAGAATTGTTTTGAATTCAACTAGAGGAGGTGCTGCCATGGCAGCTGCTGCTGTTAACGCCTTATTGAGGGAAACTATTTAAAGAGTATTTATTTTATAAAAATGTCAAAAATCTACTTAATATCATAATTTAATTTGTTATTTTCTTCTAAAGAATTTAAAACTGATTTTGCTTTTTCTATAACTTCTTTTGGGACTCCTGCTAATTTAGCTGCTTCTATGCCATAGCTTTTGTTTGAGCCCCCTTTAACAATCCTGTGGCTAAAAATTAGCTGATCGTTATTTTGTTCTACTAAAACTTGAAAATTTTGTATATTCTTATTTGAATTTTTTAAATAATTAAGCTCATGATAGTGCGTAGCAAAAATAGTATTACATTGAATTTTTTTTGCAAGATATTCACTTACTGACCAAGCTATTGAAAGTCCATCAAAAGTAGATGTCCCTCTGCCAATCTCATCAAGTAAAACTAGTGAGCTAGAAGTTGCCTGATTTAGAATTGATGCAGTTTCAGACATTTCTACCATAAATGTTGATTGTCCAGATGATTGATCATCAACTGCCCCAATTCTTGTGAAAATCCTATCTGCAATCTTGATTTCAGCATTATTAGCAGGAACAAAGCTTCCAATTTGCGTGAGAATTTGTATTAAACCAAGTTGTCTTATAAAGCAACTTTTTCCGCTTGCATTGGGACCGGTTAATATAATTAATTTTTGATTATCCTCAAAAGAGATATCGTTTGCTACAAACTTTTTATCACTTAACAATTGCTCTACAATTGGATTTCTTCCTGCGATAATTTTTGTACTATTTTTTGTCATTGAATCATTTATTGGTATTAATGAAGGTTTTATAAAATTGTTTTCTACTGAAGTAATTGATAAACCAAGTAGTGCATCAAGAGATGCTATGGATTTTGCGATTGATCTTATTTGTTTTGTTTTTTCAGCAACTATATTTCTTAATTCGCAGAAAATTTCATATTCTTTTGATGAAGCTCTACTTTTTATTTGGAAAATCTTATTTTCTTTATTTTTAATTTCAGAAGTGATATACCTTTCTTCATTAGTAAGTGTTTGCCTTTTGATCCAATGTTGTGGAGCTAAATTCACTTTTGACTTATTAATAGAAATGTAATAACCAAAATTTTTATGAAATTGAATTTTTAGGTTTGAAATTTTGCTAATTTTTCTTTCCTTTGATTCCTCTTTATTTAGCCACTCAGAGTAATCATCCATTAAATTTCGTAAACCATCTAATATATTGTCAACACCATCGTGAATCATGCCTCCCTCACTAATATTTAGAGGAGGATTTTCTACTAATTTAAAACTTATAGTATCAGCTAATTCTAAGAGTCCTTCATCAATATTTTTTAATTGATCAGTCCAATCTGGGAGATCATATTTAAATAATTCAATTATGGATTTTAGTCTAGGCAATTTTTTTAAACCTTCAGCTATTGCAATTAAGTCTCTGGGACTTGCATGACCTGCACAAGCTCTACCTGCAAGTCTTTCTAAATCACCCATTGCTCTAAGTAAATTTTGCGTATCTACACGTAATTTTTTAGATTCAAGAAAGTTTGTTATTATATTTTGTCTTTTATAAATTTCATTAACGTTTAATAGTGGCGAATCTATCCACCTTCTTAAACACCTTGCGCCCATGCAGGTATAAGTCCTATCAATACTCCATAGTAGCGAACCTACATAATTGTTTTCTCGTTGCGTATTTTTGATTTCTAAGTTTTTTTGAGTTTGATAATCAATAATTAATTTGTTGTGACTATATTGGATTTGTGGAAAGTCTAATGAGATTTTTACAGAAGAATTTTTATCTAAATTTGAAGGATTAATTTTTTCTAAATAATTTAATAAACCTCCAAGTGATCTAGTTGCATTGTTTAAATTTTTAAGTCCTATACCCTCTAGGTTTGCAATTTGGAAATAATTTTTTATTAGATAATTTGCTTCATTAATTCCAAAATTAGTCTCTTGAGAAACAGTATATGTAATTTGACTATTTCCTTTAATTAATAAATCTCTTACTGCATTGCTTCCTACAATGATTTCTGAAGAATCTAATTTAATAATTTCATCAAATAGTTTTGACAGAGATTGGCCTTCTAAAGTTATTAATTCTCCTGTGCTTACATCAGCTTTTGATATCCCCCATTCATAAGATTCATCTGAGTTTTCTTCTGATAAGTAAATAGCACTAATCCAATTATTTTTCTTTGCTATCAACATCCCCTCTTCAATTACAGTTCCAGGAGTAATTATTCTTGTTATTCCTCTTTTAATTGGAGTCCCATAATTTCCAGAACTTTTTTCTAATTGATCGCATATAACAACAGAATAATTTTTTTTAATTAAATCAGAACAGTATCTCTCCATTGCATGATGGGGAACCCCTGCCATAGGGATCTTACCAATCTCTTTGCCAGCATCTTTACTGGTAAGCGTTATTTCTAAAAGGTTAGATATTAATACAGCATCCTCAAAAAAACATTCAAAAAAATCTCCTAATCTATAAAGTAATAACCTATCTTTATTTTCTTCTTTTAGAGTTACATAATGCTTCATTACAGGAGTTAATTTCAGTTTTGAAACTGTTTTATAGCTATAAGATTCTTCATTGATGCAAACATTTTTGTTATTTGAAATTAAATCAGTCTTGAATTTATTTATTAAATTAGTTGAATTTTTTCTTTGTCTGGGTCTTTTTTGCGATTCTTTTTTTAAATCTTCCAAAGATAAATTTTCTGGAATAGTTGTTATTTCTTTTTGTTCATTATTATCATTACCAATCGCAAATAAATTCTTTTGAATTATCGTATCTTCTTGCATACTTTTTTAATTCCTAAATAGATATTAGTTAGAAATTTTTTTTTTGCATTTAAAGTGGCTAAAGTATGTAAATTTTCTCTAAAAATTATCATTTTCATGAGATTATAGTATTTATAATATTTGAAACCTAAGACTGAATTATGCAGGCTGTTAACTTTTTCTTCGTAAATGCTCTATTATTTGCTTCTTTAATTGCGGTAGTTGGAGTACCCGTTTTATATGTGACTCAACCTTCTACTGAGGAAGGACAGCGAGAAAGTAGGAGAAAAATTTATTCTATTGCTGCTGTTTGGGTTGTTTTGGTTTTTGTTACAGGGATAGTTTCTTCATTAGTTTGAACTTAATACCTTTTCGTGAGAGTCTATTAATATACCTAAGTAAAATTTAATGGCTATTTTTGAGGGTTCTTTTACTACTGCCTCTACTTTAAAAGTTGGGATTGTAATAGCAAGATTTAACGATTTAATTACTAATAAAATTCTATCTGGTTGTCTTGATTGTTTAAAAAGACATGGTTTAGATACCTCTGAATTAAGCAATCAAGTAGATATAGTTTGGGTTCCTGGTTCATTCGAATTACCAATTGCAGCTAAAACTCTCATGAAAAAAAAGAGTTATGACGTTGTCATTGCTCTTGGGGCAGTGATCCGTGGTGAAACTTCCCACTATGATGTAGTTATATCTGAGGCAAGCAAAGGGATTTCACAAGTTTCCAATGAAAATAACGTTCCAATAATTTTTGGAGTTTTAACTACTGATACTATGCAGCAGGCTTTAGAAAGGGCGGGGATTAAAAATAATCTTGGTTGGAATTATGCTTTACAAGCAATTGAAATGGGATCCTTAATTAAAAATTTAAATTAATTGAAAAAATTTAATTATCTCTATCATTGATCCCTTCTTTGAGATAAAATAATAAAGTTATGCGGATGTAGCTCAGTGGTAGAGCATCTCCTTGCCAAGGAGAATGTCGAGAGTTCGAATCTCTTCATCCGCTTTTAATATTTGTATCTTTTAAAATATCCTTAATAAGCAATTCTTTATGACGTAATGACAAGAGCAATTTCTATTGAGGATTTAAAGGGATTATTTACTAAACCTTATGGTACAGATGCACCAACAAAACAAAAATGGGCTGAATTTTATAATGAGAATGTTATTTTTGTAGACCCAACGCAGGAAACAGAGGGCTTAGATTCTTATGTTAAAGCTCAAGAAAAGCTGGTTAAAAGATGTGATGATGTTTTTTTAGAAACTCACGCAATTTCCATAACTGGGGATTGTGGATTTATTGAATGGACTATGGGTTTAAAAATTATGGGTAAAGAATTTATTTATCCTGGAACTACTCGTTTATTATTTGGTGAAAATGGATTAATCAAAGAGCATAGAGATTACTTTGATTTTTGCGGCCCAACTTTTGGACCAGTCCCTATTTTAGGACCTTTTATAAGATGGCTTTATAGTAAATTTGTATCTTGATTTTGTTTTCTTTAGAAACAGAGTGCTTTATATTTCACGAATTAATAAATCTTGAGAAATAACTTCTTTAAAATCAAATTGAGAATAAAACAATTTTTTATTTGTTGTCATTAAATATAATTTTTTTGTATTTTTGATTTGTTTAGAAGATAAAAGATTTTTTACAATTAATGTGCCAAAACCTTTGCCTTGGTGATTTTGATCTATAACAATATCCCAAAGCACACCGCGGTAAATCCCGTCGGTTAAAGCTCTACCAAAACCAACTATTTCCTTACCGACCCAAAGACTTATTACGACATCACTGCTAGCAAGACATTTTTTTAGATCATTAATTGTTCTATTTTTTGCCCAGAAAGCATTGTTATCTAGAAATTTTTGTAGCTTAATTAATCCATTTGTTGGTTTAAGATTTGGACCTAATCCAAAAACCCTTAACCCTAAAGCTCCTTTGGCATGTTTGATTAGAGATATTTCTTCCATTTATTAAAAAGATTTTTAAAAAGTGAGGTCAGGTATGTTATTTTTGTGACTTCAATCTAAATACCTTAATCGATCATTTCTATAAAATAAAGAGATAATAGTTTTCTTCATTCTGTTGTAACGCACTAATTTATAATGTTTGTAATAAGATTTATTTTTTAAGGACTTTGACTTATGCTAAAACTTTTGTTGGGAGATCCGAATACACGAAAGTTAAAGCGCTATCAACCAATAGTGGAAGAGATAAATTTTTTAGAAGGAGAAATTTCTCAATTTACTGATGATGAGCTTAGAAAAGAAACTGCAAATCTTAAATCAAATATTTCAGCAGAATTAGATGCTAAAAGACAAAAAGAACTCCTAGAAGAATTTCTTCCTAAAGCCTTTGCAATCGTAAGGGAAGCAAGTAAACGTGTACTTGATATGAGACATTTTGATGTTCAGTTAATAGGCGGGATGGTTTTAAATGAGTGTCAAATTGCTGAGATGAAGACTGGAGAGGGAAAAACTCTTGTCGCAACATTACCTTGTTATTTAAATGCTCTTACGGGAAAAGGTGTTCATGTTGTTACTGTAAATGATTATTTAGCTAGAAGAGATGCAGAGTGGATGGGACAAGTGCATCGTTTTTTAGGTTTATCCGTTGGTTTGATTCAGCAAGATATGAATCCAGTTGAGAGAAAGAAAAATTATGATTGTGATATAACTTATGCCACTAATTCAGAATTAGGATTTGATTATTTAAGAGATAATATGGCTACTGATATTAATGAGGTGGTTCAAAGAAGATTTAATTACTGCGTAATCGATGAGGTTGATTCAATATTAATTGATGAAGCAAGAACGCCTCTGATCATTTCTGGCCAAGTTGAAAGACCTCAAGAAAAATATCAAAAAGCTGCAGAATTATCTTTGGAATTAGTCAAAGCAAAAGAATTAAGTAAAGATGGTATTGATCCAGAAGGCGATTATGAAGTTGATGAAAAACAGAGAAGTTGTATATTAACTGATCAGGGTTTCGCAAAATGTGAAGAGTACTTGGGAGTTAATGATTTATATAATCCTCAAGATCCTTGGGCACATTATATAACTAACGCTTTAAAAGCCAAAGAATTATTTATTAAAGACGTAAATTATATTGTTAAGAATGATGAGGCTGTCATAGTGGATGAATTTACTGGTAGGGTAATGCCAGGAAGACGTTGGAGTGATGGACAACATCAGGCAATAGAGGCGAAAGAGAGTCTTAAGATTCAGCCTGAGACTCAAACATTAGCATCCATAACTTATCAGAATTTTTTCCTTTTATATCCAGGCTTAGCAGGGATGACAGGAACTGCAAAAACTGAGGAGGTTGAATTTGAAAAAACTTATAAATTAGAATCAACAGTTATACCGACAAATCAAATAAGAAAGAGACAAGATTGGCCTGATCAAGTATTTAAGACAGAGATTGGTAAATGGAAAGCCGTTGCTAAAGAAACTGCACAAATTTATAGAGAGGGTAGACCTGTTTTAGTTGGAACAACAAGTGTTGAAAAAAGTGAATTATTAAGTGCTCTTTTATTTGAAGAAAAAATTCCACATAATTTGTTAAATGCTAAGCCAGAGAATGTCGAACGTGAAGCAGAAATTGTTGCTCAGGCAGGAAGAGCAGGTGCTGTTACTATTGCGACTAATATGGCTGGAAGGGGAACAGATATAATTCTTGGCGGTAATAGTGACTACATGGCGAGGCTTAAATTAAAAGAAATTTTAATTCCTTTGTTAGTCAAGCCTGATAATGAGCATAAGCCACCAATTCCTAAACAGAGAAATTCAAAATCTAAGGGTGGTTTTTCTGCAAAAGCTGGTTCAAATTTGAAAAAAAACATTTCAAATTCTTCAACAAGTCTTTTCCCTTGCAAACTAGATGAATCAATTGAAAAGAAACTCTCTATCTTATCTGATGAACTTGTTAAAAATTGGGGAGATAGACAACTTTCTGTCTTGGATCTTGATGATAGGATAGCCACAGCTGCAGAAAAAGCACCAACTGATGATAATTTGATAAAGCTTTTGAGAGAATCTTTGTCTGATGTAAAAAAAGAATATGAAAAAGTTTTGATTCATGAAGAGGAAAAAGTAAGAGAAGCAGGAGGTTTACATGTCATTGGTACTGAGAGACATGAATCAAGAAGAGTTGATAATCAACTTAGAGGAAGAGCAGGACGACAAGGTGATCTTGGAAGCACAAGATTCTTTTTATCTTTAGATGATAATTTATTAAGGATTTTTGGAGGTGATAGAGTAGCAAATCTAATGAACGCTTTTAGGGTTGATGAAGATATGCCTATTGAGTCAGGAATGCTTACTAAGTCTCTAGAAAGTGCTCAAAAGAAAGTTGAAACCTACTATTACGATATTAGAAAACAAGTTTTTGAATACGACGAGGTAATGAACAATCAAAGAAAAGCAGTTTATGGCGAAAGATTAAGAGTATTGCAAGGAATTGATTTAAAGAGACAAGTAATAGGATATGGAGAAAGGACAATGATTGAAATTGTAGATGCTTATATTAATCCTGATCTTCCTCCTGAAGAGTGGAATATTGATCAATTAATTTCTAAAGTCAAAGAATTTATTTATTTATTAGATGATCTTAAATCTGATGATATTAATTTACTGTCAATAGAAGAATTAAAGAACTATCTTCAAGAGCAGTTGCGAATAGCTTATGATTTAAAGGAATCACAAATAGAAAAGATTCGTCCTGGATTAATGAGAGAAGCTGAAAGATTTTTCATTTTGCAGCAAATCGATAATTTATGGCGAGAACATCTTCAATCTATGGATTCCTTGAGGGAATCAGTCGGATTGAGGGGTTATGGTCAAAAAGATCCTTTAATCGAATATAAAAACGAAGGATATGACATGTTTCTCGAAATGATGACTAATATGAGACGAAATGTTATTTATTCAATGTTTATGTTTCAACCTAAAACTGACGATAATGAAAAAAATTAAGTAAACATCTAATCATCTCCAAGAAATTCTATTATTTCTTTGTCTTTAAGATTTTGTGAATCACCGAGTTTTGAAATATCAATATTTTCTGAGTTAACTAAGCATTGAAGAGTTTTATGTAATTTAAGAATTTCATTTTCAAGAGAGTCTATCCTATCCATTAAATTTTTTATCACATTAGCTTCTGCATCTGGTAAGGCAGAGTGAGCTAAGGGATTAACTTTGACACCACTTTGATGCACTACCCTTCCAGGAACTCCAACCACAGTACTATTCCCCTCTACATTTCGAACAACTACTGAGCCAGCCCCAATACGGGTATTAGATCCTACCGTGATGGATCCAAGAACTTTTGCGCCTGCTCCGACTACAACATTTTCCATTAAAGTTGGGTGTCTTTTGCCATGGCTTTTACCAGTACCGCCTAATGTTACTCCCTGATAAAGCAAGCAGTTATTTCCTATTTCAGCTGTTTCACCAATAACAACGCCCATTCCATGATCTATGAAAACCCTTTTACCAATTTTTGCCCCAGGATGGATTTCAATACCAGTTGCTAGTCTATTCACATGACTGAGCAAGCGAGGAATTAAAGGAATTTTTAATTGCCATAATTTGTGCGTAAACCTATGTATAACTATTGATTGAAAGCCTGGGTAGCAAAGAAATATCTCTAATATTCCTCTTGCAGCAGGATCTCTCTCTCTGATAATTTCTATATCTGATTTAAAAGTTTTCAATACCATCTTCTAATTAATAATTCCTATTTCTTTTTTTAATTGATTTATTGTTTCGATACTTAAATAATTTTTTGCACATATTATTTGAGGTAATCTCATCAACTGAGAACGATTTTTTAATAATGTGTTTTCTACAACTGATAAACTAGGTCCATCACACACTATATGGTTCGAAACCTTTAAGAGTGATAGTAATCTACCGTTATTGTCTGAGATTGCCGTCATAAGCATTAATTCACTACCTCGCATGCTGTGTATGATAACTTCCGCTGCTCTTAATAAACCAGGACTTATACTAACAATACCTACACAACTTCCAGGATTTAATTCTTTCAGGATTTTCAATTCCTTTTGAAAGTCGCTTAAGTCAACTGCAATAGCGCGCACTCCATGTTGCTTCGCAACTTTTTCTAAAGGCTGCAAAAAATATCTGCTTGTGACAATCGTACCATGATTTGAATTACTCAAAACTTTTTCTAATTCTTCCATTGGAACAACTTCTACTGGTACATTAACTGTTGTAGATAGATCTTCTGCAATTAACATAGAAGCTCCAATATCCTCTCTAGGAGTACTGACTATGATTCTTGATCCGCACTTAATACGCCAATCAATTTCATTGGTCAATATCTCTCTCGTTTCTTGTAAAGTGCATCCAAGATTGATCAAGTTGTCAATAACCTTCTTTGCTTCTACATCTGGTGGTTTATTTATTTTATCTTTTGAGTGGACTGATTTTTTTAATTCTCTTTTAGTAAGATGATCTCTTACATAGATACCTGATCCAGCTATTGCTTCAACTACTCCATCTATTTCTAGTTGTCTGTATACTTTGCTTATAGTATTCCGATGGAGTCCAGTTTGCATTGCAAGTTGCCTGGTACTGGGAAGTCGGTGCCCTGGAGGATAATGTCTTGCTGCAATTGCAAAACAAATTTGATTATATAGTTGAGTTGATGCTGGGATATCACTTATTTGTTGAATATTGAATTTCACTTTCTAGAAACCCTCACTAATGTACTCTTGGACATAGTGACACTTTAACATTCGGCATATTTCTTGATAACAATTTATCACCCATCATCTTTTTTAATAAGAGGAGTTTTGCGAGGGCTTAAAAACATAATCATGTTTCTCCCTTCTCTTTTTGGTTTTTGTTGAACTTCGGATTGCTCTTCTAAATCATTAGCCATTCTTAAAAGAAGTGTCTCAGCTAAATTTGAGTGTTGTATTTCTCTTCCCCTAAAAATTACGGTGCATTTTACTTTGTCTCCGGATTTTAGAAATTTAGTAGCTTGACCAATCCGAACATCATAATCATGTTTGTCGATTTTATACCTCATTTTTACTTCTTTAACTTCTGTTTGATGAGATTTTTTCCTTGCTTCTTTAGCTTTCTTTTCTTGTTCAAATTTATATTTCCCGTAGTCCATGATTCTACAAACAGGAGGATTTGCTTTTTCGCTCACCAACACTAAATCAAGTTCTCTTTGAGATGCTATTTCTAATGCTTTTAATCTATCTATGACTCCTAATTGTTGTCCATCTGAATCAACGACTCTCAATTGAGGGTATTTTATTCTTTCGTTTATATTTGGTAGCTCTCTAACTGGAGCTCGGCGGTCAAAGCGTGGGCGTGGGGGCATTCAGTTAATTAAATAAATTGCTTGGATGATGAACTAAATCTGTTTTATAAAGTTAGCTTAAAAAAGACTCTATTTTAATTATTGCATCTTTTAGCAGGTTTTTGTTATTCAGCCAAAGAGGATTATTTTTATTACGAAACCAAGTCTTTTGTCTTTTGGCAAATTGGATTGTTTTTGTCGCAGTCAACTCGATCGCTTTGTCAATTGTTGAACAGTTATTTAAAACATCCCTAGCTTCTCGATAACCAATGGTTTCTAATATTGGCAAATCATATCCGTATTCAGAGATAAGGTGCTTCGTCTCTTCAATAATTCCAGATAAAAACATATTTTTTGTTCTTTGAAAAATTCTTTCTTTTAAATTATCTCTATCCAATCCAAGTTCTAGAATTTTCCAGTTAGGGGGTTTTTTAACTTGCAGCGTTGACCAAGGTTTACCTGTTACGTAGAAGACTTCTAAAGCTCTTATTGTTCTAATGTGGTCAGCAAAATTAATTTTTTTTGTTGATAATGGATCACAATTTTTTAACAGGTCCCAACATTTTTCCTGACCAATTTCTTCTAATTGTCTTCTTAAATTATTTTGAGGAGGGACATCTGGAACAAAAAACCCTTTTGTTATTGAGTTCATATACAAACCACTTCCTCCAACAAGAAAAGGTAAATTATCTTGTTTAATTTCTCTTTTAATAGATTTTTGAGCAATTTCTTGAAATTGTTTAACATTAATTGGATGGATTGGTTCTTCAATATCTATTAAAAAATGCTTTATTTTTTTTTGTTGGATTTTAGATGGCTTGGCTGTTCCAATATCCATGGACTTATAAATTTGCCTTGAATCAATATTGTGTATATGAGTTTTAAAATATTCTGCAATTTCAATAGCTAATTCTGTTTTGCCACTTGCAGTAGGCCCAACTAAAATAATCACGTGAGGTGTATATGAAGACATATGAATTTCTGAAGAAAAAAATATTAGCTATATAATTAAAGAGATTAATTTTTTCATTGACTTCGAGCCTTTATCTTAATGCGGTGGTAAGTTTAATGAAAGACCTTTTAAAAATAACATTTTAAAAGTTTAATATTTTTTTTATATTAAATGAGTGAGGACAAAAGATCTAATAAAATCTCAAATGATTATGGTGCGGAACAGATTCAGGTTTTAGAGGGCTTAGAACCAGTTCGTAAACGCCCTGGAATGTATATAGGTTCAACAGGACCCAGAGGATTACACCATTTAGTATATGAGGTAGTTGATAATTCAGTTGATGAAGCACTTGCAGGACATTGTGATCACATAGAAATAGTTCTTCGAGCAGATGGTTCTGCTTTAATTTCTGATAATGGACGAGGTATCCCAACAGATATTCATCCAAGAACAGGGAAAAGCGCCCTAGAAACTGTACTAACTGTTCTTCATGCAGGAGGTAAGTTTGGAAGTGGTGGTTATAAAGTTTCAGGGGGTTTGCATGGAGTAGGAATATCTGTAGTTAATGCTCTAAGCGAATGGGTTAATGTGACTGTCTATAGGGATGGAAGCGAATTTAATCAAAGATTTGAAAAAGGTGTATCAACGGGTGAATTGGAAACTAAGAAGCAGACTGGCAAATCCTCTAAGAAAGGAACAACGATTTGCTTTAAACCCGACAAAACAATTTTTTCTGGAGGAATTGAATTTGAATATGCTCTTCTTTCATTGAGATTAAGGGAACTAGCTTATCTTAATGGCGGAGTAAAAATTGTTTTTAGAGATGAAAGAAATCAATTATCAGATGGTTCTTATAAAGAAGAAATTTACTTATATCAAGGAGGTATTAAAGAATATGTTGAATACATGAATTCTGAAAAAGACTCTATTCATCCTGAAATAATTTATGTTGACTCACAGAAAGAAAATGTATTTGTAGAAGCCGCTTTGCAATGGTGTTCAGATGTATATTCAGATAATATTTTAGGATTTGCAAATAATATTAGAACTATTGATGGGGGAACTCATATTGAAGGGCTAAAAACAGTTCTGACAAGAACATTCAATAATCTTGCAAAAAAGAGAGGCAAAAGAAAAGATATTGAAAAAAATTTAGCTGGAGAAAATATCAGAGAGGGTTTGACTGTTGTTTTATCAGTAAAAGTTCCAGATCCCGAATTTGAAGGGCAAACAAAAACAAAATTAGGAAATACTGAAGTACGAGGAATTGTGGACTCTCTCATTGGTGAGGCTCTCACAAAATATATGGAATTCAATCCTGGAATTTTGGACTTGATTCTTGAAAAAGCAATTCAATCATTTAATGCAGCAGAAGCTGCGAGAAGGGCTAGAGAATTAGTTAGAAGAAAAAGTGTTCTAGAAAGTTCTACATTGCCAGGCAAATTAGCAGATTGTAGTTCTAGAGATCCCTCAGAATCAGAAATTTATATAGTTGAAGGAGATTCAGCTGGTGGCTCCGCAAAACAAGGGAGAGATAGAAATTTTCAGGCTATTTTGCCTCTCAGGGGTAAAATTCTTAATATTGAAAAAACTGACGATACTAAAATATATAAAAACACAGAAATACAGTCATTAATAACAGCTTTAGGATTAGGAATCAAAGGAGAGGAGTTTGATGAGAGCTCTTTGAGATATCATAGAGTTGTAATTATGACGGATGCTGATGTTGACGGTGCTCATATCAGAACTTTATTGCTGACATTTTTTTACAGATACCAAAGAGAACTTGTTGAGAAGGGTTTTATATATATTGCTTGTCCTCCTCTTTATAAAGTTGAAAGAGGTAAGAATCATAATTACTGTTATAACGAGAATCAATTAAAGGATACAATTCAAGGTTTTGGAGAAAATGCAAATTATAATATCCAAAGATTTAAGGGATTAGGTGAGATGATGCCAAAACAATTATGGGATACAACTATGAATCCTCAAACGAGGATGATGAAAAGGGTTGAAATCGAAGATGCACTTGAAGCTGACAGAATATTTAATATATTAATGGGAGATAAAGTTGCGCCAAGAAGAGAATTTATTGAAACCCATAGTAGCAACTTAGATATGGCGACTTTAGATATATGATTAATAATGTTCTCAAGAATATTTGTTTAATTACTTTTGCATTAATTGCTCCAATTACATTACCTGCTGGTGGGATCCAAAAATGTTTAAATCAAAATAAGTTCCCTAATAATACAAACGAAATTATTTTGAGTTCCAATACTTCTCTTTATTCATGTCCTGAAATTTACTCTAAGGAATTATTAGTTCTTGATGTAGGTACAACTTTATCAGTATTACGTAATTGGAAAGTCAGCAAAAGTGAAACTTGGGTTAGGGTTGAATTAGCTTCTAATAAATTTTTAGATGATCCTAATAAGATTTTAAAAGGCTGGATAAAAATATAAATTTTGGATTTCAGTTCAATAAATATTATTTTACTAGGCAGTACTTTTGGATTAATACTGAGAATATTCATTCAAAATAATTTTAAAAAAACTATAAGTTTTGATATTCAAAATACTTCAATAGTAAATTTTTTATCATCTTTTTTTTTAGGAATTTTAGTAGCTTTAAACTTTATTAATAACGAAATATTAGTATTATTTTATAGCGGCTTTTTGGGATGTTTTAGTACATTTTCTTCCTTTATATATCAACTATTTATCCTATTTAAAAAGAGAAAATTCCTAAGATTATTTCTTCATTATATGGAAGTGATAATTTTTTCATTTATTTTCTTTTATTTAGGTTATTTTTTTATTCAGTTTTTTTAAAGTGAGAATAAATAATTTTATTTATATTCTTTTAGCTGCTTACCTAGCTACTTTTTTAAGATTAATTATAAATAATAATTTTTTTGTTTCAATAATTGGATCATTCTTAGTGGGTTTTTTTATTAGTAAAAGATTAAGTTATTCAATTGAAAAAATTTTATTGAGTGGTTTTTTTTCTTGTTTTACATCCTTTAGCGGATTTATATATTTTTTGTACAAAATTTTAAATCAAGGTGATTGGATAAAATTTATAATTTTTTTTAATTTAATCATTATCGTAAATTTATTCACAATGCTGTTCGGGTTCTGGTTAAGTAGAAAAATTACTTAGATTTCATATAATGGTGATGTCACTTTGATAAGGGATTATATTTATGAATGAAAATAATCTTGAAACAGTTACGTCGTTATCTTCAGATTTAAGTGCGCGAGAAAATATTACTTTTCAACTTGAGGAATTGCTCATCGCAGGAAATTATGATGAAGCAAAGTTACTTTTAGAGCCTTCCCAACCTGTTGATATTGCAGATGCTATTGGAAGCCTTCCACTAATATTGCAGGCATTAGCATTTCGATTATTAAAGAAAAATGAAGCAATTGAGGTTTATGAATATTTAGATCCAGTAGTTCAGCAAACTTTATTAGAAAGGCTTCGCTCAGGAGAGGTTCTAGAAATCGTTGAAAAAATGTCTCCTGATGATAGGGTTCAACTTTTTGATGAATTACCTGCAAAAGTTGTACGAAAATTTTTGTCTGCTCTTAGTCCTGGTGAAAGGAAAGTAACTGCTGAATTACTTGGATATGAACCTGAAACTGCGGGAAGATTAATGACAACTGAATTTATAGACCTTAAAGAGATGCAAACAGCAGCTGAGGCTCTTTCTTTAGTTAGAAAAAGAGCCCCATTTACTGAAACTATTTACAGCCTATATGTTACGGATAAAGAAAGACATTTAACTGGTATTCTCTCTTTAAGAGACCTTGTAACTGCTGATCCTTCTAAGCCAATTGGTGATGTTATGACAAGGGATGTAGTTAATATCTCTACTAATACAAATCAAGAAGAGGTTGCTAGAGCAATACAAAGATATGATTTTTTAGCTCTACCAGTTGTTGATAAAGAAAAAAGACTGGTTGGGATAGTAACTGTTGATGATTTAATTGATGTCATAGAAAAAGAAGCAACAAGAGATATTTATGCAGCAGGGGCAGTACAACCTGGAGATGAAGATGATTATTTCCAAAGTAGTTTGTTTACAATCGCTCGAAGAAGAATTTTATGGTTATTAATTTTGGTTTTGGCAAATGGTTTGACGACAAAAGTTATAGCTATGAATGATCAAATATTAAAAGAAATAGTTTTATTGGCTGCATTTATTCCACTACTTATAGGCACCGGGGGCAATGTTGGTGCTCAAAGTTCAACGGTTGTCATTAGAGGTTTAAGTACTCAAAAATTGAAGTCTCTGGGTTCTATTAAGGCAGTACTTAAAGAGGCAATAACAGGCGCTCTTTTAGGTGTTTTTATGATGATCGTAGTATTTCCCTTCGCTTGGTGGCAAGGAGAAGGGCCATTAATTGCTTCTGCGGTGGGAATAAGTTTAATATCAATAACAACTTTAGCTGCTACAACAGGAGCGATCCTTCCTTTGTTGTTTGACAGAATGAAATTGGATCCAGCCTTAATGTCCTCCCCTTTCATTACAACCGTTACTGATATTGCTGGTGTATTTATTTATCTCAGTACAGCAAAATGGCTATTAAACTCACCATTGGCCTAAATTAACTAGGTATTTATTCTCATTTTTGTAAAAATGTGGATTTTATTGTTTAACTTTACATTTCTTAATGGTATTGTTTACAAAACAACATTCAACAT
>QCCN01000012.1 GCA_003278925.1 Prochlorococcus sp. AG-347-L17
TTTTAAAATTGAAGTTCTTGGAAAATTTCATAACTAAACGCGTAAAAACATTAAATAAGGCGGCACCCAGATTCGAACATGGGATATTCTTTTGTTAAGGAAGCTATTGCTAGCTTCTGGTAAGTTCTATCTCCAACTTGCTGTCTAGTTGCTGTCCATAAATTTCATAATTAATAACTTAGTTTGAGAATTCTTTCATAAAAAATTTCTCTCTGGACAGCAAGTGACTAGGTAGGAAATATATAACCAACAATGAGTGTAAATTTAGCCCTGATTAACTTTTAAAAGTTCAAAAGGTTTTAAGTCTCAAATTGAGATAAGTAAAAAGAGAAACAGATAAAACTATTTCTATTTATCTGGAAAAATAGTAATATAATTTAGTCTCAGATTAAATTTTTGAAAAAGTTTATTTTGCAAAAAGTAATTGAGGATAAATTCATAAGATTGTTTTCCTTTCAAAAGTATTCTAAAACCTTTTTAATTAGTTGTTTTTTAATTTCTTTTTTTAATTTTGATTTATCTAAGGCAGATTCTAATATTTCAACTGCTAATCAAAAGGCTGAGATTGCAATAGATAATTTAGATCCAAAAAGAGTATTAGAAGAAGACAATCTTAATTCAAAAAATATTGAATCAATTGCTGAAAATGAGAACAATAGAAGTCAGATAGGAATTGATTATTTAGATCCTAAAAATGAATTAGAAGATTATATTGTTGATACTGGAGATTCTCTTTTAATTGAATTTAAAAATAAACCAAGAGGGACAGGATTAATTGAAGGGAACTATGATCCACAAAAATTATCTTATTTAAACCCTAGAAATGATTTGAGAAATTATAAATTAGATGAAGGCGATACTTTATCAATTAATTTTTTAAAAACTCCAGAACTAAATCTTACCAAAAGCATTGATCAGGAAGGAGAAATATATCTTTCTAGATTGAAATCAACATATGTTAGAGGACTTAACATATATCAATTAAAAGAATTATTAGAAAAAAAATATAAAGAATTTCTTATTGATCCTGAAATTGAAATCCGAATTTCAAGATTCAGATTTATAGGTTCTGGAATATATTCAATTAATAATGAAGGAGAGCTTATGCTCCCACTCCTAAAAGAAACTTACGTTAGGGGGTTAACAACAAGTGAGATATCAAATTTATTAACTAAAAAATATTTAAATTCGGAATATATTTCTTCAGAAGTAGAAATTAGAATAGTTAGATTTAAACCTCAAAGAATCTTAATAACAGGCGAAATAAGAAATCCAGGAATCTATAAATTACCAGGTTATAATTCTGGACAATTTTTTGCTGTTGAAAATATAAATAATGGTAAATCTCAAAAAGAAACAATGGAAAATGATTCTAAAGATTCTTTTTCAAAAGAAATGGATGGCAATAATATAATCAAAGAGGAATTGAATAGAAGTGAATCAAATGCATCTTTTAATCAAAATACTCAGAACAATATTACAAGACAAAACTTTCAAATAAAAAGAACATCTGAAAATTTCACTACTATATCCAATGTAATTAGAAAAGCTGGAGGAATAACTTCTAAAACTGATTTGTCTCGCATCGAAATAATAAGAGATATTCCTATTGGGAAAGGAGGTGGAAAGCAAAGAGCAATAATCGATTTTACTTCTTTTTTAAATGAAAGTGATCCTACTAACGATATTAGATTATTTGATGGAGATAGAGTATTTTTACCAAAGCTCGCATCAGCCGCATCAGATAACATCCCAAAATCAATTTTAAGCGGTCTTTCTCCAAGATTCATCACAGTAGATATTTTTGGTAGAGTCGAAAATCCTGGAACTGTAAAATTACCTTTAGAAGCTGCATTATCAGATGCAATTGATTTGACTGGACCGATAAGACCTTTATCAGGAAAAATTGTTTTGATAAGGTATAACAAAGATGGAACGATTTTAAGGAAAAATATTTCTTATTCTTCTAGAGCAAAAAGAGGTTCGAGAAGGAATCCTTTTGTAAAAGAAGGAGATTTAATATCTGTTAAAAACAGTATTTTAGGAAAAACTACAGGCATCATTGGAGAATTTACAGCTCCATTCTTTGGTATTTATTCAACTAAAGAAGTAATAGAAGGGTTTGACTAGTTATAAAAATTATCTTTTAAATCTGATTAAAGTGATTTGTTAGAAAGAATATAGAATAATAGTATTAGGCTATTTAAGATTTAATAAACTTGCTGTCTACTTGCTGTCCACATAATTTACTTAAAGATGTATAATCGCTTTTCAAGACTTACCGTGCTGGAAAGGATTTCAGTGAAATTGGTTTCAAAATTAAAAAAGGCGGCACCCAGATTCGAACTGGGGATAAAGGATTTGCAATCCTCTGCCTTACCACTTGGCCATGCCGCCGAAAAAGATTTGATTAAGTCTTTTTATGATCTTAACAGTAAGAAGTCTCATTCTCTATTATTCATATGTAATGGTCATGGAGAAGATGTAATCGCATCTGAAATAATAAAAAGATTACTAAAAAAAATAAAAAATAAAAAAATTGAAGTTTTGCCGTTAGTAGGAAATGGAGATATATTTAATTCCATTAAATCAAAGAATTTTTGTAAGATAGGGTATTTAAAAGAGTTACCTAGTGGAGGTTTTAGCAATCAAAGTCTGAAGGGATTTATACTTGATTTGTTTGCAGGATTTTTAATCGATAATTTAAGAAATTTTCTACTTGTAAAAAAGAAGTCAAAATATAACTGCAAAATTGTCGCAGTAGGCGATTTCTTGCCATTAATTTACGCTTGGAGTTCAGAATGCGAATTTAGTTTCATTGGAACTCCCAAAAGTGATCATACTTGGAGCAGTGGGCCAGGTTGGGATTTAAGTGATTTTTATCACAAGTTGAAAGGTTCTGAATGGGATCCATGGGAAATGTTTTTAATGAAATCTCCAAGATGTAAAAATTTAATTATGAGAGATAAAATTACAGCTAATAATTTGAATAGAAAAAATATTGATGCAAAATATTTGGGTAATCCAATGATGGATTTTGTTAATGAAACAAACGAGAAGATATCTAATATAGTTTCTTTAAAAAGGATTATTTTATTAGTTGGAAGCAGATACCCTGAAGCTCTTAAAAATCTTGATAATTTTCTTCATTGTCTGCAAGATTTAGATTTATCAAGGGATTTGTTAATACTCTTGCCTTTGAGCATTAATGCGAATGTGATTCAAATTCAAAGTTATTTAAAAAAATATGGTTTTATAAAACAGAGTAAAGTTAATTTTTTAATTGATGAAGATTCAGTATGGAAAAAGAAAGATCAATATCTAGTGATTGGAAAAGGTAAATTCGTTTCGTGGGCCAATATGGCAGAAGTTGGCTTGTCTAATGCAGGCACTGCTACAGAGCAAATTGCTGGCCTTGGAATTCCATCACTTTCTCTACCGGGACCTGGACCACAATTTACAAAATCATTTGCAAAAAGGCAATCAAGATTATTGGGAGGTAGTGTTTTAGTTTGCAAGAACAAAAAAATTCTTTTAAAACGTTTAAGTTTACTTTTGAAAGGAAAAATTGATAGGTCAAAACAAGCAAAAATTGGAAAAAAAAGAATGGGGAAATCTGGAGCAAGTAAGAAAATCGTAGATGCCCTAAACCTTCATTTGTTATCTTAGTAAATGGCGCTAGCTTATTAATCCTTTTATGTATCCAATAAATGATCGGCAATATCTAAAAATTTGTGCAGAGATTGCAAAACTCATGAGTATAAGCTTATCTTCTGCTAAGAAGAAAGTAGAAATTCAAATTGCAAAAGAAGGCTCAAAAACTATTCAAGAAAAAATACAAGTTGCGCAAAATGTCTTAAAAATTTGTGAAAGAAATGATGGAGATAAATTAGGTTCTTCAAGAATACTTGATAAGCTTATGGAAAGTCTTGATGGTGAAGATAATTTTTTAACTGAAGATTGATTCTTAATGATCAAATATATTTGAGAATTTAAGTATGTCTAAATCAGCATGCACAGAAACTGTTTTGAAACATTTTTGAGCTAATTCATATCTATTCTCTCTTTCTAGGATAACTTTTAATTTATGCATAGCTTCAATTAAATATCTAACATCATTTGCTGCATAATCTAATTGATCTTTTGTTAAATCTTCGTTGCTACCCCAATCACTACTTTGCGAGCTTTTGTCTAGTTCTATACCCAACAATTCATTAATTAAATCTTTTAAACCGTGTTTATTTGTATAAGTTCTTGCCAACTTACTAGCAATTTTTGTACAAAAAATATTTTTTGTATTAATTTCAAGATTGCATTTAAGAGCTGCTATATCAAATCTTGCATAGTGAAATATTTTAGTAATTTTTTCATCTTCAAGAAGTGCTTTTAAAAGAGGTGAAGAAGATGTATTAAGTTCTATTTTTATACAGGATGTTCGTTTAAATTCATTGCATATTTGTACTAAACAGAGTCTATCCCTTCCATGAATTAAACCCATTGCTTCAGTATCAATTGCTAAATAGGATGATTTTTTATAAAGGTTGTATAAATCTACTGTTAAATCGCTATAAAGAAGATCAATATTTTTATTTTCAATAGTCATTTTTAATAAGTATTTAAGGAAATTTAAGATTTAGAATATTACATAAGATTTTATTAAATTAAGAATTTTTATCTAATAGGAATATTTTACAGAATAATTCTAAAAATTTATAATATGATGAAACTTAATTTTTTGTTCTCGAATTACTAGAAAAAATTTATTTAATGTCATATTCTTTAAATTCAACATTATTGCTGACAATTCTCTTGGCCATAGGCTTATTTTTTTTTCTTAGGGCTTCCAGTAAAGATAGAACAACCATTGTTGAGATTTCATCTTCGCAGAAGCCAATTAAGGTTTTAAATGGTTTATGTGAATGGCTTAATTTGAGGGGATGGAAGCAAACAGGAGGAGATTTTGAACAAAGAATTTTAATATTTAAGGGTCAAGTTGTTTCTAGTAAATTTTTAGCAATTTTTTTAGGTTTTCTTGGCGGTTTTGGTTCATGTGCTTTGGGATTAGTAATTATTCAAATATATCCTGAATTAGGATGGTGGCCTATTCTTTTGGGATTAATTGGTGGTCCTTTGTCTGGAATTGTTTATTTTAAAAAATCAGCTAGAGAGGAACAATTTGAATTAAGGTTGATCAACGAAAATGAAAATGATTCAACTTTCATGAGACTAAGAGCGCATAGGGATGAATTAATCTCTTTAGAAAATGAACTTGGAGAAAAACTTCAATTGAAAAGTGACGGTTCTTTATTTAAAACACCTATTTAAAATACCTAAAAATTTTATTCGATAATTTTAATCAAAAATATTATTATCTATACAGAATTTCTCTAACTCTTTATCATTTAACCAATCTTGGGGTTTTGTAAAAATTGATGTGAGAAATTCCTCTCGAGAACCCTTTTTAGCTTTATATCCATATTCCCATCTAGCTAAAGGGGGTAAGGACATTAATATAGATTCAGTTCTGCCATTTGTTTGTAGTCCAAAAATCGTCCCTCTATCCCAAACTAAATTGAATTCGACATATCTACCTCTTCGATATAGCTGAAATTCTCTTTCCTTCGATGAATATGTTTGAGAAGCTCTTTTTTCAATGATGGGCAAATATGAAGGTAGGAATGCCTGTCCACAGTTTTCAGCTAAAGAAAATAAATTATCCCAATTTAAATTAGATCTGCCAATATTTTTTGAAGCTTTTGATGCTTCTCCATTTTGATTACTTCCTCTGTAAATGTTTCCTGAACCATCTTGATAATCATAAAAAATACCTCCTATGCCTCTAGATTCATTTCTATGCTTCAAGAAGAAATATTCATCACACCATGGTTTGAAAACTTTATGCAAATCTTGATCAACTTTCTCACAAGCTTTTTTATGCTCATTATGAAAATTTCTTACATCAGAAAGATAAGGATAAAAAGGAGTTAAATCTGCACCTCCCCCAAACCACCAAACAGGACCAGCTTCGAAATATCGATAATTTAGATGAACTGTCGGAATATAGGGATTCTTAGGATGCAAAACCATGGAAGTTCCAGTGGCAAACCATTCATGACCTTTTGCTTCGGGCCTTTGAGAGATTATAGATTGAGGTAATTCTTTTCCCTGTACTTCCGAGAAATTTACGCCTGCTTG
Source organism: Prochlorococcus sp. AG-347-L17 (assembly GCA_003278925.1). Taxonomy (GTDB): domain Bacteria; phylum Cyanobacteriota; class Cyanobacteriia; order PCC-6307; family Cyanobiaceae; genus Prochlorococcus_A. The sequence continues at coordinate 6,196 of QCCN01000012.1, forward strand.
CTCAAAAATAGAACCATTTTTTAATACTCTTGATCTTCCACCGCCTCCTTCGTCTCTTAGCCAGGATTCTTCTGTAAATTTTCCTTTGCCATCTACATTTTCAAGTCCCGAACAAATTTTGTCTTGTACAGTTAATAAGAGATTTTTAGTTTTTTCTCTCGAGTTTTTAGGAGGTTCTTTCAACATGTATTTAGTAAATCTTGAAGAAAAAATTTTTTTGGTTAATTATAAGTTTCTCTTTATAATTTCTCTTAAGGGGTCCTTATTGCCTATTATTTGATAGTTCGACATAGTTCTTAATCTTTTAAACAGTCGACTATCTTGTCAAAATATTTAAAAATTTAATGACCACAATTGAAGATGCGAATTTTGCTTTACAAAAAGTTCTAGATGCTGGATCACAGAAAAATGTAATTGAATTAGCTTGGATTAAAAATGTAAGAGTAACTATACCGAGAGTAATCGTAACATTATCATTACCTTCGTTTGCAAATTCTCAGAGAGACAGAATTGTACAAGAGGTTAGAAGCGTACTATTGGGTTTTGAAGATATTGATGATGTTCAAATAGAGATAGATAATAATCCTTCCAAAACAGAATCTCAAAATCAAAGTAATGCGCCTGAGTTGCAGAAGATTGATGGAATTCACCATATCATAGCTGTTAGTAGTGGTAAAGGTGGAGTTGGGAAAAGTACCATTGCAGTAAATCTTGCTTGTTCTCTAGCTAAATTAGGCTTAAAAACTGGTTTGCTGGATGCGGATATATATGGACCTAATACTCCCTCAATGATGGGAGTTGCCGAACAGAATCCAAAGGTCACAGAAGGAAGTGGCAGTGATCAAAGGTTAATACCAATAAATAAATATGGAATTTTATTGGTATCAATGGGTTTCCTCATAGAAGAAGGTCAGCCAGTTATATGGAGAGGACCAATGCTTAATAGTATTATCAGACAATTTTTGTACCAAGTTGAATGGAATAATCTTGATTTTTTGGTTATTGATTTGCCTCCAGGGACAGGAGACGCTCAAATATCTCTTTCTCAATCTGTTCCTATTTCTGGAGCTATAGTCGTCACTACTCCTCAACAAGTATCTTTGCAGGATGCAAGGAGGGGATTAGCTATGTTTAAACAACTCGGAGTACCTTTACTGGGAATTGTAGAAAATATGTCAGTATTTATTCCGCCAGATATGCCAGGCAAAAGATATGAAATTTTTGGTAAAGGTGGTGGGCAAACATTAGCTAACGAATATGACTTACCATTATTAGCTCAAATTCCTATTGAAATCCCTCTAGTTGATGAAAGTAATAAAGGTGTACCAATCTCAATAAGCCAGCCCAATAAAGAAAGTTCTGTTTTATTTGGTAATTTAGCTCAATTAATTAAGAATCGATTTGTTAATACTTAATTGATGTTTAAGATAATTTCTTTATTAAATAACAGAGGATTTTTACGAAAAAAAGACAACTTTAATAGAGGTTTTTTATTTTCTCCACTACTCATAATCCCCCTGTTTTTAGTCATTATTTCAGGCTTATTGATAAAGAGTATTCAGGGTGATTTTTTAGTATCGAACTATTTAGGTCATATCCTAACTGGTTTTTTAGGTTATTTTTTAGCATTTTTCATTTCTTATATACCTATAGAAAGAATTAGAAAGTATGTAGTTCCATTTTATTTGTGTACTTTAACATCCTTATTACTAATTTATTTTTTTGGGATTTCAGTGTCTGGAGCTCAAAGATGGTTAAACTTGGGAATCTTTTCTTTTCAACCTTCAGAAGTAGCTAAACTTAGTACTGTATTAACTCTTGCTTTAGTACTCAACAAAAAAATAATCCTAACAATAAGTGATCTATTATTGCCCTTATCCGTAGTAGTTGTTCCTTGGTTATTAATTTTCTTTCAACCGGACTTAGGTACCTCATTAGTGTTAATTGTTTTGACAGGTGTGATGCTCTATTGGTCGCAAATGCCTATAGAGTGGATTTTGATATTAGTGTTTTGTATTATCACATCAATACTATATCTAACCTTACCAACTCTTCTTATTTTCTGGATCCCAGTTATGGGATATCTTGCTTATAGGTCATCAAAAAAGAAAATTATTTTTTCTGCTCTCGCTATTTCGTTCCACTTATTAGTGGCAAAATTTACACCAATTTTGTGGCAATATGGCTTAAAAGAATATCAAAAAGATAGATTAGTTTTATTTTTAGATCCAAATAGAGATCCATTAGGTGGCGGATATCATTTGATACAGAGTAAAATTGCAATTGGTTCTGGAGGATTATTTGGGACTGGTTTGCTACAAGGTAAGCTAACTAATTTGCAATTTATACCTGAACAACATACTGATTTTATATTCAGTGCTTTAGGGGAAGAATTAGGTTTTGTGGGGTGCACTATAGTTTTATTGCTGTTCTTTTTTTTGATTAAAAAACTTATTAATACTGCAACAATCGCTAGGACTAACTTTGAATCTCTAATTGTTATTGGAATAGCCTCAACTTTTTTATTTCAAATAATTATTAACTTATTTATGACTATTGGATTAGGACCAGTTACTGGGATTCCCCTTCCTTTTATGAGCTATGGTCGAACGTCATTAATGACTAATTTTATATCTATTGGATTTGTTTTATCTATATTGAAACGTTCTAGATCATTAAGAAGTTGATGAAATCACAAATAACTATAAAAAAAATTCAAGAGCTTTTGATTAAAGGAGCTCAAACCATCTATGTGGATGATGATACATCCAGAAGAATGTGGTGGGCTTCTTTAGAAGTTATTCAAAAAGATTTCCTTTCTCAAAATTATAAAGAGGGGGGGATTTGGGTTGCCTCGCCTTTGCCAGCTTTCAATGATAAAAAATTTTTAAATCAACTTCATGGATGGCTTTGGTCTCCTGAGGGGTTTCCATACTTTCAAAATGAGAATATAGGTTTTTTACCAGTCAATAATTCAGAAAAGAAAAAAGATTTCGATTTAGTTAGTAATTATAAAGTCTTAAATCTTTCTCAAGAGGATGGCTATGAACCTTTTTTGATGATAATCACACCAAATTTTCAATGCGTATTATCAATTGTAGGAGAAAAAGATAGGAAAATTTTATTAATGAAGTGTGATGAAGAAAGCCTAAAACTTTCAATTGAATTAATGCATGCAAAATTAAATCAAGAAAATTATGAGGAAGGAGTAAAATTTCGTAGTGCAATCAACAATTTAGGTAACCTTAATATTAATAATCAATTTGAAAAATTTTTTTGGCCAATATTATCAGCAAAATTAGCAAATATTTCGCCAAATCATAATATACAGAATCCTGTTAAAAATGATGAAAAAAATGTGCAAATAACTGAAGCAAAATTATTACGTGCAATTTCTCATGAAGTAAGAACTCCTTTGGCAACAATAAGAACCCTAATAAGTTCTACTTTAAAAAAATATAAAATGGATGAATCAATGAGAAATCGTTTAATTCAAATAGACAATGAATGTAATGAACAAATTGATAGGTTTGGTTTAATCTTTAATGCAGCAGAATTAGTTGATAATGAAGTGCCATCATTGAATAACTTGGCGAAAATTAATTTAGCCGAAATTTTCAAAAAGCTTGCTCCTTTGTGGAATAAACAATTAAATCGACGTGGTATTTCTTTGAAGATAGATATCCCCAAACAACTTCCACAAATTTTGAGTGATTCTGAAAAATTAGAATTAATGTTAAGAGGATTAATTGATAAAAATACTAGAGGATTAAAAGAGGGTAGTACATTGATTTTAGAATTAAGGCCAGCTGGTCCAAAACTCAAACTTCAACTTAAAGTACAAAAATTAGATAATAATCAAAAAGAAATTCTAAAAAAAGATAACGGTTCTGATATTGGTCCTGTTTTAAATTGGAACCCTCAAACTGGAAGTTTACAACTTAGTCAAAATGCCACTCACAAGTTGTTAGCTAGTTTAGGAGGATATGTCACACAAAGACGTGATACAGGTTTGACAGTATTTTTTCCGATTTCAGATGCAAAATGAAATGATAATTAAGTTATACATATATTAAATAATGTAGAAAAATTCCTATTAATTTTGAATTTTGTAAAATATGAATGCTAATTTCTTATTATAAATAACTCAAAATTTAGGATGACTGAAACTTTAGTTGGTCAATTTCCAAAGCATATAGGAAGTACTGGGGGTTTATTAAACTCAGCAGAAACCGAAGAGAAATATGCAATTGTATGGAAAAGTTCAAAGGAACAAGCATTTGAATTGCCCACCGGTGGAGCGGCTATTATGCATGAAGGTGATAATTTAATGTACTTTGCAAGAAAAGAACAATGTCTTGCATTAGGGACACAATTAAGAGCCTTCAAACCAAGAATTGAAGATTTTAAAATCTACCGAATTTTCCCAGGTGGCGATATTGAATTTTTACACCCAAAAGATGGTGTTTTCCCTGAAAAAGTAAATGAAGGCAGAGAGAAAGTCGGTCATAATCCTCGAAGAATAGGTGAGAATCCTAATCCAGCTGGTTTGAAATTTACAACTAAGAATACTTTTGATTAACTTTCTTAAAGTTGATATAAAAGAAGAAAATAATTATAATTTGGGCTGAAGTTATTAATATGATCAGCTCAAAGAAAGATAGTTTTTTAAAGGCTTACAAGGAAGGTAAAAATTTTATACCTATTGTTGAAACTTGGCCAGCAGATTTAGAGACTCCATTATCGACTTGGTTAAAATTATCTTCAAAAAATTCCCATGGTGTTTTTCTTGAATCTGTTGAAGGTGGGGAGAATTTGGGAAGGTGGAGTATTGTTGCTACTAAACCTCTTTGGGAAGCAGTTTGTTATGGAGAAGAAATAGTTAAAACTTGGAATAATGGCAAAACTGAAACACACAAAGGTGATCCTTTTGATGTTTTAAAAAGTTGGACAAAGGAATATAAGTCAACCATGATTGATGACTTACCATCAATTGGACAGTTATATGGATCTTGGGGTTATGAATTAATAAATCAAATAGAACCAAGCGTTCCAATAAATGAAATATCAGAAAATAATATCCCCTATGGTTCCTGGATGTTTTTTGATCAATTAGTTGTTTTTGATCAAATAAAAAGATGTATTACTGCAGTGGTTTATGCAGATATAACTTCTTCAAAAGAGTTCTCAATTGAAGAGCTGTATCTAAACTCAATTTCTAAAATTCAGAAAACTAGAAATTTAATGAGAGTTCCTTTAAAAGAAAATGAGTTTTTAGATTGGAATGAAAATGAGAATTTGAATTTAGATCTAGAAAGTAATTGGGAGAAAAAAGATTTTGAGGATGCAGTTCTCTCCGCAAAAGAATACATAAGAAAGGGAGATATCTTCCAAATAGTTATAAGTCAGAGATTCCAAACTCAAGTCAATAATGAACCCTTTAATTTATATAGAAGTTTGAGGATGGTTAATCCATCTCCATACATGTCATTTTTTGATTTCGGCTCATGGTATCTGATAGGTTCAAGTCCTGAAGTGATGGTTAAAGCAGAAAAAAATAAAAATAGTCAGATTGTTGCAAGCTTAAGACCAATAGCTGGAACAAGACCTAGAGGCATTGATAATCAACATGACTTGGAATTAGAAAAGGAATTATTAAAAGATCCAAAAGAGATAGCTGAGCATGTAATGCTAATTGATCTTGGGAGAAATGATCTTGGAAGAGTTTGTGAAATTGGTACTGTCAAGGTTAAGGATTTAATGGTTATTGAGAAATATTCACATGTTATGCATATAGTCAGTCAAGTTGAGGGGATCTTAAAAAACAATGCTGATGTATGGGATTTGCTCAAAGCATCCTTTCCCGCTGGCACAGTAACGGGCGCCCCAAAAATAAGAGCAATGCAATTGATTAAGCAATTTGAAAAAGATGCTAGAGGACCTTATGCTGGTGTATACGGATCTGTTGATATTAATGGTGCATTAAATACAGCAATTACGATAAGAACCATGATAGTTAAACCCTCAAGAGATGGAAAATATGATGTATCAGTGCAAGCAGGAGCTGGAATAGTTGCTGATTCTTTTCCTGAAAATGAATATCAAGAAACGATTAATAAAGCAAAGGGGATACTAAAAGCATTAGCCTGTTTGGATAAATAAATGAGTCAAAATAATCTTTATAAAGGTTTTGAGGTGGAACTTTTCACAGGTTCTTACAATTCTCATATTGGTGTTTCGGCTGAAATTGAGAAACAATTTCCTGATTTTGTAAAAGAGCCAGATAATAGAAACGTTGAATATATAACAACACCTGAAAAAGACTACGGTTCTTTATTTGAGAAATTAATAACTCCAAGAAAAAAGTTAAGGAGGTGGCTAGATACTAAAAATTTAACAATCATTCCTTCATCCACTCTTTGTTTTAAACACAATATTCAATTTCAAAGATCTGATATTGAAAACGTCTATCATCAATTTATTCAAGATAATTATGGAATATCTATTGCAACTTCAAGTGTCCATATAAACATAGGAATAAATGATTTAGATAAACTTTTTTCAGCCATAAGACTTATAAGATCTGAGGCTGCTCTATATCTATCATTAAGTGCTAGTTCACCTTTTTTAAATAATAAAATTACGAATAATCACTCTCAGAGATGGATCCAGTTTCCTAAAACACCGAGTAGAGTTCCTTTTTTTGCAAATCATAATTCTTATATCGACTGGATAGAGAAAAATATATCAAATAAAAACATGCAAAATATAAGACATTTTTGGTCTTCAATCCGACCAAATGGTCCCCAAAGACCTTTAATTCTTGATCGTTTGGAATTAAGAATTTGTGATTTTGTTCACGATATTAATCTGCTTTTAGGGATAACAGCCATGATAGAACTAAGGATTTTAAATCTTTTTGAAAATATAAATACCTTAGATCCTAAGTATGCTAGTACTTTTTCAATGGATGAGTTGTCAGAAATATGTGATCAAAATGAAATTAATGCTGCTAAAGATAGTCTGAATTCAGAGTTAATTCACTGGCAAGATGGCAAAAGAGTTATTTGTAGAGAATGGATTCAAAACTTATTATCAGATTTATCATCCACAGCAGAAGATTTTGGTATGAAACATCTTTTAGATCCTATCTATAAAGTGCTTGAAGAAGGCAATCAATCTATGAAATGGATAAATCAATATGAAAAAGGTCTTTCTATTGAGCAGATAATGAGAATTTCTATAGAAGATATGATTAGGAGTGAGGCCTAGAATGTTTGATTATTTAAATAAACTTTGATCTGAATATTTTCACTTGTGACATAATGATTATATGGAATCTTTTCAACAGATAAAAAATAATAATGTGGATCTGATAAGTAACAATGATCCACTTGATAAAAATCGTCTTCTAATTGAAGATCTCTGGGAATCCGTGCTTAGAGAAGAATGCCCAGATGATCAAGCAGAAAGATTGATACAGCTTAAAGAATTAAGTTATTCAAAACAAATTGATGGCGATAGTTCAAAAACTTTTAAGAATGAAATAGTAGATATTGTAAATTCTATGGATTTAGCAGAATCCATAGCTGCAGCAAGGGCGTTTTCATTGTATTTTCAACTTGTGAATATTTTGGAACAAAGAGTTGAGGAAGATAGATATATTCAAAGCTTTACAAATAAGGATGTTCAAAAATCGCCCGATAATCTTGACCCTTTTGCACCAGCATTGGCTAGGCAAAATGCTCCAGTAACTTTTAGAGAATTATTCTACAGGCTGAGGAAATTAAATGTGCCACCAGGAAAATTAGAGGAGTTATTACAGGAAATGGATATCCGTTTGGTTTTTACTGCACATCCTACGGAGATAGTAAGACATACGATTAGACATAAACAAACAAGAGTAGCAAATTTGTTAAAAAAAATACAGATTGAGCAATTTCTCACAAAAGAAGAAAAAAATTCTTTAAAAACCCAATTAAAAGAGGAAGTAAGACTTTGGTGGAGAACAGATGAATTGCATCAATTTAAACCTTCAGTTTTAGATGAAGTTGATTATGCCTTGCATTATTTTCAGCAAGTTTTATTTAATGCTATGCCTCAATTGAGGGGCAGGATCGCTGAAGCACTTACCGAAAATTATCCAGATGTTCAGTTGCCCTCAGAATCTTTTTGTAACTTCGGTTCTTGGGTAGGCTCTGATAGGGACGGTAATCCATCGGTCACTCCAGAAATAACATGGAGAACTGCTTGCTACCAAAGACAGTTGATGTTGGAAAGATATATTATTGCGACGTCTAATCTTAGAGATCAATTAAGTGTGTCGATGCAATGGAGTCAAGTTAGTTCCTCCTTATTAGAGTCACTCGAAACTGACAGAGTTAAGTTTCCTGAAATATATGAAACTAGAGCTACAAGGTATAGATCAGAACCCTACAGATTAAAATTAAGTTATATTTTAGAGAAATTAAGGTTAACACAAGAAAGAAATAATTTATTAGCTGATAGTGGGTGGAAATTTGACTTGGAGGGAGAAACTGATACCAAAAATCTAGATAAAGTTGAAAACTTATATTACAAGTCAGTAAACGAATTTACCTATGATCTTGAACTAATAAAAAATAGCTTAATTAGTACAGATTTAACTTGTGAGTCTGTAAATACCATACTTACTCAAGTTCATATTTTTGGATTTTCTTTAGCAAGTTTAGATATTCGGCAAGAGAGCACAAGGCATAGTGACGCTATACAAGAGCTTACAAATTATCTTGATTTATCTTTTCAATATGACCAAATGTCTGAGGAAGAGAAAATTAAATGGCTTATAGACGAATTAAATACAAAAAGGCCTTTAATTCCATCTGACGTTAACTGGACAAAAGCTACAGAAGAAACCTTTTCAGTTTTTAAAATGGTTAAGAGACTCCAGCAAGAATTTGGAAGCCGCATTTGTCATTCCTATGTAATTTCAATGAGTCATAGTGCATCTGATTTGCTTGAAGTTCTCTTATTGGCAAAAGAAATGGGACTTCTTGATCAAAATTCACAAAAGTCAAAATTATTAGTTGTTCCTCTTTTTGAAACTGTGGAAGACCTTAAAAGAGCCCCAGAAGTAATGGAAAAGTTGTTTAAATTGGATTTCTATAGATCATTATTGCCAAAAGTAGGAGAATCATTTAAACCTCTGCAAGAATTAATGCTTGGATATTCTGATAGCAATAAAGATTCAGGGTTTGTTTCTAGTAATTGGGAAATTCATAGAGCTCAAATAGCTCTTCAAAATCTCTCAAGTAGAAACAACATTTTGCTAAGACTTTTTCATGGAAGAGGTGGTTCTGTAGGGAGAGGAGGAGGACCTGCCTATCAAGCAATATTGGCTCAACCAAGTGGCACTTTAAAAGGGCGAATAAAAATAACAGAACAAGGTGAAGTTTTAGCTTCTAAATATAGTCTTCCCGAACTGGCTTTGTACAATCTTGAGACTGTCACTACAGCGGTAATTCAAAATAGTTTGGTCAATAATAGACTTGACGCTACTCCAGAATGGAATCAATTAATGTCTAGGTTAGCAGAAACATCAAGATCTCATTACAGAAAATTAGTGCATGAGAATCCTGATTTGTTAAATTTCTTTCAAGAGGTAACCCCAATAGAAGAAATAAGTAAATTACAGATATCTAGTAGGCCTGCCAGAAGAAAAAAAGGTGCAAAAGATTTGTCAAGTTTAAGAGCTATTCCATGGGTATTTGGTTGGACACAAAGTAGATTTCTTTTGCCAAGCTGGTTTGGAGTAGGCACTGCATTGTCATCTGAATTAAATTCAGATCCACAACAAATTGAATTATTGAGAGTTCTGCATCAAAGATGGCCATTTTTTAGGATGCTCATATCTAAGGTAGAAATGACATTATCTAAGGTGGATTTAGAAGTTGCTAGATATTATGTTGATACTCTTGGCAGTAAAGAAAATAAAGATTCTTTTGATGATATTTTTGAAGTAATTTCTAAAGAATATAATCTTACAAAATCTTTAATACTTGAAATTACTGGTAAAAATAAGCTCCTAGAATCTGATAGAGACTTGAAATCATCAGTAAGCTTGAGAAATAAGACAATTATTCCATTAGGGTTTTTGCAGGTTTCACTTCTAAGAAGACTTAGAGACCAGACAAGACAACCCCCAATAAGTGAATTTATTATAGATAAAGATGAATCTAGAAGAGCTTATAGCAGAAGTGAACTATTAAGGGGAGCACTTTTAACTATTAATGGGATAGCAGCTGGTATGAGAAATACAGGTTGATAATTGCAATATTTTTCTAAGAAAAAACTTGTTCTTCCAGAAGGTTATTTTGTTAACTCTTCTCAAATTCCATTAGCTAAAGAAGTTAATAAACTATTAGCGAATTGTGGTTCTGAGACATTTCCAATAAAACCTCTTTCTGAGGCTATTCAGAAAAGTAATTTCTTTTTTACCATACAGAATGGATTAAAAAATAAATTATATGGCTTTGTAAGGGTTACGTCCGACAGGGGATTGAATGCTAACTTATGGAATTTAAGTGCATTTCCAGGTAATAACCAGCAGCTTTATTATTCAGTATTGCTTCAAGTAACTCTTGAGAAAATAAATAGAGAAATGCCTGGATGCAGTATTTCTGTACAGGCTCCAGTATCTTCATTTATAAGTTTAGAGGAAAATGGATTCATACTAGATCCAAATGGAATAAGAGTAATGGGATATAAACTTTAAAAATTATTTTACGAGCATGGAGGGATTCGAACCCCCGACTCTCAGAACCGGAATCTGATGCTCTATCCAACTGAGCTACATGCCCTTTAATTTTTCAATTTCTTTAAAGAGAATCTAAATATTTTAAACTTAGCTACTTTAATTAATGAATGCACAAAAAAAATTTTTTTAAATAAATTAAAAATTAAAAATTTTCGGAACCATAAAAGTTTTGAAATTGATTTAAAAGAGCAAAGAGCAATTGTTCTTGGTTGCAATGGTATTGGTAAGTCAAATTTACTTGAATCGGTTGAATTTTTAAGTCAATTAAAATCTAATAGAGCACTAAGCGATAAAGATTTAATAGAGAACGACAGTGATATGGCTGTAGTTATAGGCCAGATAAATTTTAAAGATAATTTAAAGTTAAATTTATTCCGAAAAGGGCCTAAAAGAATTTATGTCAATGAATCAATCTTGAAAAAACAGAGTGAAATAAAGAATTATATTCGGAGTGTATGTTTTTGTTCTAATGATATAGATATTGTTAGAGGTGAACCCAGTTATCGAAGAACATGGATTGATAAAGTCGTATCTCAGCTTGAACCAGTATATTTAGACCTGATAAGTAGATTTAATAGGATTTTAAAACAAAGAAGTCATTTTTGGCGTTCGGAAAGTTTCTTAAAAACTCAATCCACAGATATTGTTGAAAGCTTTGATATTCAAATGTCAATAATAAGTACAAGAATTTTTAGGCGCAGAAGAAGAGCTTTATTAAAAATAAAACCATATGTTGAATATTGGCATAATCATTTAAGTAAATCTCAAGAGCAAATAGACATAAATTATCTATCGGGGATACAAAATATAAGTCCAGAAGAAGAAGAAGAAGAAGTTATTAGTAAAAAAATAGCAGAACAGCTCTTAAATCAGCGTTCAATAGAAGCATTGACTGGTAAATGTAATTTTGGACCTCATCGTGATGATGTTGAGTTTCTAATCAATAATCGTTCAGTTAGAAAATATGGTTCGTCAGGGCAGCAAAGGACTTTTATCTTGGCTTTAAAGATGGCTGAACTCGATTTATTAACTAAAACATTAAATGTTCCTCCAATACTTATATTAGATGATGTCTTGGCAGAATTAGATCTAACCAGGCAAAATTTGTTATTAAATTCTGTTGGTAAAGATAGTCAATGTTTTATAAGTGCGACACATTTAGATAAATTTAATCAGTCGTTCTTAGGATCGTCACAAATGATTCACTTATAATTTTAAAAAAGGCACAATTTTTAGCTAATCTTAATTTCATATAAATTTCTTAAATGGAAATCTACAAAAAAAATCAAATTATAAGTTCGTTAAGTGATGAGCAAAAATTAAGTCATCAAAGTAAACATCTTTTGTTGGAACTTTATAGATGCGATCGCGAAAAATTAAATGACGAATCCTTTTTGCGCTGTAATTTAAATAGAGCTGCTAAATTAGCAAATGCAACAGTTTTGAATTTGATAAGTAATAAATTTGAGCCTCAGGGGGTGACGGCAATTGCATTACTGGCAGAATCTCATATTTCAATACATACTTGGCCTGAATCTAATTATTCGGCAGTTGACATTTTTACATGTGGTCAAAATATGATGCCTGAACTAGCTAGTCAATATTTAATTGAATCTTTGAAGGCTAAAGAACACTCTTTGCGTGTTATTGAGCGAAATCCACCTTCAGCAGTCCCTAAACAGATCAGAACAGTTATTTAAATACAATATTATCTATTTAATTTTCCACTTATTAGCCCTTCAAGATCTAAGCTTGTGCAATTAAATCCTAAATTAGAAAAATATTGAACTAACTCACTAAAATTATATTTGTTAAAAAAATTCTTCAATTCATTTTGAGGAATTTCTATTCTTGCAGTTGAGCCTTGGCATCGAACTCTAACCTCCGACAATCCACCTTCTTTAAGATATTCTTCTGCTTTCTCAACCATTTTTAGCCTCTCACTAGTTATTTCATAGCCATAAGGAAATCTTGATGATAAGCAAGGTTGAGCGGGTTTATCCCACCAAGGGAAACCTAATGCTCGTGATATATCCCTAACGTCTTGTTTTGAGAATTTAAATTCTGCAAGGGGAGAGGCAACTCCTGCTTGTTTGGAGGCTTGTATACCTGGTCTATAATCTTTTAGATCATCTTGGTTGACTCCATCTAAAACAATCTTGTAATTAAGTTTTTTAGAGAGGTAGGTTGTATGTTTGTGAAGCTCTTTTTTGCATGCAAAGCACCTGTCATTGGGGTTTTTATTATAACTTGATTGGTTTAGTTCTGATGTTTTAATTTCTAAATGCTTTACTCCAATCCATTTTGCTTGACTTCTTGCTTCTTCACGAAGAGTATTTGCTAATGCAGGAGAAATACCAGTTATTGCAATTGCTTTGCTACCTAATTGCTCGAATGCTAATGATGCGACTAATGTACTATCAACTCCTCCGGAATAAGCAATACATGCACTATCAAGATTCTTAATGTATCTTCTGATTGTATAAAGCTTTTCACTTTGTTCATCAGAAAGAATTTCTAGTTGATTGAACATGCTAATTACTTTAAAATTAAAATTACCTAAGAATAGGTTGAATTTATTATTAAATCTTTAATAATATTCTTATCTATATCTTAGATTAAATTTATTAATTTTGTTCAATTGTCGAATACGAGTAGAAATAGAGGAATTGGTATTGTCACAGCAAGTGACAGTCAAGAAAGATCAAAAGGTCAATTACATATTTATGATGGAGAGGGAAAGGGTAAAAGTCAGGCTGCTTTAGGGGTAGTTCTCAGGACAATAGGATTAGGAATATGCGAAAAAAGACAGTCAAGAGTTTTACTTTTAAGATTTTTAAAGGGTCCTGAGAGGCCATATGACGAGGATTCAGCTATAGAGGCTTTGCAGAGAGGCTTTCCACATTTAATTGACCATGTAAGGACAGGAAGATCTGAATTCTTTACTGCTGACCAAGTTACAAAGTTTGATATAGGCGAAGCTGAGAGAGGTTGGAATATTGCTAAAGGAGCAATTGCTAGTTCTCTTTATTCGGTAGTTGTACTAGATGAGTTGAACCCAGTTCTTGATTTAGGAATGCTTGATATAAATGAAGTAGTTGATTCTCTTCAAGATCGTCCAGATGGATTAGAAATAATTATTACCGGAAGGGCAGCCCCTTCCTCTTTGGTAAGAATATCTCAACTCCATTCTGAAATGAGACCACGTTTGACAGAAGACTTATCAAAACTAAATATGCAAAGTAGTTCTAGTGGTGGTATTGAGATTTATACAGGTGAAGGAAAGGGTAAATCTACCAGTGCACTTGGTAAGGCTCTTCAAGCTATCGGTAAAGGAATATCTCAAGATAAAAGTCATAGAGTTTTAATATTGCAGTGGTTAAAAGGTGGGAATGGTTATACCGAAGATGCTGCTATAGAAGCTTTAAGAGAGAGTTACCCCCATTTAGTGGACCATATGCGTTCAGGCAGAGATGCCATCGTATGGAGAGGTCAGCAACAACCAATTGATTATGTTGAGGCTGAAAGAGCATGGGAAATTGCTAAAGCTGCTATTTTGTCAGGTTTGTATAAAACAATTATTTTAGATGAATTGAATCCAACTGTTGATTTAGAGCTGCTTCCTATAGAATCAATACATCAAACGCTCTTAAAAAAACCAGCAGACACAGAAGTTGTCATTACTGGGAGGTGTAAAAATGAACCTTCATACTTTCAACTCGCCAATGTCTACTCTGAAATGGTTTGTCATAAGCATTATGCGAATGTTGGAGTAGATTTAAAAAGAGGTGTAGATTACTAAATATTCTTAAAAATATTAATTGCATAATATTTTTTTTACCTTTTCAATGCCACCCTCAATAGATCTTGACTGAATTTTGAATTTAGACAAAATTCTTGACGCTTTTTCAGAACGTTTTCCAGATTTACATATAGTGAAAACCTCTTTATTTAAACTTTCTTTTAGAATAAATTTTAATTCAGATTCTTGGTTCAGATGACTTAAGGGGATTGATACAGAGCCTTCTATTGCAGAAGAAGAAAATTCTTCACTTTCTCTAACATCAATTAGAAGAATTTTGTTGGATTTTGCTTTAAATAAGTTATTAAAGTCATCAGCATTAATGCAATTGATTTCATTATTCTGCTCACAATATACATCGCTATTATAAAAGCCCTCAAACTGAGACAGATTTTTTATCCGTTTATTTAACTGATCACTTTTTAGATTTAATTTCTTCATACTCATATTCAATAGATCAAAAATTAAAATCTTTCCATCTAATATTTCCCCTTTTTTCAAAATAATTTTGATGATTTCATTAACCTGAAGAATGCCTATTAAACCTGTTGAAACACCTACAACCCCGTATTCTGCACAACTAGGGACAGAATTTTTTGAAGGTGATTCTGGAAGTAAATCTCTTAAATTAGGACTATTTTTATATAAATTGAAAACACTCACTTGCCCTTCAAAGCCTTGAACACTTCCAAAGACTAAGGGCTTATTTAATATCAGGCATGAATCATTTATTAAATATCTTGTTCCAAAGTTATCTGAGCAATCACAAATAACATCAAATGCCTGTAATATCTCAAGGGCATTTTTAGGATTAATTCTTTCTGAAAAGGTTAATAAATCACAATTAGGATTTAATTGTTTAATTCTTTCCCTGGCAGAATCAATTTTAAGTTTCCCAATAGTATTTGTTTCATGAATTATCTGTCTTTGGAGATTAGACTTTTCAACTTTATCGTTATCAACTATTCCAATTCTCCCAATTCCTGCTGCGGCTAGATAAAGCAAAACGGAAGATCCAAGTCCACCTGCTCCAATACATAATACTGAGCTGTTTTTAAGATCTAGTTGACCCTCATAACCTATTTCTTTGAGGGTTAAATGTTTTTGATATCTTTCTTCTTCATCAGAGTTTAAGAAATTAAATTTGATATCTTTGGACATATCTATCCTTTAATTTTTGCGAGTTAAGCTATGAAAACATATTAATTAAAATCAGAATTTTAGCCTTTTAAATTTTTCTTATAAGGTTGATTTAGTAATGTTTTTGTTAGAACTAGAAAATAATATGAAGTTTTTATAAATCAATTTTAAGTTTAAATTTCTTCAGAATCTTTACATATAAATGCCTCTAAAAAAATACAAAATGTTTCGGTTCGGAATTTTGCACAACAAAAAGGTAGTCAACAGTCGATTTTTCCGATACTGTCTGGTTCATATATTAAGTTTACTGAATTCATGAGTGATAACACTCCAGGGTCAAACCAAGACTCCGGCTCCGATACAAGCTCAGAAACCAAAAGCTTTTCAGAGAAGTACTCTGATGTTATGGGAAAAGTCAACGAAACCCTTGGTAATGTTGATTGGACTCAAATGGGTAAGTATGGCAAGGCGGCAGGCATAATTGCTGTTGTCGTAATAGCTCAGATAATAATTAAAGTTGTCATTGACACGATAAACTTTTTCCCAATTCTTCCTGGTTTACTAGAATTACTAGGCGTCATTGTTGTCGGTCAATGGAGCTGGCAAAATCTTCGTACCAGTGAAAATCGTGAAGCTGTTCTAGATAAGGTACAAAATCTTAAGAAGACATATTTAGGGTAGCTACAGATTACATATTAAGAATTTCTTTTACGTAATCTTGAACTTGTTTTAAGTACCCTCCTCCAAACATATTGGCGTGATTCAATATGTGATAAAAATTATAAATAATAATTCTTTTTTCAAATCCGTTTTTTATAGGAAAAATTCTATGATATTCTTCATAAAATTCTTTTCTAAAACCTCCAAATAGTTTTGTCATAGCTATATCTACTTCATTATCTGCCCACCAAGACGCAGGGTCAAATATAACCCCCTTTCCATTTTTATCTATTCCTGCATTGCCTGACCATAAATCACCATGAACTAGAGCATTTATTGGTTTGTGATTCAGCAATTCTGATTTAATTTTTTCTATAACTTTATTTATAATTTCCTTATCTAAAATCCTTGATTTAAGACTTATTAATTGAGGTATTATCCTTAAGTTTAAAAAACAATTTATCCAATTATCTTCCAAGCCCTTTTTCTGATCTGTTGTTCCGATAAAACCCTCAACTGGAAACCCAAACATTTTGGGATTAGATTCAGCTGATTTTAAGTGCAATTCACCTAAACCTTTTCCAAGCTTTTTTTGGTCAAAGTTATGCATATCTATCCATTCAATTAAAAGAATCTCTATATTTTTTATATTTTTATATGCAATAACTTCAGGAATAACTAAATTTTCTTTATTAATATATTTCCTCAAATTTTGAAGACAATATTTTTCAAATTCAAGAAATTTTTTGTATCTAATGTTTCTTTTAAGAAATAACTTTTTGTTTGAGAATTCTATTCGCCAGGAACTATGAATATCACCACCATGTACTTGTTCAATACTTTTTGGATAGGTTTCACCTAATTCTTCACAAATTTCGTTAATTTCAATAGGGGATAATTTTTGCATTTTAATGAAAAAGTCTGAAGTTATTGTTGTAGGCGCCGGTATAGCAGGACTAACTTCTGCAGCGATTTTATCAAAACAAGGCTTATCAGTGACTTTAATCGAATCTCATACTCAAGCCGGAGGATGTGCCGGTACTTTTAAAAGAAAGAATTATATTTTTGATGTTGGCGCAACTCAGGTTGCGGGTTTAGAGAAGGGAGGAATACATTCTAGAATTTTTGATTTTTTAGACATTCCATCCCCAGAAGCTACAATTTTAGATCCTGCTTGCATTGTTGATTTGAATGATGGTAGTAATCCTATAACTATTTGGCATGAAAAAAGTAAATGGATAGCTGAACGAGAAATCCAGTTTCCTGGGAGTCAAAGGTTTTGGAAACTTTGTACCCTCATACATAAAAGTAATTGGATATTTGCTAATAATAATCCTGTATTACCAATAAGTAATTTTTGGGATTTTTCTCAACTTTTTAAAGCACTAGTACCTTCAAACCTTGTCACAGGTATTTTACTTAAATCTACTATTTATGATTTATTGCGGATATGTGGATTATCTAAGAATGAGCGCTTGATTAAATTCTTAAATCTTCAACTTAAACTTTATTCTCAAGAGGACGTTTATAATACTGCAGCATTATATGGATCTACCGTTCTACAGATGTGTCAACAGCCACATGGTCTGTGGCATCTTAAAAAATCTATGCAGTCTTTAAGTGAATCATTAGAAAGTTCATTGATTAAAACTGGAGTTAATTTAATTTTTGGACAAGAAGTTAATTCTATAACTTTTGACGATGTAAATATGTGTTGGCAAGTATCTGCTAATTCGAAAAAAAAATCATTTATTTACCAAGCAAAAGATGTGATTTATACCGCGCCTCCACAATCTTTGCTCAAGCATTTGGAGGATTCTTTAGAAAGAAAAAAAAATTATAAAAATCGACTTAATAATTTGCCTGATCCAAGTGGAGCCGTGGTTTTTTATGCAGCTTTAAAAAAGGAACATATTAAAAAAACATTCTCCAATCATTATCAATTTGTTTCGAAAGAATTTTGTTCGTTATTTGTATCAATTAGTGATGATGGTGATGGAAGAGCGCCAAAAGGTGAGGTCACTTTAATTGCCAGTATCTTTACCAAAACTAAAGATTGGTTTGATCTAGATAAACAAACTTACTTAAAGAAGAAAAATGGTTTCATGAAAAAAATATCCCTTGAATTGGAAAGTCAATTTGATATTGATCCTGAAAAATGGCTACATAGGGAATTAGCAACACCATTGGGCTTTGAAAAATGGACAAAAAGACCTAAGGGAATAGTTGGCGGGCTTGGTCAAAATCCAGATATTTTTGGTTTATTTGGATTATCAAGTAGGACACCTTTTGAAGGTTTATGGTTATGTGGAGACTCGATTTATCCAGGAGAGGGGACTGCAGGTGTTAGTCAGTCTGCATTAATGGTTTCAAGGCAAATTTTAGCTTCCAAAGGGATAGAAAATTTTAGTTTATAAAATTTTGTCTGTTTGCTTTTGCTTCAGCAAGTTTTTTAGAAAGTAAATCCCAATTTTTTTCTTTAATAAGAGATTCCAGTATATTCAGCTTATTTTTAAAATTATTTATGGAATTTAAAACATTAATCTGATTATTAATAGCTAAATCTAAGCCTAGTTGTTCATTGCCTCCGCCAACTCTCGAAGTGTCAGCAAATCCTGTAGCAGCTAATTTTTGCGTGAGATCTAATAAAGATTGATTATTTTTTGTTTGCGCAGTTTCTATGAGGGCAGAAGCTAAAAATATAGGCAAATGAGAAATTAGAGATACTGCTTCATCATGCTCTTTTGGCGAAGCTTGGCAAATTTCACAATCCATTGATTTTATGAGCTCAGAAATAGTTCTGACTGAATTTAAATCACTATTTTGTGTTGGGGTAATAATCCATTTTGCATTTTTAAAAAGACCTTCAAAACCCGAATCAACTCCTTTTTTTTCTGTTCCTGCCATTGGATGAGATCCAATAAATAGAGGATGTGAAGTTTCCCATGTATTTACAATTGGTTCTTTTACAGAGCCTACATCAGTTAGTATTGTTTCCTGAGGTATTGATGCTACTAATTGTTGAGACGGACTGATCAAATCTTTGATAGGCAATGCCAAAATTATTAGCTCACATTTTTTTAATAAGCTCAGATCACAGCTAACAAAATTTGCAAGTTTTTTATCCTTAGCTTTTTTTTCATTAAATTCATTATTTGCTATTCCATAAATTGTATGATTTAAACTTTGGAGTTTTAATCCTAATGAACCGCCAATTAAACCTAATCCTACTATTCCAATTTTCATAGATTGATTAATTCAAGACCCTCCTATATTGATACCAATTTTTTGTATATTAGGTTCATAAATTTTGCATGTATTAGAAATTAAATTAATTATAAATGCTTGAAATTTTAAGTCATCAATATTTGAAAAATTTTTTGAGAGATCAAAGTATTAGGTGGGAACACATATATTCTTTTGGGAGAATAATTTCCAAATGTATTGAAAATGATTCTACATATCTAATTAATTCAGAAATTTTCTCTAGCTATGATTGGTTACCTCCAATTTTGATTTCTTTATTTTTAAAGGAAGAGGATTCAACTTTTATTTTATCTAAAGAAAAAATTCAATTTATAAGCCAATTTCAGATTGATTCATTGAGAAATCTAGGTTTTAATTTTATTTTTAAAAATGATCAACTTATTTTTGCAAATCATCATATTCGTTTGATAACAATCCAAAATTTACTTAATGATCCGAATTCTCGTAATCTTAAAAATCATCGAATAGTTTATTCTGGAATTGAGGATATAAAAAAGGATTTAAAAAATCATTTTAGAATTTCTTTGCTTAAAAAGGATTGGACAAAAAATTCTAATGAATTTGAATTAATCAATCAAAAATTTATAAAATTATATGATTCATTGAAGAGAAAATTCTTCATGAGAAAGGTCTTAGGAAATAGTTATATCAATTTAAATGAAAAAGAAATTAGTTTTTTTTCAAACTTTTTTCATGAGAATTCTTTTTTCTCTGATAAATTTTTAAGGGTTAACAAAGCATTATCTAAAGGTTGGGCGTGCTGGGTAAAGTTAAACGATAAAAATTTAGATTGGATTTTGTATTTGCAGCCAATAGATGAACTTTCTCACATTAAGGAATTTTTTTTAAATAATAAATTTGTTTTTTTATCAGCATTAAGAAAAGATAATTTTTTCCAAATGTACTTTAAAAAACACAGTTTAGATATTGACTTGGTTATCAATTTTAAAAGTAATTTTGAAGAGAAAAAGATTTCATTATACATACCCTCTAAACAGTTGCTACCTAATAGTCCTCTGTTTACCAATTCAATCTTAGATAGATGCAAAAAGTTAATACTTTTTAGAAAGGGTTTAACTTTAATTTTGTCTGATGATATTGATTTAAAAACTAACATTGCGACAGAATTAGCTTCTAAGTGCGGGAAGAGGGTATTGCTAGAGACAATTCCCTCTGGCAAAAATGAAATTCTTTGCTCTAGTTTTGACTGGTGGATTATGAATTCTTTTTTAATTCAAATTCCAGAACAAATTATCATTCCTTTACTTCCTATTCCGAATATGTCAGAACCTATTAATGCAATTACAGTCTCGCATAAAAAGAAG
The DNA here is from genome assembly GCA_003278925.1 of Prochlorococcus sp. AG-347-L17. Taxonomy (GTDB): domain Bacteria; phylum Cyanobacteriota; class Cyanobacteriia; order PCC-6307; family Cyanobiaceae; genus Prochlorococcus_A. The sequence goes on from QCCN01000012.1 coordinate 27,185, forward strand.
CTTTCTCAAGATTGGTTTCGAGACTTTTTTCTTCCTCAAGCTAGAATTAAACTTGAAAGATCTATTTCTCCTTTAAGAAGAAATTCAGGTAAGTTAATAATCTTAGATGGAAGAGCAAATAAAAGAAACTGGGGAAGATTACTTTTGCAAAGCATCCAACCCTCAAAAAAAATTAACTATGTGCTACCTTTTGATTAGGTTATGATTTTTTAAATAACTAAAGAAATATGGGAGAAGCAAAAAGACGTAAAACACTTGGTTTACCTCCAAAAAAAAATAATACTAAAACTAAAATTGATGAGTCTCCAAGATTATTTGAATGGGTTCCCTTTACAATCAATCAAAGAGATAGCCTAATTAAATTAAGTATTAAGGCCAGTTGGTTTGGAATCGGAGGGTTGGTTATCTTATGGATTGTAGTGAGATTTATAGGCCCTGCTGCTGGGTGGTGGACTTTAGCTGATTCTTTATAAATCTAAGCTACTGTTTTTATATCATTAACAGCGATTGTATTAGCAGGATTGCTATTTAATGTTTTCATTGAATTAGAACTGACTTCAGTTCCTTCTGTTAATTTCGCTTTAACCATAGATTCTACTTTATTCCTGATTTCTAAGTTTTGATCAAGCCAAATAATTGTATTATCTCTTCCTTGTCCAATATTTTCTCCTTCATAACTATACCAAGCACCTCTCCTTATTATGATATTAGTCTCTTCTGCTAAATCTAACAAACATCCTGTTGTACTAATACCTTTTCCGAAGAGAATATCAAACTCTGCAATTCTAAATGGTGGCGCAACTTTATTTTTTGCTACTTTCACTTTTGCTCTTATGCCATATTCTTCAGTACCTCTTTTAAGAGTTTGAATTCTTCTGATATCAAGTCTCACTGAGGCATAAAATTTTAATGCATTACCTCCTGTGGTTGTTTCTGGATTGCCGTATGTAACGCCAATTTTTAGTCGTAATTGATTCAGGAATATTACCGTACATCCAGATTTACCAATATTTCCTGTTATTTTCCTCATTGCTTGGCTCATTAGCCTTGCTTGGCTTCCAATTACGTGATCTCCCATCTCTCCTTCTATCTCAGCTCTTGGGGTTAGTGCTGCGACCGAGTCAACAACTACAAGATCTACTGCACTTGATCTTATAAGTTGGTCAACTATTTCCAGAGCCATTTCACCTGTATCTGGTTGTGAAACTAACAAGTTTTCAACATCAACTCCTAAAGAGGCTGCATAAACTGGATCGAGTGCATGCTCAGCATCTACAAATGCTGCTACTCCTCCATTCTTTTGGACTTCCGCAATCGCGTGCAGCGTTAATGTAGTTTTTCCTGAACTTTCTGGTCCGTAAACTTCTACTACTCTTCCTTTTGGATAGCCTCCTCCTAATGCTAAATCTAAGGTGAGCGCTCCAGTAGATATTGTTTCTACTTTCATTCTTGAGGCGTCACCAAGTCTCATTATTGATCCTCGCCCAAAATTTCTTTCTATTTGACCTAAGACAAGACTTAATGCCTTGTCTTTTTCTTTTGATTCAGTTTTTTTCTTTTCTTCAAGGCTCATTGTTTGATTTATCGATTAAAATTCTTGTAATTATTCTAAATTTGGAAATTTTTATTTAAACCAAACTTCATAAATACAAATTATAGTACATCTGTACTCTAGCTGATTATCTTTAAATTGCAACTAATTCTTCAAGGTTATCTAATTTTAATAATTTGATTTCATTACTTAAATTATACTTATCTGATACTTTTAAATATCCCCAATCAGCTAGGAAGCAGGGAATGTGAGAAGTTTCTGAATTTTGTTTAATATCTATTAGAGTTTTTTTTCTATCTTCTATAAATCCTAAAATTTCATAAGTTTTTGTAATCTTTTCAGCTATTTTGACTTTTGTTCCGGATTCATAACCAAAAATAAACTCTGGAAAAATATTTAATTGTTTAAGAATCTTTTCTGCGAATATTTTACCTTTAGTTGTTATAACTCCAGTTTTTATTTCTCTTCTCCTTAATTCTTTCATAAAATTTATAATTTCAAAAAAAGGATTATGTAAATTCACCCACGATTTAAAATCTTTATCAATTTGGTACTTGCGCGACTGGTCTAACATTTTTTGTAAATCTTCGGCAATCCAGGAATTTTCATTTAATATCCTCTGGCAATTTTGACGATAATTATTAATGAAATCATCTTTATTATCATTTTTTAATGGATTTTCTTTTTTTATAATTTCGTGAACAATTAGAATCATTTCCCAACCATATTTAACCCAAGGCCTAATTTCTTTGAAAGAATTTGGTACTCCTTTATAAAGTTTTTGATCAACATAGATGCAGGGTGAATTTAAATATCTTTCGCAGGCCAGTAAAGAACTATGCCAATATTCTTGCATTCCATCGACTATTACTCCATCGAAATCAAATAGAAATATTTTTTGAGAAGACACCTATTAAATATTAGAACTGGGCCGCTAGGATTCGAACCTAGGAATGTCGAGACCAAAACCCGATGCCTTACCACTTGGCGACGGCCCATTGATAATTTATTTTAATACATGAAAAGATTTTTTTCTATCCAAAAAATACAAAGTTTTTATAAACATGGTGCCAGTTTTGAAAAATAAAAATATTATTTGAATTAGCTCGATTTCCATGGCTCTAGAAATTTCTTAGCTTTTTTGATCGCTAAAGCCATTCTTTCAGGATACTCATAGAGTTTTTTGTTATTTTTGTGAGCAAATTCAATAAGGGGGTGCATAATTTTTCTTGCTGCACTTCCAAATGCTATTCCGTCTGGGAGATTCTTTGAATTCAAAAATTCATGAGTTTTTTCATTTGTTCCTCCTGCCAATTGAATTAATCCAGGTGGAAGATCTGAACCGATTTTTTCAAACAACTTAACAGCATCTCTACTTGTTGAAGGAGCAAGATCTCCAGACATTGGCCTTCCATCTAGCTGCCAAATAAGGGGAATATCAAGTTTTTTAAGAATTTCATATCTTTCCCAAAGAGCTTTCAAAAGATCTTCGGGCTGTTGTGATCTTTTGAAAGAATGATTTAATCCACAACTGATAGATATCTTGTCTAATTTCATCCCAGAACTTTTAACGATACTGACAACTTTTGCAAAAGAATCTAGGCGATTGATTTCTGTATGAATTTCTACTGCATTAGGCTTTATTTTCTGAAGCGTTGATCCTAAATCATCTTTTGACAAATTATATTCATATTCACTAATTAGATTTAGGGGACAGCTATTCAAACATCTTCCACATCCATAACATTTATTCTTTTTGATCCCAGAATTATCAATAGCAAATGTAGGGCATACTTTTTCGCACGGTCTTGGACAATTAGGGGGACATTTCAATGGATCAAATTTTGCTTTACGAAAGTGGATATCATTTCCATCACTAATGCTTATCATTAATCCAGGGGAGTTTTTAAAGACTTTTTTTGCCCACTCGATCCCTTTTTTTGCTGCGTGGACTATAGATTCTTCTGCGGCAACATCTATGTAGTCGACACCAGCAGCAGTGTAAATTGCACATAAATCTTCTATGGCAACAATATCTTCATTACTGGCACCACAAATTAATTTAATCCATTTATCTTTTTTATTCTTAGTTGAAATCAAACAATTTAAATTTTAAATTCATCTAAAATATAATTACTTAACGACTTCCATTCAAGTTTTCTTGAACCCCCCATTTCAACAACTATCGTTAATTTATTATCGTTAGTGCAAATCTCTATTAAACTCTCTAATTCAGATTGAGACAGTACTTGACCTTCTAATAACCAAAGTAATTTATTTTTATCATTTTCATTAAATAATTCAGAAGCTTGTGGGATAACTTGCTGAACTTCCCCGAGCGCTCCATTGATTCCTACGCTTTGATGACCAAGGTGCGGTGGTCTAACGCCATGCAATTTGAGCAAGAAGACTTCTGGATCTCCAAGCCCTCTTGCTGAGGTTATAAAAGTTTTAAAGCCCTTGGCCCTCATTCTCCTCAAAAGACGAGTTTCATAACCACCTTCAAGAGGAGCAAAGATTGCAAGACATTTGTTAGTTTTTAAATCGTTATGAAACTTTTTCCCTGTGAGAAGTAATGGCATAAAAATTTCCTTTATTTATATTTTATTTTATTTTATGGTACTTGATGATGTACAATTGTAACTCAGTGAATTTTTAAGCTCGCAAGCTAGCCGAGCCTCTGTAAAATTTCACATTTTTTAGCGTTTCGTTAAAAAACATAGGTGGGTTTATCCCATGAGAAACTATCTAGACTATCTGATAAGTCTCAACCTTATTAATTTAATTGTTTTTTTATTAACTTCACCTTAATAACTTAAGGTTCTAGATAATTTAAAAATCATTACGAGCTAGCCTAATTTAGTCTTATGTCTATAGGAATTTTAGGGAAGAAATTGGGGATGTCCCAACTTTTCGACGAGAAAGGTAATTCTGTTCCAGTTACTCTTATTGAGGCTGGCCCTTGCCGTATAACACAATTGAAAACAACCGCTTTGGATGGTTATACTGCCGTTCAAATAGGTTATGGCTTGTCCAAAGATAAGCATATAAGTAAGCCTGAAAAGGGACATTTGTTGAAATCAGGTGAAGAACTCTTAAAGCATTTGAAAGAATATAGGGTTGAAGAAACTTCATCTTATGAAATCGGAAATCAAATAACTGTAAAAAACTTTGAGGTTGGCCAAAAAGTTGATATCAGTGGCAAATCTATGGGTAGAGGCTTTGCTGGTTACCAGAAAAGACATGGTTTTAGCAGAGGTCCTATGAGTCATGGTTCAAAAAATCATAGAGCACCTGGATCTACAGGTGCAGGAACAACTCCAGGCAGAATTTATCCTGGAAAAAGAATGGCAGGAAGATATGGAGGAAAACAGATTACTACTAAAGGTTTGTTAGTTCTAAAAATTGATGATCAGAAAAATTTGCTTGTAGTAAAGGGTTCTGTCCCAGGTAAGCCAGGCTCAATAATAAACATTAAGCCAAATAATGTTGTAGGCAAAAAAGGAGGTGAAAAATCATGACAACACTCGAAACTCTTAAGTGGGATGGTAAAAAATCCGGCAAAGTTTCTCTTGATTTAGCAGTTGCTAAAGAAACTTCTTCGGCAGATTTAATACATAGAGCAGTCCTTAGGCAGCTAGCAAATAAAAGACATGGGACAGCATCAACTTTGACAAGATCTGAAGTGCGTGGTGGCGGTAGAAAGCCATATAAACAGAAAGGTACTGGAAGAGCCCGTCAAGGATCAATAAGGACACCTTTAAGACCTGGTGGCGGAATTATTTTTGGACCGAAGCCACGTTCTTACAATCTTGATATGAATCGTAAGGAACGTAGGTTAGCTCTTAGAACTGCACTTATGTCTAGAGTACCTGATATGAAGGCCGTTGAAGATTTTGGATCTACTTTAAACCAGCCTAAAACAAGTGATATAATCAATGGCCTTGCTCGATTAGGTATACAAAAAACTGAAAAAGTTTTGGTTATTCTTGATAGTCCGTCCGATGTTATAAAAAAATCCATCAATAATATTGAAAAAGTAAAATTAATTGCCGCCGATCAGTTAAATGTATTTGATATTCTCAATGCTAATAAATTGGTCATAGGGCAATCAGCGATAGATAAAATTCAGGAGGTTTATGCATCATGAGTAAATTATTCGATTCTCGTTTAGCCGATGTAATAAGAAAGCCAGTTATTACTGAGAAAGCTACAAATGCGCTAGATCTTAACCAATATACTTTTGAAGTAGATCATAGAGCGGAAAAACCACAAATAAAAGCAGCTGTTGAAGCCTTATTCAGTGTTAAAGTCATAGGAGTTAACACTATGAATCCTCCTAGGAGAACAAGAAGAGTGGGGAAATTTTCCGGTAAACGTTCTCAGGTCAAGAAGGCTATTGTTCGTCTTGCTGAAGGGGACAAAATCCAACTATTTCCAGAATCCTAAGGAGTTTTAATCATGGCAATCCGTAAATTTAAACCTTATACACCTGGTACTAGGCAGAGAGTAGTTACTGACTTTACTGAAATAACAAGTGCAAAACCCGAAAGATCACTAATAGTTTCAAAACATAGAGTTAAAGGCAGGAATAATCGAGGAGTTATCACTTGTCGTCATCGCGGTGGTGGTCACAAAAGGCAATATAGATTAGTTGACTTTAGAAGAGATAAAAGAAACATCAACGCTAAAGTTGCAGCTATACACTACGATCCTCATAGAAATGCAAGATTGGCACTTTTATTCTACGAAGATGGGGAAAAAAGATATATTATCGCTCCAGCAGGAGTAAAAGTCGGACAAAATGTCATATCTGGAGAAAGTGTTCCAATTGAAGATGGTAATGCAATGCCACTTTCTGTTATGCCATTAGGATCTAGTGTTCATTGTGTTGAGTTATACGCAGGTAGGGGTGCTCAGATGGTTAGATCCGCAGGAGCTAGTGCTCAAGTTATGGCAAAAGAGGGAGATTATGTTGCTTTAAAACTCCCATCTACCGAGGTAAGACTTGTAAGAAAAGAATGCTACGCAACTCTTGGTGAAGTTGGTAATTCTGAAATAAGAAATACTAGCTTAGGTAAAGCAGGAAGAAGAAGATGGCTTGGAAGAAGGCCTCAAGTAAGAGGTAGCGTAATGAACCCATGTGATCATCCACATGGAGGAGGAGAAGGAAAAGCACCAATTGGTAGAGCAGGACCAGTTACTCCATGGGGTAAACCAGCTCTTGGATTAAAGACACGTAAAAAGAACAAACCAAGTAATAAATTAGTTGTTCGAAGACGCCGTCGCGTTTCTAAGAGGAGTAGAGGAGGAAGAGACTCTTGATTACTTCATTTATTATTTCAATTTCTATTACATAATCATGGGACGTTCACTGAAAAAAGGACCTTTTGTAGCAGACAGCCTGCTCAAGAAGGTAGAAAAGCAAAATACTGATAATGACAAGTCTGTTATCAAAACTTGGTCGAGATCCTCTACGATTTTACCTTTAATGATTGGTCACACAATCGCTGTACATAATGGCAAGACTCACATTCCAGTATTTATTACTGAACAAATGATTGGTCATAAACTTGGTGAATTTGCTCCTACACGCACTTACCGAGGTCATATAAGAGATAAGAAAGGAGCAAAATCATGACAAAAACACCTGAAACAACAAAAATAGCAATTGCTCATGGGAATTACGTTCGTGGATCAGCCTCTAAAGTGAGAAGAGTTTTGGATCAGATAAGGGGTAGGTCTTATAGAGATGCATTGATTATGTTGGAATTTATGCCTTACAGATCTACAGACCCCATAACTAAAGTTCTAAGATCTGCAGTTGCCAATGCAGAACATAACCTTGGAATGGATCCATCCACCTTAGTTATTTCCTCTGCATGGGCTAATAGTGGTCCAGTAATGAAAAGGTATAGGCCCAGAGCTCAAGGTCGAGCTTTTTCAATTAAAAAACAGACTTGCCACATCAGTATTTCTGTTGAATCTGCTCCTACTCAAACTAATGCGGAGGTACAAAACTAATGGGACATAAAATACATCCTTCTGGACTAAGATTAGGAATTACACAAGAGCATCGCTCTAAGTGGTTTGCTACTTCTAAAACATATCCAATTCTTCTCCAAGAAGACTTTAAAATTCGTACCTTCATTCAAAAAAAATATGGAGCAGCAGGAATTAGCGATGTTTTAATAGCTAGAAAAGCTGACCAATTGGAACTTGAATTAAAAACAGCAAGACCTGGAGTTATAGTTGGAAGACAAGGAAGTGGGATTGAAGAATTAAGATCTGGCATTCAAAAAACTATAGGGGATAGAACAAGACAAGTCAGAATAAACGTTGTAGAAGTTGAACGCGTAGATGCTGATGCTTTTTTACTAGCTGAATATATTGCGCAACAACTTGAAAAAAGAGTCGCCTTTAGAAGAACTATAAGGATGGCCTTACAAAGGGCTCAAAGAGCTGGAGTCTTAGGTCTTAAAATCCAAGTAGGGGGAAGGTTGAATGGTGCTGAAATAGCTAGAACTGAATGGACTAGAGAAGGAAGAGTTCCATTACATACATTGAGAGCTGAAATTGACTATGCAACACGTGAAGCTAATACAACTTATGGTGTTCTAGGCATTAAAGTTTGGGTTTTCAAAGGTGAAGTTCTCCCTAAAGAAGAACAAACTATCCCTGTGGGTGTGAGCCCTAAGAGGAAAGCTAGTAGAAGACCTCAGCAATTTGAGGATCGTTCAAATGAGAATTCATAGGAGGTATAAAAATGCTTAGTCCAAAACGTACTAAATTCCGTAAACAACACAGAGGCAGAATGAGGGGTGTAGCCTCAAAAGGTAATACTATTGCATTCGGTCAATTTGCTCTCCAAGCTCAAGACTGTGGCTGGGTAACTGCACGCCAGATTGAAGCAAGCAGAAGAGCTATGACCAGATATATCAAACGTGGTGGTCAAATCTGGATAAGAATATTTCCTGATAAACCCGTAACCATGAGACCTGCCGAAACCAGAATGGGTTCCGGTAAAGGTAATCCAGAGTTTTGGGTTGCAGTTGTAAAACCTGGAAGAATACTTTTTGAAATGGGTGGTGAGGATATCACTGAGGAAACTGCAAAGGAAGCTATGCGTCTGGCTCAATACAAACTTCCTGTAAAAACTAAATTTATCTCCATTGATAAAAATCTAGAAAATTCCTCCCAAGAAAATACAAAAAATATTAAAAAATCTCAAGAGGAGGTTAAACAATGAAAAACTCAGAGTCACTTAAGGAATTTAAAAAATTAAATTCTGAACAAATTACTGAAAAGATTGACCAATTACGAAAAGATCTTTTTGATTTGAGATTCAAGCAAGCTACAAGACAGCTCAATGAAACTCACAAATTTAAAATTATCAAGAAACAAGTTGCGCAATTACTCACTCTCAGTAAGAAACAATCTGCTTCTAAAACAACTTCTGATTAATTATTAGTTATGGCACTCAAAGAAAGAATTGGTACTGTTGTCAGCGACAAAATGGATAAAACAGTTGTTGTTGCTGTTATTAATAGATATCCACATCCCACTTATAAAAAAATTGTAAGTAGAACTACAAGATATAAGGCGCATGATCCAGAAAATACATGTGTTTTAGGTGATCGAGTAAAAATTAGAGAAACTAGACCGCTCAGTGCTCATAAAAGATGGGCAATAGAAGAGATTCTCAATAAAACAAGTCAGGTTAAGGAGGTTAAAAAATGATTCAACAAGAAACTTATTTAACTGTTGCTGATAATAGCGGAGCAAAAAGACTCCAATGTATTAGGGTTTTAGGTTCTAATAGAAGGTATGCGCATGTAGGCGATGTAATCGTAGCAACTGTAAAAGATGCTCTTCCTAACATGGGAGTTAAGAAATCTGAAGTTGTTAAAGCTGTTATCGTCAGAACTAAAGCAACATTAAGAAGAAATACTGGTAATTCAATCAGATTTGATGACAATGCGGCAGTATTGATTAATGAAGATAAGAATCCAAAAGGTACGAGAGTCTTTGGTCCTGTAGCTAGAGAACTGCGGGAGAAAAATTATACTAAGATTGTTTCTCTTGCTCCGGAGGTAATTTAAATGTTGGATTCATTAAAGCAAAAGAAAAATTTCCAGAGAATAAAAATGAGAATCAAAACTGGTGATTTGGTAAAAGTAATTAATGGCAAGGACAAAGGGAAAACTGGTGAAGTTTTAAAAACTATCCCTCTTGAAAATAGAGTAGTTGTAAAGGGAATTAACCTTAGGACTAAACATGTAAAACCAACTCAGGAAGGAGAAACAGGAAGAATACTTACAGAAGAAGCATCTTTACATGCATCAAATGTAATGTTCTTCTCAAAGGATAAAAATCTTACAAGTAAGATTGAATACTTTATTGATAAAGAGGGGATTAAGAAAAGAAGATTGAAGAAAACTGGTGAAGTAATTGATTAATTTTTCATCAGAAACCAGATTTCAATTTTTTTAATTTATCAATTCTGACAAAGACCAGAATTAACAACAAATTATGACTCTAAAAAATCGCTACAAAGAATCAATAAGACCAAAACTTTTAAAGGACCTTGGTCTTAAAAATATTCATCAAGTACCTAAAGTTGTCAAAGTCAACGTTAACAGAGGTCTTGGTGAGGCAGCTTCAAATTCAAAAGCTCTAGAGGCCTCTTTAAACGAAATGGCAACAATTACAGGACAAAAGGCCCTTGTAACTAGAGCTAAAAAAGCTATCGCGGGTTTTAAAATTCGTGAAGGCATGCCGATTGGTTGTACTGTTACTTTGAGAGGAGACAGGATGTATTCCTTTTTGGAGAGATTTATTAATCTAGCTTTACCAAGAATAAGAGACTTCAGAGGAGTTAATCCAAAAAGTTTCGATGGGAGAGGGAATTATACCGTTGGAGTGAAAGAGCAATTGATTTTTCCTGAAATCTCTTTTGATAAAATAGATTCAATAAGAGGTATGGATATAACTATTGTAACTAGTGCAAAATCAGATCAAGAAGGTAAAGCTCTTTTGCAGGAGTTAGGAATGCCTTTTAGTAAGAATTAAATTAAAACTATGTCAAATCACGATCCTATTTCAGATATGCTTACTCGAATTAGAAATGCGAGTCAAAAAAAGCATACAACCACAACAATCCCAGGTTCAAAAATGTCCTTAAGTATCGCCAAAGTACTTCAAAAAGAGGGATTCATTTCTGATATTAATGAGGAAGGTGAAGGTTATAAATCACAAATAATACTCGGTCTCAAATATAGTGGTAAAAATAAATTTCCTACTATCCGATCTATGCAAAGAGTTAGTAAACCTGGTTTGAGAATATATAAAAATACTAGAGGTTTACCAAAAGTTCTTGGAGGTCTTGGAGTCGCCATAATTTCAACTTCTAAAGGCGTTATGAGTGATCGCGATGCTAGAAAGCAAGGCATTGGCGGCGAAGTCCTCTGCTATGTTTATTAAGGAGAATTAATCATGTCAAGAATCGGAAAAACACCAGTACTTATTCCAGAGAAAGTTTCAGTTGATTTTGATGGATTAACAGTTACAGTAAAAGGACCGAAGGGAGAGTTAAAACGTCTCATGCCTGAGGGAGTTAGTTTTGATAAGAAAGATAATACTGTTATCGTAAGTCCTACTACAACCAAAATATATTCAAGGCAGAGACATGGTTTATGTAGAGCCTTAATTGCAAATATGGTTGAAGGGGTTACTCAAGGTTTTTCAAAGAAACTAGAAATTGTTGGCGTTGGATCAAGAGCACAGGTAAAAGGTAAAAATCTAGTTGTAAGTGCAGGATATAGTCATCCTGTAGAAATGACCCCCCCTGATGGTATAACATACAAAGTTGAGAGTAATACAAACGTTACTGTATCTGGAATTGATAAGGAAATTGTTGGCAATGAAGCAGCAAAAATCAGATCAATTAGACCTCCAGAGCCATACAAAGGAAAAGGAATTAAATACCATGATGAGAGAATTCTCAGAAAAGCTGGTAAATCTGGCAAAAAATAATTTTGAATTAAAAAAATGACCAAACTTTCCAGGAAATTACAAACCCAAAAAAGACATAGAAGATTAAGAAGATTCTTAATTGGAGATGCAAAGCGTCCAAGATTATCTGTTTTTCGCTCTAACAATCATATTTATGCCCAGGTCATAGATGATAGCGCTCAAACAACTATTTGCTCAGCTTCAACTGTTGATAAGGAACTAAGAGAAAAATCTGAGAAATTACCTTCTGATTGTAGTTCTTCTTCCATTGTTGGAAAATTATTAGCAAAGAGAGCGATGAAAAAAGGTATTAAGCAAGTAATTTTTGACCGTGGAGGTAATTTATATCACGGCAGAGTAAAGGCACTTGCAGACGCTGCTCGTGAAGCTGGCCTAGAATTCTAACCCTTAATTTTTACTATGACTGACACTCCAACAAAACAAGAAATTGAATCCAAGAACGATAACGTTCCTGGAGCTATGCCCATAGAACAAAAAAAGAATAATCGTAACGATCGAAAAAGAAATAGAAGAGGCGACTCAAAAAATCTGGAGAGAGATTCTGATTGGCAAGAAAGAGTTGTTCAAATTCGACGCGTTTCTAAGACTGTTAAGGGTGGAAAAAAAATGAGTTTCAGAGCAATTGTTGTTGTAGGAAATGAGAAAGGTCAAGTTGGAGTAGGAGTTGGTAAAGCAGGGGATGTTATTGGTGCGGTGAGAAAGGGAGTTTCAGATGGCAAAAAGAATCTTGTTAGGGTTCCCTTAACCCCAAGTAATTCAATACCTACCTTATCTAAAGGTAGAGATGGTGCTGCTAATGTACTTATTAGACCTGCTGCCCCAGGTACAGGTGTAATTGCTGGTGGTTCAATAAGAACAGTTTTAGAATTAGCCGGTATAAAAAATGTCTTAGCAAAAAGATTGGGTAGTAAAACACCTTTGAATAATGCAAGAGCTGCTATGGTAGCTCTTTCTCTACTAAGAACACACAAATCTGCCTCAAGGGAGAGAGGCATCTCACTTGAACAGCTCTATTCTTGAAAATTATGACTTCAACATTAAATACACTTAAATCGAACTCTGGCTCGAGAAAGAAAAAATTAAGAAAGGGTAGAGGTATTGCAGCCGGTCAAGGAGCATCATGTGGTTTTGGAATGAGAGGACAAAAGTCACGTTCTGGAAGACCCACACGTCCAGGTTTTGAAGGTGGCCAAATGCCTCTATATAGAAGAGTTCCAAAATTAAAGCATTTTGAAATAATTAATCAAAAGAATTTTTCCATAATTAATCTAGATAAATTAAATGATTTCAAAGATAACGATACTGTTAACCTAGACTCACTAGTTAAGAAAGGATTGATCTTCAAGCCCAAATTTCCTTTAAAAATCCTTGGTAATGGAACACTTAATATTAAGTTAAAGGTCCAAGCTCATGCATTTACAAAAGTTGCAAAACAAAAAATTGAGGAAGCAGGTGGATCCTGCGAGCTTATAAATAATAAATAAATTTACTAAAAATTTAGGTAAGCTTCAAAATGTTTGTGAACAAAAGTAGAAATCCTAGCGCTTCTGAAATACTTTCCCAATTATTTCTAAATAAAGAGTTAAGGAGTAGAGTTTTAACTACTTTAGGTCTTCTCCTTTTAGTAAGACTAGGTATATATATCCCTATGCCTGGTATTGATAGGGTTGCTTTTAAAAGTTTTATAGATCAAGGGGGGCAATTAATAGGTTTTTTAGATATTTTTACTGGAGGAGGAATTTCAACCTTAGGAATATTCGCATTAGGCATACTTCCCTTTATCAACGCATCAATTATTATTCAGCTTCTAACAGCTTCATTGCCTGTGCTTGAAGATTTACAAAAAAATGAAGGAGAAGCGGGAAGAAGAAAAATTGCTCAAATAACTAGATATGTTTCATTAGGATGGGGATTTTTGCAAAGTATAATTTTTTCCTTAATTCTCAGACAATATGCTATTCAGGGTATAAGTGAAACTACATTTGTCTTGCAAACCTCCATTGCCTTGGTTACTGGCTCAATGTTAGTAATGTGGTTTAGTGAAATTATTACTGAGAAAGGGATAGGTCAAGGAGCTTCACTGGTAATTTTTTTGAATATTGTCTCGACTTTACCTAAGGCTCTAAGTTCAACTATTGAAAAAGCTCAAACTGGCGATAGAGGAGATGTTTTAGGAATAGCAGTTTTACTTGGAGTATTTTTACTGACAATTGTTGGGATTATTTTTGTTCAAGAGGGAGCAAGACGCATTCCTATTGTTAGTGCAAAAAGGCAGATAGGAAATTCAACACTACTTCCTACAAGGCAAAGTTATTTACCTTTGAAATTAAATGCAGGAGGAGTCATGCCTATTATATTTGCATCTGCTTTAATCTTTTTACCTATTACTATTGCAAATGTTACGGGCAATCCAGTCTTAATAAAGTTAGCAAGTAGTTTAAATCCAGGATCTTCAAATCCATGGCCATATGCTTTAACATTCTTCTCCTTGATTTTGGGGTTCTCCTATTTTTATGCTTCTCTTACTATCAATCCAGTGGATGTAGCTTCAAATTTAAAGAAAGGAGGAGTGGCTATACCAGGAGTTAGACCAGGAACTAATACAGCAAACTACCTATCAGGTATACAAAATAGGTTGACCTTATTAGGAGGATTATTTCTGGGTTCAGTAGCTATAATCCCAGCTGCAGTAGAAAGAGCTACAAATGTTCAGACCTTTCAAGGTTTAGGAGCAACTTCATTACTTATCCTAGTGGGTGTTGCTATAGATACTGCTAAGCAAATTCAAACTTATGTTATTTCACAAAGGTATGAGGGACTAATTAACAATTAATGAAGAAACATTTACTATTTTTAGGAGCCCCCGGAGCAGGGAAAGGAACTCAAGCGGAATTACTAAGTCAAACTAATTCTCTCTTACACCTTTCTACTGGTGAATTATTAAGAAAAGAAATAGAAATGAATTCTACTCTTGGTATTCAGGTAAAAGATATTATGAATCGAGGAGAACTTGTTAGTGATGAACTTGTATTAAAGATAGTAAGACATAATTTAGTTAAGGATAATAAAGGTTGGATTCTAGATGGTTACCCAAGAAATTTATCTCAAGCAAATTCATTGAATGAAGTCTTAACTGAAATAAATCAACCTTTGGAAGTGGTTTTTTATTTAGATATTCCAGAAGATGTGCTAATTAATCGTTTGCTTTTGAGAGGTAGAAAAGATGATACAGAAGAGACAATTAGAACAAGAGTTGATATTTATAAAAAAACTACAGAACCATTGATTCAATATTTTAAGGATCTCTCATTGTTAGAGTATATTGATGCTGATAGAGATTTAAAAACCATTTCCTCTGATATCAAACAAAAAATGGCTTGATGATGATGTAGAATATAGTATTAACGTTTTATTTGTTAAACACCTATGAAGGTCAGATCTTCAGTCAAAAAAATTAGTCCTGACGATCAGATCGTGAGGAGAAGAGGTAAAATCTATGTTATTAACAAGAAAAGACCTCGCAATAAACAGCGTCAGGGTTAAATTTCAACCCTTAAATTCAAACTTTTACTTACTCAAAACACGTGGCCAGGATTGCAGGAATTGACATACCTCGCGAAAAGCGAGTTGAAATTGCACTTACATACGTTTATGGAATTGGTTTAACGCGATCAAAGCTAATTCTTGCTAATACGGGTGTAAACCCAGATACTCGTGTCAAAGACCTTTCAGATTCTGATGTGCAAAAACTTAGAGGCGCCACAGAAGAATTCACTTTAGAAGGGGATTTGAGAAGAAAAGAGGGAATGGCTTTAAAACGTTTACAAGATATAGGGTGTGTAAGAGGAAGAAGACATAGAATGAGTCTTCCAGTAAGAGGTCAAAGAACTAGGACCAATGCAAGAACAAGACGGGGTTCTAGGAAAACAGTCGCTGGAAGAAAAAAATAAATAACTAAATCTATTTACAAATTGAAGCATTAAATTAAAACATCATGGCAGCTACAGTAAAAAAAACAGGTTCAAAAAAATCTAAACGAAATGTACCAAATGGTGTGGTACATATCCAAAGCACATTTAATAATACTATCGTTTCAATTACTGACACCTCTGGTCATGTAATTTCTTGGTCTTCTGCAGGCGCAAGTGGATTTAAAGGTGCTCGTAAAGGTACGCCATTTGCTGCTCAAACAGCTGCTGAAGCTGCAGCTAGAAGAGCACTTGATCAAGGTATGAGACAAATAGAAGTACTAGTTAGAGGCCCTGGTGCAGGTAGGGAAACGGCCATAAGAGCTTTACAAGTGGCCGGATTAGAAATAACTCTAATAAGAGATGTAACTCCATTACCTCATAATGGATGTAGAAGACCTAAACGGAGACGCGTTTAGGTCCTAACCATTCTCAACCCCCCTAAAAAACTCTTAACCTCATTATTTTCCGTGTTGCAATACCAGATTGACAGAATCGACCATCAAATATTAGATGATCGCTCCCAAGCAGGAACTTTTTTAATTGGCCCTCTAGAAAGGGGACAAGCTACAACTTTGGGTAATTCTCTTAGAAGAGTCCTTATGGGAGGACTTGAAGGGAGTGCAGTTACTGCAGTAAGAATAGCAGGAATAAATCATGAATATGCCACTATTCCTGGAGTTAGAGAAGATGTTTTAGATATTCTTCTCAATTGCAAGCAACTATCAATAAATAGTTCTAATCCAGATCTAGAAATCGGCAGATTAGTAGCGAGTGGTCCAATGGATGTGAAGGCGAATGACATTCAATTCTCTTCTCAAGTTGAAATTGTTGATGGTGAAAAACCGATCGCTACTATTCAGGAGGGTCATAACTTAGAGTTAGAAATTCATGTAGAGAGAGGTGTTGGATATAGACCCGTCGACCGAAAGAGTGAAGAGACAACTGCTATAGATTTACTTCAAATAGATGCTGTATTTATGCCAGTGAAGAGAGTAAATTTTACGATTGATGAAACTGCTGTAGCAGAAGGCGGAATAGGAAGAGAAAGATTAAAAATGGAAGTAGTAACAGATGGCTCAACAAGTCCTGACGATGCTATTGCTGAAGCTGCAAATCACTTAATAGAACTTTTTCAACCTCTTGCTACTGTCTCAATGGTTGAGGAAATTCCTGAAGAACCTGAACCCTCTCCCGAAGCTCAAATTCCTCTTGAGGAACTAAACTTGTCCGTTAGAGCATATAATTGTCTTAAAAGGGCGCAAGTTAACTCGGTTTCGGATTTAATGGGCTTCAGCTATGAAGATCTTCTTGAAATTAAGAACTTTGGCTCTAAATCTGCAGATGAGGTTATTGAGGCTCTTGAGCGCATCGGCATTTCTATTCCACAAAGTAGAACATCTGTTTAACAATTTTTAAGATTATGAGACACCAACTTAGAATTCCATTATTAAGTAAACCTGCTGATCAGAGAAAAGCACTTCTAAGGGGTTTAACTACACAATTAATTAGGGAAGGTAGAGTAACGACAACAAAAGCTAGGGCAAAAGCTTTAAGAAATGAAGCTGAAAGAATGATTTCACTCGCTAAAGAGGGAAGTCTGGCATCTAGGAGAAGGGCTATTGGATATATTTATGATAAGAAATTAGTTCATTCATTATTTGAAAAAGCTAAGGAAAGATATGGAGATAGGGAAGGTGGTTATACACGCATAGTCAGAACTGTATCTAGAAAAGGTGATAATGCTCAGATGGCCATAATCGAGCTTGTTTAATTTAGTTAATTAAGGGGCTTTTACTATTAAATAACTTTTGAAAAGAGTAGCTTTACTAGTCCAATATGATGGATCTTATTATTCAGGTTGGCAAAAACAAAAAAATGCAACTACAGTTCAAGAAATTCTAGAAAGAGCTCTCTTAAAGATTACAAATCACATAGTAAAAACTTTTGCCGCAGGAAGGACTGATGCTGGGGTTCATGCATCAGGACAAGTAGTACACTTTGATATTGATTGTGTTATTCCTGGCAATAGTTATTCTAATGTCTTAAATAGTCTTTTACCTGCAACAATTAGGATCTTGGAATCAGTTGAGGTTAAAGATAGTTGGCATGCATGCTATTCAGCAATGTATAGACATTATAGATATGTCATTAATAACAGTAAATTTCCTAACTTGTTCATCAATAATTGGTCATGGCATAGATATCAAACAGTATTAGATGAAGTTTTAATGTTAAATGCATCCAAGACAATGGAAGGAGAGCATGATTTTTTTGCTTTTCAGAAAAGTGGAAGTAACAGGACAAACTCTATTACAAAAATAAAAAATATAGATATTAAAAGAGTAGAAGGTTTGATTTTAGTTGATATTAAAGCTACTGGTTTTCTATATGGAATGGTCCGTTTAATTGTTGGTCAACTAGTGTTAGTTGGAGAAAAAAAAATATCACCAGAAATTTTTACAGATAGATGGGTGAACAAAAAGAAAAATGATGTTAAAGAATCTGCTCCAGCTAAGGGATTATGTTTTGTAAATGCTGTTTATAAAGAAAATGTTTTTAAAAAGATTAATAACAATGATTTTTTTCCAGTATTTTTAATTAAGGGTTTTTCTTAAGTAAAGTTTAATTAAGCTAATTTTTTGTCTAAATCATTCAAAACTGTTGTTTAATATTCATTCAATAAGGTAGAATTTAAAACTAACTTTAAATTTATTTGCATAAATTTGGGAAATGAATAAAACAACTACTCCATCTTTAGAAACCATTGAAAGAAATTGGTTTTTAGTTGACGCAAAAGATAAGACACTTGGGAGACTTGCTACAGAAATTGCAACTGTATTGAGAGGTAAAAATAAGCCAACATTTACACCTCATCTAGATACTGGAGATTTTGTCATTGTAGTAAATGCCGAAAAAGTTGAGGTAACAGGTAAAAAAGCATCACAAAAGTTGTATAGAAGACATTCTGGAAGACCAGGAGGAATGAAAATTGAAAAATTTGAGTCTCTACAAGAAAGAATTCCTGAAAGAATCATCGAGCAAGCTGTAAAGGGCATGCTGCCACATAACTCTTTAGGAAGACAGCAATTTAAAAAACTAAAAGTTTATAAAGGTGCTGATCATCCTCATGCTGCTCAGAATCCTGTATTATTAAATAGTTAATTTATCAAAATGAATAGTCAAATAAAAAACAAAGCTGTGTATTGGGGAACTGGAAGGAGAAAAACTTCAGTAGCTAGAGTTCGCTTGATTCCAGGAAATGGACTTATAAAAATTAATGGTCGTTCTGGAGATGATTATTTAAACTTTAATCCCCTGCACTTAAATTCAATAAAAGCACCTTTGCAAACATTAGGCCTTGAAAATTCTTATGATATTTTGGTAAATGTTTTTGGTGGTGGATTGACTGGCCAAGCAGATGCTATAAAGCAAGGTGCAGCAAGGGCACTTTGTGAATTATCTCCTGACAATAGGAAACCGCTAAAAACGGAAGGCCATCTTAGTAGAGATCCTAGAGCTAAGGAAAGAAGAAAATATGGTCTTAAAAAAGCAAGAAAAGCTCCTCAATTCTCTAAACGTTAAAGGAATTTAAATTATGCCAAAATCAGAAATTCATCCAAAATGGTATCCAGATGCAAAAGTTATTTGTAATGGAGAAGTTGTAATGACTACTGGCTCCACCCAGCCTGAATTACATGTTGATGTTTGGAGTGGAAATCATCCCTTCTTTACCGGAACTCAAAAGATTCTTGATACAGAAGGTAGGGTTGATAGGTTTATGAAAAAATATGGAATGGGTTCAGCTAATTCAGCCACATCAAAAGATCAAAAAGAAGAAAAAGATTCTAAAAAATAGAATTTTCAAAATTAAGCACAATTTCAATTGGAATACTCAACATTAATTGCAAGGTTGAAAACTGCTTCAGAAAGTTTTGAAAATTTGGAAGTGCAACTTGCAGATCCTGATATAGCTAATGATCCAAAAAAATTAGAATCAATAGCAAGAGAAAGGTCAAAATTAGAACCTTTGGTGATTGATTTTAATAAGTTGCTTGATACTGATAAAGAAATCGAAGATTCAAAAAATCTATTAAAAGAGAATAGAAATGATAAAGAAATGGAATCTTTGATAAATGAGGAGTTAATAACTCTAGAGGAATCTAAGAATGAACTGATTCAAAAAACCACAATCGCCTTATTGCCAAAAGACCCAAGAGATGAAAGAAGTGTAATGTTAGAAATCAGAGCCGGTGCTGGAGGTAATGAGGCTTGTATCTGGGCGGGTGATTTAGCAAGAATGTATGAAAGATATGGACAAAAAATTGGATGGTCTGTAAAACCTGTTAGTGCTTCCGAGTCAGATATGGGTGGATTTAAGGAGTTAGTTATCTCCGTTAAAGGAGATTCTGTATATAGTCAACTTAAATTTGAGGCTGGTGTACATAGAGTCCAAAGAGTTCCAGCTACTGAATCTCAAGGTAGAGTTCACACCTCTACTGCTACAGTTGCCGTTATGCCTGAGGCTGATCCTGTTGAAGTTAAAATTGATCCAACAGATCTAGAGGTTGGAACAGCAAGATCAGGAGGTGCAGGGGGACAAAATGTTAATAAGGTAGAAACAGCTATTGATCTTCTCCACAAGCCTACAGGAATAAGAGTTTTTTGTACTCAAGAGAGATCACAATTGCAAAATCGAGAACGAGCAATGGAAATTTTAAGAGCTAAATTGTATGAAATTCAATTAAAAGAAGCCAATGCAAAAGAGAGATCCCAAAGGCTTTCCCAGGTTGGAACAGGCGATAGAAGTGAAAAAATCAGAACTTATAATTTTAAAGATAATAGGACAACTGATCATAGATTAGGTTCCAATTTTTCTCTTGAGCCAATTCTTGCTGGTCAATTAGAAGAAGTGATTAATGCATGCATAGCTCAAGAACAAAAAAGAATGATGGAAGATTTTAATAAAGAAGTAAATTAAGATTTTTTTATTAGATTGCAACCCCTATTACGTATTTACTCCATTCTTTATGCTTGCCAGAGTCAATTTGTCTTGTAGCTTCAAAATTTAGATTACTTAATGGACGATAAGGCCTACGTTTTAAGGGCATATTCGCCTCTTCGGGGGTTCGATTACCTTTTTGTACATTACATCTTAGACATGCTGTAGTAACATTTTCCCAGTTATCTGTTCCACCTCTGCTTCTTGGTAAAACATGATCTATTGATAGGTCACTACCCCTATAATTACAGTATTGGCAAGAATTATTATCTCTCAGAAGAATATTTTTTCTTGTTAAAGAAACCTCTCTAAAAGGAACTTTGACGTAGTAACGAAGTCTTATAACTGTCGGCAACTTTTTCCCACTATGAATTGAATATGTTTTATCTTCCTCTAAGCTTTCTGCTTTACCTTTAATCATCAAAATTACTGCTCTTCGCCAGGAAGTGATGTTTAAAGGTTCATAAGATGCATTTAAAACTAGAGTCTGGCCCATGCCAAAATACAATTTACATGTCATGCTAACTGTATATTTCAATAAGCGCATATATTTGTGCAAAGTTAATGCAAAATAGGCAAACAAATCAGGTATTTAAATTTGACAAATTTCCAAATTGCGAAAAAGATATAGATTTTAAACAAAGAGCATGGATTGAAGTTAAAGGTAAAGCAATAGAAACAAACGTTAGACAGTTAAGATCAAAATTAAGTAAAAATTGTCAATTTATGGCAGTCGTTAAAGCTGATGGATATGGACATGATGCGGAATTAGTATCGCAGTATGCTATCAAAGGTGGAGCATCTCAATTAGGTGTTGCCACATTAAATGAAGGCATTAAGCTCCGTTCTTCTGGAGTTAAAAAACCAATACTTATCCTTGGAAATCTTTATACGAAAAGAGATCTTATTATATGTTTTAAAAATGATCTTATGCCAACTATCAGTAGTATAAGAGAATGTTTAATTTGCAATAACATTGGTAAGCACTTTGGATCGAAATTTCCTTTACACCTTAAAGTTGATACCGGAATGTCAAGATTAGGATTTGAATACGATAAATTTGTTCAGCAATTTGAAAAAATAAAATCTTTTGAGAACATTTTAATAAAAGGAATATATAGTCATTTATCCTCTGCAGATGAACTCAACTCATTAGATCCAAAAAGTATTACACAATTACAAAGGGAGAAGTTTCAGGAATTATTAAAGCAAATTAATGTTGATAGAAATAAAAATATCAAGATTCATTTGGCTAATTCAGCGGCAATGCTTCTTGATAAAAATTTCCATTTTCATATGGTACGTGTTGGATTATCTATGTATGGATATAAACCTTTATCAAAATCAAATAAAAATTTATTGCTTAAACCAGCTTTATCTTTGAAGGTTAAAGTAGCTTTTATAAGAACTATTGATAAAGGTGTAAGTGTAAGTTACGGAGGCAAATTTGTAAGTTATAGAAAAACTAAATTAGCTGTATTAAGTATTGGTTATGCAGATGGTGTACCAAGAAATCTTTCAGGCAAGATAAACGTTATTCATAATAATAAATTTTATCCCCAAGTTGGATCTATAACTATGGATCAAATGATGATAGACATAACAGATTCGAATGAAATTAAAGTTGGCAGTACAATGGTATTACTAGGATCTGATGGAGATAAAACAATTTCTCCTCTTGATTGGGCAAGAGAATCTAATACTATTCCTTGGGAAATTCTTTGTTCTTTTAAAAATAGATTACCGAAAGTTCAAGTTGATTAGACATTTCGATTAAATAAAAAATTTTGAATGTTTGCATAAAAATTGATAATGTATAAGAACTGGAGAGGTGGCTGAGTGGTTGAAAGCGGCTCCCTGCTAAGGAGTTACAGGAGGTAACTTTTGTCGAGGGTTCGAATCCCTCCCTCTCCGTGATTTATTTAGAAAATTTTTAATTAATATTTGTTTTAAAACAAGTCAAGATCAATATCTTCTAGGTCATAAATAGAATTTAAAATCAAGTCAGCGCCTGCATTTCTAAGATTTGTTTCGTAAGAATTACGTTCTTTTAATCGAGAATTTAAATGTAAATGAGGGGGCGCTATTCCGATACTTATGAATTTCTGAGATGGTATTTCCTTTCTAGCGTTTATAACTGTATTTATATCTGCAATAGTATCTCCTACATATGCAATGGGAATATTTGATTCACCAATTTTATCTCCAATAAGCTTTTTTGATAAGTTAATAAAACCTTTAGGATCAGGCTTATCAGGGGCATCTCCCATACATATTAATGGTGGTGATTTTAGTCCAAGTCTTTTTTCTAAAACAAATTTTGCAGAAGCAGACTCTGCACCACTAACAAAACCCCAGATTATTCCATTATCTTGAATTGAATCAAAAAACTTTTTATCAACTAATAACTCCTCATTTGTTATGTAACCCGACCAGTATTTACTATCTTTATTTGGATCTCCACCAAAGTAAAACTTTTCAAAACATTTTACTATCTCCTCTCTTGGAGGAATTTTAAGTTTTAAGTTTTCTTTTTTTATACATCTTTTTATAAGTTCTAAACTTAAATCCCAGTCATTATTCCAGATCCCTTCATTTTTGGCATTATCAATATCTATATAACTTGGCTCCCATCCGGTAAATTTGTAGACAGTTTTTTTTAATGAAAGTCTGTAACTATTCTCTACGCTGCGGATTACCCCATCAATGTCAAACAAAATTAAACCAATATTTTTCAATTAATTTCTTAAATCATTATTATAAAAGATTAGTATTCTTATAAAGAAAAAGCAAAGAAAAACATTCTATTTATAAAATTATGGATTAGCGAAACTTAATTTTGTAAATATCCTCTGGGAGTGAGAAATATTTCGTCAACTAAGGTTGTTTGAGAATTGCCAATAATAATGATTGATAACATATCAACCTCTTTTAAAGGAATGGTATTTAAAGTAAAAAATTTTTTGGTTTGATTTTCTCTCCCTACTTGTCTAGCTAATAAAACTGGAGTATCACCGTGCCTAGATTGTAAACATATATCTATTACACTTTTAAGCTGCCAATTTCTCTCAATGGATTGAGGATTAAATAAAGCTATTACAAAGTCGCCCATAAGAGCTCCTTTAATTCTTTTTTCTATTAAAGGCCATGGAGTTAATTTATCGCTTAAGCTTACTGAACAAAAGTCATTCATTAGTGGTGCGCCACTAATTGCTGCAGCTAATTGAACACTACTTATACCTGGATGTACTTCAAAGTAAGGCCTATATTCTTTTTTGATTTTTTGTAGTAATTCTAAAAGTAAACCTGCCATTCCATAAAATCCAGATTCGCCTGAAGAAATTAAAGCCACTTTTATTCCTTCTTCAGCTAGTTTAATTGCTTTACTGCATCTCTCTTTTTCCTCAGTAAGTTTACTTTCAATTAAAACCTGATCATTCCTTTTTAAGGGTTTTATTAAATCTAAATACATTTTGTATCCAATCCAAACAGTACATCTTGAAAGTGCTTTTCTTGCATTATTGGTTAGGAAGGAGATATCACCTGGCCCACTTCCAATAAT
>QCCN01000013.1 GCA_003278925.1 Prochlorococcus sp. AG-347-L17
TTGACTAAATCAAGAACACCATACATAACTCCATGATCAGTAAGAGCTATAGATTCCATTCCAAGATCAGAAGCTCTATCTACAATTTTTGAAATTTGACTAGCTCCATCTAGCAAGCTGTAGTCACTATGATTATGAAGAGGAACGAAACCCATATTCAAATAATTTATATATATACGATAGAGAGAATTTCTAAAAATTCTATACTTTGTGATTACAAATTAATTATTAATACAAATTCAGAGCAAAGGTCTATTCTTAATAACCTGAGCATCAATTTCAAAAATATTTGCGGCATTCAATATTCTATCTTCCTCTAATACATTGCCTATCAATTGCAATCCTATAGGTAATCCTTTAGTATCAAAACCACAAGGAATACTGATTGCTGGGAGGCCTGCTAAATTAACAGGAACAGTTAATAAATCAGATAAATACATTGAAAGTGGATCATTTATATAATCACCCTTCAAAAAAGCAGTCGTTGGGCAAGTTGGGGTCAATAAAACATCTACTTTCTTAAAAGCATTATCAAAATCTTTTCTTATAAGTGTTCTAACTTTTTGTGCCTTCTTGTAATAAGCATCACTGTATCCGGCTGACAAAGCATAAGTTCCTATCAAAATTCTTCTTTGTACTTCATCTCCAAAACCTTCAGCTCTACTTTTTGAAGTCATATCGATAAGATTTGAACCTTCATTCGATCTGTAGCCATATTTAACTCCATCATATCTAGCTAAATTTGCAGAGGCCTCTGAGGGTGCAATGACATAATAAGTCGCAATTCCATCATTAAATCTGGGACATTCAATTTCGATAATTTCAGCTCCTAAAGTTTTGAATCTATCAACACCAGAAAGAACAGATTCCTTAACTTCTGAATTTAGGCCTGGGTGTTCAAAACATTCTTTAATGATTCCTATTTTTAAACCCTTTATAGATTTATTTAAATCAGTCAAATAATTTGGTACTGGTTTATCAAGACATGTTGAGTCAAAGGGATCTTTACCAGATATTGAAAAAAGAATTTCAGCCGCATCTGAAACAGTATTTGTAATTGGGCCAATCTGATCAAGAGAGCTAGCAAATGCTACCAGTCCCCATCTACTAACTCTGCCATAGGTTGGTTTAAGGCCTACGACGCCACAAAAAGAAGCTGGTTGCCTTATTGATCCTCCTGTATCTGAACCTATAGCCGCAGCACAAAACCCAGCAGCAACTGAAGCGGCACTTCCACCTGAACTTCCGCCTGGCACTCTATTAATATCCCAAGGATTTGAAGTAACACCAAATACAGAAGTTTCCGTCGAACTACCCATTGCGAATTCGTCTAAATTTGTTTTTCCTAAACAGATCCCCCCTGAAGACCACAATTTACTTGAAGCTGTGGATTCATAAGGTGCAACAAAGCTTTTGAGCATTTTACTTGCACAAGTTGTTGCAACTCCTTTGGTGCAAATATTATCCTTTATTGCTATCGGCATCCCTGCAAGAGGAGGAAGATTGTCTTTATTTTGTATTAATTTATCAATATTCCTCGCTTGCGAGATCGCAATTTCTTTTGTAGTACAAATATATGAGTTAATTTTGGGATCTTTATGATCGATTTTGGCAAAAATATCATCAACTAATTCCTTAACAGAAGCATTATTGGTAATAATTTCCTTTCTTAAAGAATTAAAATTCATTTTTTAATTTATTTCCTAAAATTAAAATTATCAGACAGTTAATGGTTCTTCTTTTTTGCAACGAACCAAACTATGTTTAATATTTTTAGACCCTTCATCTGAAAGATCTTTTATAAAAGAAGATATATTTTCTTTTAAACTACGTTTAGTAATAAATGGACCAAACCAATAAATTCCATGAGGTTGATCTGTCTCAATTTTAGCCCACCAGGCTAATCCGAGTTTGTTTCCAAAGTTTCTGATCAAATTTTATTGGCCCTTTAGACCAGCAATTCTTGTTAAATTCTATACAATTTTGTAGTGAAAATTCAATATATTTTTATTAATCATCAAAATGTATTGAAATAACAACATTTTATTAGTCTTTAATGATAATGAATTTTAAAAAAAATCATTTACTTGTCAAGTGAAATAGTGATATAGCAGCCGCTACAGAGGCGTTTAAACTTGAAGTTTTACCTTTAAGAGGAATACTTAAAAGAAAATCGCATTTTTTTTGAGTAAGCAAAGAAATACCTTTATCTTCAGAGCCTACTATAATTACCAATGGTGCTTTTTCTAGAAAATTTGAGATAGATAATTGACCATCTCCAGATAATCCAACAACAAGAAAACCATATTTTTTAAGCTCCTCAATTGCTCTATTTAAATTAACAACTCTACTTACTTGCAAGTGCTCCAATGCTCCTGCAGCTACCTTGGCGACTGTCCCCGTCAATCCAGCTGATCTTCTCTGAGGAATGATGATGCCCTTGCAATCAAATGCTTCCGCTGATCTTATAATCGCACCAACATTATGTGGATCAGTTATACCGTCTAATGCAAGTATTATGGGATTTGCACAGTTGTGTTTAGAAAAGTCGATTAAATGTTCTAGGGATATTGTTTTCGAGCATGCTAGCTGCAATGCGACACCTTGATGTGCAGCACCATTAGTGATTTGTGAAAGCCTATTCCAAGAAACTTCCTCAATTAAGATTCCTTCTGATTTAAGGTCCTTAAGCAAAATATAGAATTTGTCTGAAGAAAAGATTTCCGAAGTACACCAAATCCTATTAATAGCTCTTTTAGTAATAAGAGCCTCATAAACCGAATGTTTACCCCATATCCAGTCATCAAAATTTCTCTTAGTAAACTCTTGGTAATTGTCAGGATTATTATTAGAAAATTCTTTATTAGATTTAAATGTGGGCTTTCTCCTCTTGTAGGATGAAAAAGTATTATTATTATTTGAATTTTCAACATTCTTATTTTTAGCAGAATTGTTCAATAATCTTTCATTTTTTTCTGAACGATTTATATTTTTTGAATAATAACCAAAATCTGAATTTTTTTTGTACTCTTGATTATTTTTTCTTGAAAAATTTTTTTTAGAGGAGTTTTTCATAGGTTCAATTAATTTTTAATCTAAATATTCAAAAAGTTTTGATAATCTTTGAGGATCTTTTAAAAATAACCAACCTATGAGAGTTTCAAAACCAGTTGCTCTGGAATATATGGTAGGGTCTGAAGACTTTGGATATCTCTTTGTTTTATTTCTAGCACGCCTAATTAGATCTATTTCATTTGAATTTAATAAATGTTCAATTTGACTTAATGATTTTGATTGAGATTTTGCTTTTACTTCGTTTACTACAGATAAATGTAGATCTTTGGATTTTAAAGGGAAATGAACATGTCTTAGTCTTTGATGAAGCTCCCATACAGAATCTCCAAGCCAAGCAAGTTGAATAACACCTATATCTTCGGGAGATCCATATGGAACCAAATTTTGAATCCAATAATTCAATTTTTTAAATAATTTAAAGCATCATCAAGGCTTGACTTCAAGTTAAGAAAATCACCTAAACGAACTAGTTTAATTGTTTGGGCCACTCTCGAATTACCAACGACAGAGAAACCAAGTTTCGACTTTTTGCACTCTTTAGCAGTCTGAACTAGAGCTCCTAGACCCGAGGAATCTAAAAAATCTATTTTTGTAAGATCAACAACGAATGGGAGCTCATTTTTTAAATTATTAGTAACAAAAGTCTTAAATTGTTTTTCTGAGAAAGCATCAAGTTGGCCTTTAAAAGTAAAAACAATAATGTTTGTTTTAAACTCAAGGTTTCCTCTTAAAGAAACCGTTAACTTCTGGAAATCTTCTATGATCTAATACCTCCAAAGAATAAATGTATCAAATGTAATTATCAAATCAAAAGAATACAATATGTCAACATCTTTCTAACATTAGAGAAACAAATTTTTTAAATAAATAATCTGAATCATGTGGGCCTGGTCCTGCTTCTGGATGATATTGCACACTAAATATTGGCTTATTATTAACTTCTAGGCCAGCCACAGTATTATCGTTGAGATTGTAGTGGGTTATTCTGACTATGTCTTTTGAGAGAGAGTTAGGATCAATAGCAAAACCATGATTCTGACTAGTAATCTCAATTTTATTATTTTCACCACAAGGGTGATTTAAACCACGATGTCCGAAAGGAAGTTTATAAGTTAAACCTCCTAATGCTAATCCAAATATTTGGTGACCTAGGCAAATACCAAACATAGGTATCGCCGCATAATCAATAAGCGATCTTGCTAAGTCTATGCCTTCTGAAACAGCAGAAGGATCGCCTGGACCATTTGAGAAAAAAATACCATCAGGCTTGTTAGAGAGAACATCTTTTAGAGAAGTTCGAGAAGGCAAAACCAAAACTTCACAACCATGGGATGCAAATCTATTTAGAATTGAATTTTTAATTCCAAAATCAATTGCTATTATTTTTAATTTTTTAGACGATTCAGTATATCTTTTTCTTACATCAAAATTTGTTTGAGTATGATCTTGCCATAAATAATGTTTCTTTGTTGAAACTATTTTTGACAAATTTAATCCCTCCATTTTTGGCGTCTCTTGAATTATCTTTAAACAACTTTCTACAGTTTTATCTTCAGAGGTAATAACTCCATTCATAGAACCACTAGATCTTAAAATTTTAACAAGAGCTCGTGTATCAATTCCATGTAGACCTATGATATTTTTCTCAACTAACCATTGATTAAAATTCTTTTTAGATCTCCAATTGCTGTTATTAGATGAAAAATTTCTGACAATTATGCCTTTAACATGAATATTAGATTCTGAATCTTCAAAATTAATACCAGTATTTCCAATTTCTGGATATGTAAATGTTAATATCTGTCCGTAATAACTTGGATCAGTAATAACTTCTTGATATCCGGTCATTCCCGTATTAAAAACTATTTCACCAATTGCTGTACCTGAAGCACCAAAATAAAATCCAGGAAATACAATGCCATTACTTAAGACTAATTTTGCGTTTTTCTTATATGGATTAATCATTAATTTGAAATTAATTAATTTGTAGATAAATAATTTTTTAAGAGTAAAAACTTTTTCCAAGGATCTCCTTGATTAATTGAAAATAATGATTTATTAAATCCTTCATTTAAATCATCTTCAATTCCAGCAGCCCAGAGCACTAAAGCAGCATTCAAGGCAACAACATCGATATGAGATTTTTGTCCAGAACCATTTAAAACAGACTGCAATATTTCCTCGTTAGAATCAAGATCAGAAACTACAAGCTTTTCGTTTGGAATATTTTCATGTTTGAAATCTGTAATATTAATTTTTGAAAACCTTAATTCACCATTTTCAACAAATACTAATTTATTCTCACCTTGAAGCGAAGCTTCATCAAGGCCACCTGCACCATGAACAACGATGGCTCTATTCATCCCCATCTTCAAAAGCGCGCTTCCCATAGGTTTTAAAAGATCCTCCGAAGCAACACCCAAAACTTGTGCATTTGGTCTTAAAGGATTAACCAATGGCCCAAGCTGATTAAATACTGTCCTTATTCCAAGAGTCTTTCTTAATGGAGCGAGTTTTATTAAAGATTTATGCCAAACAGGTGCGAACAAAAAAGTTATCCCAATATCACTTACTGCTGTTATTACTTTTTCTAATGAACAATTTAAATTCAAACCAAGATTCAATAAAACATCAGCAGAGCCAACTTTCCCACTAGCACTTTTATTTCCGTGTTTTGCAATTTTTACCCCACAAGAAGCAGCAACAAATGCTACTGATGTTGAAATATTAAATGTATTAGCTCCATCCCCCCCCGTACCACAAGTATCTACCAAATATAAATTTGGTCTTGCCACTGGCAATTCGCATACATTTAAAAGTTCATCAGCCATAGAACTTAGTTCGACACCAGTAGAGCCCTTAGCTCTCAAAGCACCCAAAAAAGCTCCTGTTTCAACATCTGAAATTTCATCATTAAGCCATCTTTGCATTAAAGATCTAGAAGTTAAATCATCAAGATTTCTACCCTCTAACAAATTATTTAGGATTTCAGAGTTCGATTGATTAGAAAACATTTACTTATTGAAAAAAGTTATGCAATAAAATTCAATTTGAGGTATCAAAACCAGAGCCAACTAAATCTTTATTTGTACTAGAAGGCCTAAAGCTTTTTGACCAAATATTTTTGGTTTTTGAAAAAAGTTCATTTTTAGTGATTTTCCAAAATTTTAAAATTTTTTCAATATCATTTTTTATTTCAATTTCTCCAGGGAAATAAGTATAGCGATTTATTAATCTAGCCAAATTTATGTAATCAAGATCTTCTGGTGTTTTTTTTGAGATAAGGGAATCTATAATAATCTTGTCTGTTTTATGTAATGGATGAGTTTGTTGGTTACCCATAAATAAATACTAAATCATTTATAAAATTAGCTCACATATTCAAAAATGAAACATTATCTTAATCATATCGGCAAAATAAAATGAAAAATTTAAAGTTAAAAGTTATATCTAAATACCTAAGGCCGTACAAAAAAGAATTCTCATATGGAGCTTTAGCGCTATTGGTAGTAAATATATTAAGTGTAGTAATACCCTTAGAAGTAAAAAATATAATTGACCAATTACAAAATGGGTTTTCTTCGAATTTTATTATTTCTAAATCTTTGTGGTTAATATTTCTAGCAACTTGTATGGGTTTAATAAGATTATTTTCAAGACAGATTGTCTTTGGTATAGGAAGAAAAGTAGAGGTAAATCTACGTCAAAAACTTTTTGACCATTTACTTACTCAAGATCCAGAATGGATACAAAAAAAAGGTAGTGGGGACATTATTAGTAGAGCTACAAGCGATGTTGAAAACATAAGAAGACTTTTAGGCTTTACAGTCTTAAGCTTATGCAACATTGTCTTAGCTTATTCATTCACTATTCCTTCAATGTTTTCGATTAATAAAACATTAACAATATCAGCTCTAATGATATTTCCACTAATCCTTGGAATTGTAAGTCTATTTGGGGGCAGAATGGTTAATCAAAGAAAAGCTCAACAAGAATCATTATCAAAACTTAGTGATCTAATACAAGAAGATCTTTCTGGCATAAGCGCTATCAAAATTTATGCCCAGGAGAATGCTGAGAAAAATGAGTTTAACATATACAATAATGCCTATCAAAATTCAGCGATAAAACTTGCAAGAACAGCGAGTACCCTATTCCCTCTTTTGCAAGGTATATCTTCAATTTCTCTATTGATTTTATTATCATTAGGTACTTTTCAATTAGAAAGTGGATTTATTTCTATAGGTGGTTTAGTAGCTTTAATTCTTTACGTTGAAAGACTTGTCTTCCCTACAGCTCTATTAGGTTTTACCTTAAATACTTTTCAACTCGGTCAAGTAAGTTTAGATCGTGTCGAAGAAATCTTTCAGAACAATCCAAATATTGTAGATAGATCAGACACTAAATTTTTAAAAAGAAAGGTAAATGGATTCTTAGAAGCAAAAAGTTTAACGATAAAATATCCAGGATCAAAATTTAATGCATTAAATGGTATCAATTTTAAAATTTATCCAGGAGAACTTATTGCAATAGTTGGCCCAGTAGGTTGTGGTAAAACAACACTAGCAAAGTCTCTAGGAAGAACTATTGAAATTCCAGACAATCAATTATTTTTAGATGAAATTGATGTGAAAACATTAAAATTAAGTGATCTTAGAAAAAATATTTCAATTGTTCCACAAGAAGCATTCTTATTTACTTCTACAATCTCAGAAAACCTAAGTTTTGGAGAACCCAAAGCTTCGAAATTTTTAGTTAAAGAAAGCGCCACAAAAGCTGGTTTGATTGATGATATCAATAGCTTTCCTCAGAAGTTTAAAACTATTGTTGGTGAAAGAGGTATTACATTAAGTGGAGGACAAAGGCAAAGGACTGCATTAGGAAGAGCACTGCTTGTTAATTCTCCCATTGTTGTTCTAGATGATGCTTTAGCAAGTGTAGATAATAAAACAGCAGCAAGAATAATAGAAGAAATGAGTGCTAGAAGTAATAAAACAATCATAATGATTAGTCACCAACTTTCTGTTGCAGCTACTTGTGATAGGGTTTTGGTAATGGATAAAGGAGAAATTGTTCAAGAAGGGAACCATAAAGATTTAGTAAAAGAAAATGGGTTATATAAACAACTTTGGGAAAGAGAACTAGCCACAAGAATTGTTAAGAGCTAAAAGTTAATTTTTTTTCCTATAATGAGAAAATTTAAATTATGTTTAAATTCCTAAAAAAAATTATGAATAATGAGGAGGTTACTTTAACTAATGATGCTTATTCTTTACATAGAATATTAAAAACAGATATTAAAAAAGATCCTAATATCCAAGAAGATGAAATAATTTTTGGATGTGGTTGTTTCTGGGGAGCTGAAAAATGTTTTTGGAAACTTCCTGGAGTTGTAACTACTTCTGTAGGTTATGCTGGTGGAGAAAAAAGCAATCCAACTTATTATGAAGTTTGTTCCGGTTTAACAGGTCATTCAGAAGTTGTAAGAGTTATATGGGATAAAAGGGAAATAGATATAAGTGATTTATTAAAAATGTTTTGGGAATGTCATAACCCTACTCAAAAAGACAGGCAGGGTAATGATATTGGAACTCAATATAGATCTGCAATATATTACACAAATGAAAATAATTTAAAGACTATTTTGACCAGTAAGGAACAATATCAAAAAGAACTAAACAAAAAAAATCTTGGATTAATAGAAACGGAAATAAAAAAGATTGATGCATATTTTTTTGCAGAACAACATCATCAACAATATCTCGCATCAGCTGGAAGCAGACAGTATTGCTCTGCTTCTCCTACAAAAGTTAAGTTGGGAGTTTTTACTGGAAGTAACTACAAATTAAAAGAACATATATGGGAAAACTTTAATTGGGAAGTTGATAAGTGTGTATTGAGATCTGATAACAATCCAATAAAGAATAACATTTAAATCAACCTTATCTCTATAGTAAAGAAACGGGGCGTAGCGCAGTTTGGTAGCGCACCACTTTGGGGTAGTGGGGGTCGTGGGTTCAAATCCCGCCGTTCCGATTACTTATCGTCTTCATTTATAAGCGACTTATATAGTTTATATGAACTTATACCTACTGCTATGAATGTAAAAGAAGAAAAAAAAGCTAAAACCAATATAGTTAGATTTGAAACTTCCACTTCACCTAATTGGAAAGATATAAAAATGTTCATTAGAAAGAATTTTTTTTAAAACCTTAACACAATTGCAAAAAATTTTTTTTCATCCAATTATAAATTCAAAAGAATTACTATACCAAAAATTACTCGATAGATGATAAATATTTTCAAACCATTTGATGAAAAATATTTTAATAAGAAATCTATTGCTAATAGAGAGGACAAAAATGTCGTAATAAGACCAACAAAAAGAGGGAAAAAACCTAATGAAAAAAAATCATTAAAAGAAGAAATAAATTCAACAATCGCAGCAAGAGAAATAGCTGGCATCCCTAAAAGAAAAGAAAATTTCGCCGCATCGCCTCTTTCCCATCCTGATATTAAAGCGCTAGAAATAGTTATCCCCGATCTTGAAACACCAGGAAAAATTGCAAATGCTTGAAAGAAACCAATCAAAAAACTATTTGAATAATTATGGTTTTTAATATTTATAGAACCTCTTTTCGAACTATCTGCCAAGTACATAAAAAAAGCCATTAGAAATGAGACCAATGCTATTGATAAATTTGAACGAAGAACGTTTTCAAAAAAAGAAGGGATAAATATTTTTATACTCCCACCAAGTAAAACAATTGGTATAGTACCAATCAAAATAGACCTTAATAATCTTTCATTGAAGAGATATTCGAGAAATTTTTTGGGAGATTGACTTCTGTAATTAAAAATATCATTCCTAAAATACCAAACTATGGCTAGAACACTTCCAAGTTGAATAGTAGCGGACAAAGATGCTCCAGGATCATCAATACCTAAAAAAAGAGATACAACTTTTAAGTGAGCTGTACTACTTACAGGGATAAATTCCGTCAACCCTTGAATTAATCCATATAAAACAAATTTTAAAAATTCCAAAAATTATTAAATTACCTAATTAATTAATAGCAATATGCATTTAAAAATTAAAAGCAAGTATGGAAAAAAGATAAAAATCCATTTTAATAAATTAATTTCATTTTTCCTTAATCTTTTCTGATTCTGAAAAACCTTTAACTATTGGCTAATATTGGTACTTATTGTAAAGGTCAAGTGAAAAGCTAGAGGTCAGTAAAATTACAAGTCTATCTTTAGATTCAAAACGCATCAAAGATTAAAACACGTTTAATAAAAAAGAGTAAAAAATACAAATGAAATATATCAACTCTTCCAGAAATTTGAGAGAAGGTAAATAAGTGTATTTAGAGATGATTAAAAAATAAATTTACCTTTTAACATCATGAGCACAGCCATCACCTTTATAATTTTCACTTTCGTAAAAATCATTTTTAGTACCAAAGTAAACTGTCAATAAAACGAAGGGTAAACTTAATATAAATAAGATAGTTGTTAAATCCATAGTATTAACTTATATAAATAGGTTATGAAAAATTAAAATAACCATTTGTTGATTAAACTCAGCTTTAATAATCTGTGGGTCCCTTAATGCCAAGATAAAAGAAGGCTCCTAAACCAACCAAAAGTAAAACTCCGGCAACAGCTGCAGAAGGAACAAAACCTCCTATTGCAAATGAAGAAAAATACATCTATAAAACTAAAACTAGTTAGATAATATCAATAAAAATTAGGTATTTGTAAAAAATTTTGACTCGAAGACAATTAGAGAAAATCTTTTCTAAGCCACTAAAGTCGAATCTTCATTGTCAGCAGAAATTCTTATTCTCTCTTCCAACTTAGGCCCATATAATTCATTTCCCCATATTTCAACTCTTGAATCATTTGGAGCCATAAAAGTAAGAATATCAGTTGGAAATAAAACTCTCTCTAAGAAAAAATTTGATGGTCCAATACATCTCAAGACAACCATCCTACAACCTTCATTTTTGTAAGAAAACTCAACCATCTCAAAACAGCAAAATAAGTTCAATTAAACACTATTTGGAGCAAAAAAAAATGTATAAAAAATTACTGAAAAAAAAGAAATTTTGGAAAAGCTACAAATTCAATCCAGCCTCAACTAAATTTCTTTCTTGATCAATTAATAAAAGCCCATAAGAATTTATAAAATCAAAACTTTTACGGGGAATAGAAACATTAAGCATCCTCAAGAAATTAGATAGTTTTTCATCTTGAAGGGCATTTCCTTTCTGTATTAGCATTTCTTTTTCTTGAGATGACTTCCACATGTTCATATATTCAAACTTCAATGGCTTTAAATGCCAAATATTGTCAATTAAACTCCAAACATCTAAGTATTCACTTAACTTATTTTGAATCTTTAATGTATATGAAGATTCATTTGGACTCAAGACTGCTGATTGTATATGTTGATCCCTAACATCTATTGAGCAAGGTTCTATTCCTAAAAACCATCCCTCAAGAATTACTAAATCAGGATTATCTAATCTCCAATGAGATCTATCTCCTAAGCCATTCCTCAGTGATTTATCAAAAACAGGAACATTTAACTCTCCATTAATTTTCCAATATAATAATTTTTCATACATTAATTTTACAGAGTGACTTCCAGGAAAACCTCTTGATACATTCCAAGGATTATTCTTAATGGCTAATTTCATTTCATCTGAAGGAAGATAAAAATCGTCAATTGAAATAACAGCAATTTTGAAATTTAAATTTAAGGATATTGCCTCAAGCCAATTACCTAATGTCGTTTTGCCTGTCCCTGGGAGAGCTGAGATGCCAATAATTTTTCTATTAGAAAAATCATTATGAAATCTATAGGCCTGAGATAAAAGAGGTAAAGCTAAACCCCAAATCCAATCCTCATTTACTTTGTTGCTCCAATATTGATCAATTGAAAGAATGTTTCTTTGACTATTCCAAAAGTTGAACCAATCATCCAAGGATTCCCAACCAATATCAATCACTAATTTTTCAAATTTATCAACAGGAAATTTAATATTTAAATCTTTCATCTTTCTAACTTAATTCTCGCTTATTTATCAATTTATTGATTTCATTTCTCCAACCATATCCATTTGGTTCAGAAGCCAAAGTAAATTCCAATTCTTTTAATTGATCTAGTAAATTTAAATTGGGTCCATCTTTTCCAGGAATAACAATTTTAATATCTGAGTTTAAAAGTAGAGGTAAATCATTTGGAGAATCGCCTAAGCCTATAATCTCAATATTTTGAAGATTTGAATATTCTTTAAGTGCATTTATTGCTTTACCTTTATTAGATTTTGTAGATAATAAGTGACTCATTCTATTCCCCTTAAAAATATCAACATTGAACTTTTTACAACACATTTTAATTTTCTCTTCTAAAAAATTTGGCGGATTTAAAAAAGGCATGCTCCAATGCCTATCACGCATTAAGTTCAATGAATTGCCCTCTAAACCTGTTAGCTGAGTAGCTTCTTGATCAGTGAGATTATTAAGAGGAGTAAGTTTATAATCAATTTCATTAGAAATAAAATTTAAGATTTCCTCAAGAGATTCGTATTTTATTCCAAGAATAATTTCTCCATTTACTCTTTTAAGAGATTCACCATATATTGCTGCACCATTTTCAACAATATAAGGATCCTTCAAGTTAAGGTCCTTTCTAATAACTTTTACTTCAGAAGCGGTTTTGCTTGTGCAAAGAATTACGGGTATAGATAATTTTTGTAGTTTTTTTATAGTTTCTATAGCAGGTGATAAATCATATGAGTGATCCATTAAAGTACCATCTACATCACTTACTACCCAAATAGAAGAATTTTCTATCATTTTTATAAAGCACTAAGCCAAATCACTTGAAAAGGATCAAGACTAATATTTTTGTAATTGTATTTAGTGGATGTTAAAAAATCTTGGGTATTAAAATCATTCTCAATTATTTTTGGTAAATCATTATCATTCAATTGATAATTAATTTTAT
Organism: Prochlorococcus sp. AG-347-L17; assembly: GCA_003278925.1. Taxonomy (GTDB): domain Bacteria; phylum Cyanobacteriota; class Cyanobacteriia; order PCC-6307; family Cyanobiaceae; genus Prochlorococcus_A. Next base: position 13,097 of record QCCN01000013.1, read on the forward strand.
TTTCAGTCATATTATGGATTGCAAAAACAGACTCAGGACCTTTACTTCTTTTAATTACAACAATATCACTTCTACCTTTAGACAAACATTTCATTTCCGAACAAGGATGAAATTGCTTTAATTCTGATCTGACATCCATAGCATTACGAAGATATTGTAAGTTTTTATTTGCATTAGATTCAGGATTATTTAAAACGGCTAAAAGATTTTCTGATTTAAACTTTTCTCTATTCAGGTCTCTTCTTTGACCTGTCATAGAAAATTTTTTAATGTCATTTTCTGAAGCTAGTAATGCTGGTAAATAAAAGGCAGGAACCCCTTTCAGAGCCATTACTAATAATTGACTCAAAATAAATCTCTCATATTGAAATCTTTTAGCATCTCTACTGGAGTCTTCCATTGCACTCCACCAACTAATATTCAATTCATAAGGTTTATCATCACCATTTGATAAACGTCTATGACTTACTAATCCGCCTCTTTTCTCACAATTAATTAATAAATCTTTTATTCTCTGCTCGTTCATTAAACCCTCAAGAGCTCTTAGCCCAACACCATCGTGCGATGCAGTGAAATTAAAGAGAGTAGTATCATTAGGTAATTGAGGCCAATCAAAAATCCATGAGTTTAGAATATCAGCTCTTGAAGTAATAATTGCTTCTAGCAGAAGAGGAGGTAATGGGAAATTGTATGCCATATGGGCTTCATCATCAGGAATCAGATAAGATAGATTCTCCTTCTGAGGAACATTCGTTTCTGTTATTAAAACACCATCATCAAGAAGATTATTTAAAAGAACTCTTAAGAGTTTCACAATTGAATGTGCTTTAGGTAAATGTAAGCATGTAGTCCCTGATTCCTTCCAAATAAAACCTACAGCATCAAGCCTTAACCATTTAATACCATTAGATAAATAAGTAGTAATTAAATTTAAGAACTCAAGAGTCATTTTAGGATTATGCCAATTCAAATCAATTTGATCTGGCCCAAAAGTTGTCCAAACTTGTTTAGGACCATCATCAGTATTTATTTGAGAAAACAAAGAGGAACTCCTAGGCCTAACTACCTTTGACCAGTCAAGATTTTGTTTCGGTGAAAAAACATTTGATATACCCGGTTCTTGGGATTTAATAAATTGTTGAACCCATGGGTGAGATGATGAGACATGGTTTAGTACTAAATCAGCCATCAAATCATGATTTTTAGAAATACTTTTGAGATCATCCCAACCACCAAATTTCTCTTCTAGGGAATCATAACTTGAGACTGCGAAACCTCCATCGCTTGTAGATTTCAGAAAAGGAAGAATATGTACAACTTTAGAAAGACTGCCAAAATGTTTACTTAACAACTTCCTAAGAGTTATTAATGTTGCCTCGCCATTTTTATAAATACTATCTGCATAAGTTATCAAAACTGAATGAGATTCATTCCACCTTTCCTTATCTCTTATTTCTTCATAAGCAGATTTCTCTGAGAAATCATCTAAAATCTGTAATAATTGATTTGAAATAAAATTAATTTCTTCTGTAGTATGATTTGAATAAATTGTTTTTAACAATTTATCAATTTTTAATCTATCTAATTTTTTCTCTGAATCAATTTGCTTCACTTTGAAAAAATCATCGAAGTATTAATACCATTCTGCACATCAATTAGAAAATGGACTTTCAACAAGGTTTAATCACAACAATACATGAATATGGAGTTACAGGAAATTTACTTAAAGAATTAAACAAAAGTCTTAAAAGAAGATCAACTAGCATTTTAATACCTTGCTTATATGAAGAGTTTGAGCGTCCAGCATTAAAAGATATTAGAGAAGTTTTAAAAAACCTTACAGGCTTAAATGAATTAGTAATTGCTCTCTCTGCAAAAACTGTTGAGCAAGTTAGAGCAGCAAAATCATTTTTCGACTCAATGCCATTCCCAGTTCACGTTCAATGGACTAATTCTCCCTTTGTAATTGAGCTATTAAAAAGCCAAGAAAAAAATGGATTAGAACTTTTAGGAACTCCAGGTAAAGGATGGGCTGTATGGCAAGGCATAGGAGTTGCGACTAGAAAATCAGAAGTTGTTGCTCTTTTTGATGCAGATATAAGAACTTTTAGTCCTTTATATCCTTCAAGAATGATTCTTCCTCTTCTGGATGAATCATATGGAATATCATATGTAAAAGCTTTTTACAGTAGGTTATCTCTAGAAACAAACCAATTACAAGGTAGAGCAACAAGATTATTCGTGGGTCCTTTATTAGCAAGTCTTGAGCAGTTAGTTGGTAAGGTTCCGTTTTTACAATATCTTCAATCATTTAGATATCCATTAGCAGGAGAGTTTGCTTTTACTAAAGACCTTGCAATGAATTTACGAATACCTTGTGACTGGGGTTTAGAGATAGGTTTATTATCAGAGGTTTATAGAAACGTAAGGACCTCAAAAATAGCCCAGGTTGACCTAGGTTTATTTGATCATAAACATAAGAATATTGGAGATTCTTCTAAAGAAGGATTGCAAAAAATGTGTACAGAAATACTTTCAAGTGTTTTAAGAGGTCTCATGGAGCATCAAGCCGAGACCTTAACTAGCACTCAACTAGCAACTTTAGAAGTTCTCTACAAAAGAGTTGGAGAAGATCGGGTAAAACAATTTGGATTAGATTCAGCAGTTAATCAACTTCCGTACGATAGGCACGAAGAAGAATTATCAGTACAAAAGTTTGCGAAACTATTAAGACCTGCTACAGAAGATTATCTGGCTTGTCCTACGACACTTCAATTACCAAGTTGGTCAAGAGTTCTATCTTGTGAGAACAAACTGCAAGAAGATTTAGCTATTGCGGGGTCAAAAGACATAAAGTTAAGTGAAAAAGAATTAATTAAAAACTTCTAAAGCAAAAAATACCTCTGAGCCATTGGAACTTCATCAAGTGGTTCACAAGTAAGAAGTTCTCCATCAGAAAAAACTTCATAAGTTTGAGGATCAACTGAAATATTTGGTAGTTTACTATTAAGTTTTAAGTTTGATTTATTGATATTTCTGGTATTTTCTACGGCAATACATTTCTTTTGTAAGCCTAATTTATTTGGAATATTTTGTTCAATTGAATTTTTACTTAAAAAGGTAAAAGAACTCTTAATTAGAGATTGGCCGAAACTTGCAAACATAGGTCGACCATGTACAGGACCTGGAGTAGGAATTGAAGCATTTGCATCACCCATTTGGGACCAAACTATAGAACCTCCTTTAACAACTAATTCAGGCTTAACAGCAAAAAAGGAAGGTTTCCATAATGCCAAATCCGCAATTTTACCCTTTTCTATAGACCCAACATGTTTATCAATACCATGAGCTATTGCAGGATTAATTGTGACTTTAGAAATATATCTCTTTACTCTATAATTGTCGTTTCTATCAGAATCCTGCGATAACGGCCCCCTTTGGACTTTCATTTTATGTGCGGTTTGAAAAGTTCTTGTAATTACTTCACCAACTCTTCCCATAGCTTGAGAATCACTAGCAATAATTGAAAAGGCACCTACATCATGCAAGATATCCTCAGCTGCAATAGTCTCTCTTCTGATCCTTGATTCAGCAAATGCAATGTCTTCTGGAATTTTAGAATCTAAATGATGACAAACCATTAACATGTCAAGATGTTCTTCTAATGTATTCCTGGTATAAGGTCTTGTTGGATTTGTACTACTAGGAAGAACATTTTTTTCTCCACAGATTTTTATAATGTCTGGAGCATGGCCTCCACCTGCTCCTTCGGTATGAAAAGTATGAATAGTTCTTCCTGCAATAGCGTTGATGGTATCTTCAACAAAGCCTGCCTCATTCAAAGTATCAGTATGAATACATACTTGTACGTCAAACTTATCTGCAACATTTAGACAAGAATTAATTGTGGAAGGAGTGGTTCCCCAATCCTCATGAAGCTTCAATCCACATGCACCAGCCTCAACCTGATCAATAAGATTGCTCTCGTTAGTTGAGTTTCCTTTTCCAAAAAAACCTAAATTCATGGGAAATGCTTCTGCAGATTGAAGCATCCTTGAAATATGAAAAGAACCCGGAGTACAAGTAGTAGCATTTGTGCCAGTTGCAGGTCCAGTTCCTCCTCCTAACATAGTTGTAATTCCAGAGGCTAGTGCTGTCTCAATTTGTTGGGGACAGATAAAGTGAATATGGGTATCTATTGAACCTGCAGTAAGAATATGCCCCTCTCCAGCTATTACTTCTGTTGATGCACCAATAACAATATCAACATTATCCTGGATATCAGGATTACCAGCCTTACCAATTTCAAAAATCATTCCATCTTTTATACCCACATCAGCCTTAATTATTCCCCACCAATCTACAATCAAAGCATTAGTTATTACGGTATCTACAGCTCCATCAGCTCTTCTTACTTGAGACTGTCCCATCCCATCTCGAATAACTTTACCTCCACCAAATTTAACTTCATCTCCGTATGTAGTTAAATCCTTTTCTACTTCTATAAAAAGTTCGGTATCAGCGAGCCTTACCCTATCTCCGGTCGTGGGTCCGTAAGTTTGAGCATAAGTTTTTCTATCAATTTTATAAGACATAATTTTAACTATCTAAAGAACCATTAACTAATGAATTAAAACCATATGCATTTCTTAAACCTGAAAATGGCACCAATTTGACATCTGTTGTATCACCCGGTTCAAATCTAATTGCTGTTCCTGCAGGGATGTCAATACGCATACCATATGTTATCTCTCGATCAAAAATTAAAGCCTTGTTTGCTTCATAAAAATGATAATGAGAACCAACTTGTACAGGTCTATCACCAGAATTAGAAACCGTTACAGTTTTAACTTGCTTACTATGATTTAGTTCGATTTCACCTTGTTCAGGAATTATTTCGCCAGGAATTAAATTACTCATAACTAATTAATCGGATTGTGAATAGTAACTAATTTAGTCCCATCGGGGAAAACCGCTTCTATTTGAACTTCATCAATCATTTCAGAAATGCCCTCCATAACTTGTGATTTTGAAAGCCAGGTTGTTCCCTCTGACATTAATTGACTTACACTTTTACCATCTCGTGCTCCTTCAAGAACTTGAAAACTTAAAAAAGCAATTGTTTCGGGATAATTAAGCTTAAGACCTCGACTAAGCCTTCTTTCAGCTAAGAGCGCAGCAGAAAAAATCAATAATTTATCTTTTTCTTGAGGTGAAAGATGCATAATAAAAAATTAATCTATAAATTCTTAAAAAAGGTTCTTTCTGAACATAATTAATAATTCATAGAATCTTGTAAAGGCCATACACCTTGATATTTTGGCTCACAAAATCCACAAACAGACCTAATTTGTTTCCAAATACAAAAAAAACATTTTCTAGCATCTTGAGAAGAACTCCCTAGGAATCGTACAGAGATTCCATTTTCAAGGATTCCAATAGATAAATTATTATTAGTTTCATTGAAAATCTTTTTTATATTTCCTACAAGATTATTTATTTTTGACTTGGAAAAATCTTTTTCACAAATCCAGATTAAGGATCCAAAAACGGGCATGTAATCCATACCTGACTTGGCCACAAAACTTGCCTTAGATAATTCAATCTGATCAACATATTCCCAATCATCGAGTAAATCATTGTTTCTCATAATTTCTAATTTAGACCTAAAAACTCCACTCTCAATAGATTCTCCGGAAGAAGATCTTCCAAGTCTTATTAAATCAGTAAATAAAAAACTTGAAGTTTTTGAAATTGATACTTTAAAAATTTGCTCATATAAACCATTTGCAAAGATGATTGTTTCTTGGGGAAGATACTCTAAATGAGAATTGTCAAGAATATTTATTAGATTCTTTTGCTTTGAAAAACTTCCTTTTGGATTGACTTTAGATCTTCCAACTGATCCATATACTTTCTGAGCTGAAGAAGTCGTCAACAAAACCTTAGAGTTTTTTTCAAGATTTACTTCAAAATCAAGTAAGTCACCTCCTACCAATCCCCCCGCAGTATGTAAAACAGGTAAAATGCATCTGCCCTCTTGATCATGAGTTGACTTCAATAACTTATAAGGAGAAATTGATTTAGATTTAAAGATTGTTTTATCAAGATCTCCTAAACTTGATTTATTATTGAAAAAATTTAAGAAACAATTACCTTCCCATGAAGTTTTAATCATAAATTGTTTTCTTTAATTACTTAATTAAAGTAACCAAAAATTTTGATTATGAGAATGAATAAACAAATTGTTGTAACTGATTGGATTAAGGAAAAACCAAAATTAGGTTCATTTTTAAAACTAACCTTAAGTTCAGATGAAAGAAGAATCTTAAGAGGTAAAAGATTAAGTGATTGTGATCAAGAAATAATTTTACAATTACCTAGAAAAGGCAAATTAAATGATGGAGATATTCTTTCAACTAATAAGTCCAATTTTTATGTAGAGATAATTGCCAAAACAGAAGATTTAATTGAAATAAGTTCAAATTCTAAAATTGAGCTTATTAAAACTGCTTATCATCTTGGGAATAGGCACGTGGAAGTAGAAATCGAAGAAGGCATACTTCTAACAAAAAGTGATTATGTTATTGAAAATATGCTTATTAATTTTAAAGTTGATGTAAAAAATACGAAAAAAAAGTTTTTCCCGGAAAAAGGTGCCCATAGTCATGAGTAAAAGTCACTTATTAAAATATTTATTAATAAGCCCTAACTTACCAGTTGGAGGATTTTGTTATTCAGAGGGAATGGAGAGTTATCTTCATAATAAAAATTTAACAGATTCAAATTCGGTAAAAGACTTAATAATAAGTGAACTAGAAATTGGTCAGATAAGACTAGATGCAAGACTTTTACTAGATTTTTTTGATATTTTTAATGAGATAAACGACCGCAAAAATTTAAAAGGTAATTTGCAAAAGCTAATGAGTTTGGATAAATGGATCCTCTCATCAAAGGATTCTCTCGAAATTAGAGAACAACAAATTCAAATGGCAAAATCTCTCTTTGATTTAACCAAAGAATTTGGATTTGAATATCTATATGAAAATAATAAAAAAAGCTCCTGGTCATTAGCGTGGAGTTGGGCTTGTTATTGTTTTGAAATTACCAAGTTAGAGATGGTTGAGAATTTTTTCTATGCGTGGAGTGCAAACCAACTTAGTGCTGCATTAAGAATTATTCCTATTGGGTCAACAAAAGCACAATTAATTCAGAGAGACTTATTAGCAATAATTTCAAAAGTTTCTAAAGAAATTATGGACAAAGAAATTGATGACATCTATTTTGGCAATGTAGGTTTAGCTATGGCACAACAAAATCATAATGACCTTTATACAAAACTTTTTAGAAATTAATTTATGAGCAGCAAATTGAGAGTAGGGGTTGCAGGACCTGTAGGTTCAGGAAAAACTGCATTAGTAGAGACTCTATGCTTAAGCATGAAAAAAAATTATGAGATAGCAGTTGTCACGAATGATATCTACACCAAAGAAGATGCTAACTTTCTGATAAATAAAAAGGTTTTAGAGGAAGGAAGGATTATCGGTGTAGAAACAGGAGGTTGTCCTCATACCGCGATAAGAGAAGATTGTTCATTAAATAAAAATGCAGTTTTAGATTTAGAAAATAAATATAATCCTTTAGATTTTGTTTTCGTAGAAAGTGGAGGTGATAATTTAGCATCTAGTTTTAGTCCGGAACTTGTAGATTTATCAATATATGTAATTGATGTTTCTGCCGGAGACAAAATCCCCAGAAAAGGGGGACCAGGGATAACAAGGTCGGATTTATTATTAATAAACAAAATTGACTTAGCAGATAAAGTTGGTGCAGATTTAAATATTATGAAAAGTGATACTGAATTTATGAGAAAAGGGAAACCTTGGTTTTTCACCAATCTAAGTAGCGGCATAGGAGTTGAAGAAATAACTCAATTTTTAGAATCACATATACCCAACGATCGAAACTAGAAAAATGTTCTTTACTAATATATTGGATTCAACAAAAAGTTACGACTGATACAAAACGAATCCTCACTCGTTAATAACTTTTACTTTATCCCCCTAATGAGGGTCAATTACCTAATTTATCCTAATTCATGAGAATTTCAAGGCGTATTTTGGCAGGTTTAGCTACTGCCTCACTTGCGGTCACCGCAACTTCCTGTGGTGGAGGCGGAACCTCCGGAAGTTTCGATGACACAGTAACCGTTGGTATTTTGCATTCGTTATCCGGAACAATGGCTATCTCTGAATCAACTCTTGTTGATACAGAAAAAATGGCTATTGAAGAGATAAATGCTGCTGGTGGTGTTACAGTTGGCGGAAAAAGCTACAAAATAGAATACATAGTTGAAGATGGTGCATCTGACTGGCCAACTTTTGCTGAAAAATCAAAGAAACTTATAGACCAAGACGGAGTTCCCGTCGTATTTGGTGGATGGACATCCGCAAGTAGAAAGGCTATGTTACCTGTCTACGAATCCAAAGATGCTTTCCTCTACTACCCAATTCAATATGAAGCTCAAGAATGTTCTAACAACATTTTCTATACAGGAGCCACACCAAACCAACAATCGGAACCCGCTACAGATTTCATGTATAAGCGTTCTCCCGCAGCTGGTGGAGATTTCTTCCTTGTAGGTTCTGATTATGTTTTCCCAAGAACTTCAAACACAATCACAAAAGCTCAGGTAAAACAGTTAGGCGGTAAAGTTGTTGGAGAAGATTACCTTCCATTAGGAAATACTGAAGTTGCTCCAATTATCTCAAAAATCAAAAAAGCGTTGCCTGACGGTGGAATAATCATTAATACTCTTAATGGTGACCAAAACGTTGCATTCTTCAAACAGATTCAAGACGCAGGTATCACACCTTCAAGTGGGTACTACGTAATGAACTATTCAATTGCTGAAGAAGAGATTAGTACAATTGGTCCTGAGTTCCTTGAAGGTCACTACGGAGCTTGGAACTACATGATGTCAATTGATACTCCTGCATCTAAGAAATTTGCTGCAAGTTTCAAGAAAAGATGGGGGTCAGATCGTGTTGTAGCTGATCCTCAAGAATCTGCTTATAACATGGTCTACTTATGGAAACAGGCAGTAGAAGATGCTGGAACATTCGACGACAACGCTGTAAGGGAAGCCCTTGTTGGACAAAAGTTTGATGCTCCACAAGGTCCTGTTGAAGTTATGCCTAATCACCACTTATCTCAAACAGTAAGAATTGGGGAGATTAATGCAGAGGGTGGTTTTACAATCCTTGAAGAAACAGGAGTTGTTCTTCCTCAAGCATGGAACCAAAAGCATCCAAGTTCAAAAGGATTTGCATGCGATTGGACAGATCCTTCAAAAGGAGAAAAGTATAAGCTTTAATCTAAATAAAACCTATACTTCAAAATAAAAGGAGGTTAACGCCTCCTTTTATTTTATATAATCAAATATTTTCTTTTTTTAAATTGGAGTTACTTCTCGATAGTCTTTTTAATGGTGTTGCAATCGGATCTGTACTACTTGTTGCTGCATTAGGTCTAGCAATTGTTTTTGGTCTTATGGGTGTAATAAATCTTGCCCATGGAGAACTAATGATGCTTGGGGCTTACACAACATATGTAACACAATTAATTTTCAAATTACCTATATTAAAACCTTTCTACAATTCGTACATAATAGTATCTATTTTCCTTGCTTTTATTGTTAGTGGAGTAGTAGGCATTCTCCTGGAAAAAACTATAATAAGAAAGCTTTATGGAAGTCCACTAGAAACACTTCTCGCAACTTGGGGCGTAAGCTTAATCCTTCAACAATTTGTCAGAAGTGTACCTTTAGCTTATGGGACAGGTCTGGTTATAAGTCTGTTAATTGGTTTATTCTTGCCAACAACATTCCCTTCAAAAATAAAAGAATCAATAAATTTCAAATATTTTAAATTTAGTTCTTGGATATTTGCTGCTTTAACAGGGGTCCTGACAGGTAGCATAATCTCATCCTCTGTCAGCAAACTCAGTAGAGCAAGCGCTCGAAATGTTGATGTAACAGCACCCTCATGGATGAGAGGTCAAGTTGAAATTATTGGCAATGCATTTCCCAAAACAAGATTAATGATAATTATCATTACTCTAATCTCTGTAATAGCAATAACATTATTTCTTAATCAAAGTGCTTGGGGGATGCGTATAAGAGCAGTTACTCAGAACCGACAAATGAGTGATTGTCTTGGTATATCTACTGAAAAAGTGGATATAATTACTTTTGGAATAGGATCTGGCTTAGCAGGAGTTGCTGGGGTTGCAGTATCTCTTTTAGGCTCTGTAGGACCAAATGTTGGCGGAAACTATATAGTTGGTTGTTTTATGGTTGTAGTGCTTGGAGGTGTAGGAAATTTATTAGGAACAGTACTTGCTTCCTTTGGAATAGGAATAATGACTGATTTAATAGGAGCTGGAAGGCTCTTATCAATATGGCCAGATATGCCTTTACCTTTATCAAACACAATTAACTTTTTTGCGACCACAAGTATGGCAAGAGTAATGATATTTGCACTAATTGTTATATTCTTACAATTTAAACCTACAGGTTTATTTCCTCAAAAAGGAAGGATGGTTGAAAACTAATGTCCTTAACTAAAATTAAATTTGATAAGAAAATAGTATTATCATTTTGGATAATATTAATAGCCTTAATTATTGCAGCACCAACTCTACTACCTGTATTTAGATTAAACCTTCTAGGTAGATACTTATCCTTATCCATAGTGGCACTTGGTGTTGATCTTATCTGGGGATATACAGGTTTACTAAGTCTTGGACAAGGTATATTTTTTGCACTAGGTGGATATTGTGCAGCAATGTATTTACAAATAACTAGCTCCTCTGAATTTCCAAATAATATTCCTGAATTTTTTGCTTTATATGGAGTTGAAAAATTACCTTTTTTCTGGGAACCGTTTAGATCGCCTTTTTTTGCCTTCTTCGCTATATGGATAATTCCAGCATTGGTTGCAGGTTTAATTGGATTTCTTGTTTTTAGGAATAGAATCAAAGGGGTTTATTTTTCTATACTTACTCAAGCTTCTCTTCTTGTATTCTTTAACTTCTTTAATGGACAACAAAAACTTATAAATGGAACAAATGGATTAAAAACTGATGTAACACAACTATTTGGTCAGATGGTAGGCTCTGAGTCCATGCAAAGAATATTCTTTTGGATAACAGCCATACTAGTAATAGCCGCATGGTTTTTTGCAAAGTGGGTAGTTAAAGGAAGATTTGGAAATATCCTTATAGGAATACGAGATGATGAACCAAGAGTTAGGTTTACAGGATACAACCCAGTTATATTCAAGACGATAATATTTTCTATTGCTGGAGGTCTCGCAGGAGTTTCGGGAGCTTTGTATACCGTTCAGTCTGGAATAGTATCCCCTCAATTTATGACGGTTCCCTTTTCTATAGAAATGGTTATATGGGTTGCTGTTGGAGGAAGAGGAACTTTATTGGGAGCGATACTAGGGGCAGTTTTCATCAACTATGCAAAAAGTCTAGTAAGTGAAGCTTTACCTGCTAGCTGGATGTTTATTCAAGGAGGGTTATTTATCTTAGTTGTAACAGCTCTACCAGAAGGAGTTTTAGGATGGATGCAAGGAGATGGTCCTAGGAATCTTCTTCAAAAGTTTGGTTTGAAAAGAAAGATTGAAACCTATCCAAGCTTAGAAGTTAACAATAGGGAGGAGAATAATGAATAATAAAGATCTTCTAAATTTAATAGATATTACTGTTAGTTTCGAGGGTTTTTTGGCTCTCAACAAACTTAATTTAAATTTGAAGAAAGGAGAATTAAGAGCGGTAATAGGACCCAATGGCGCAGGCAAAACAACATTTCTTGATGTAATAACTGGAAAGGTTAAGCCAACAAACGGCGAAGTAATTTTTAAAGGGAAATCTTTAGTAGGTAGAAAGGAGCATAAAATAGCCAGACTTGGAGTTGGAAGAAAGTTCCAAAGTCCAAGAATCTTTGAAAATCTAACAGTTAAAGAAAATCTTGAAATATCGGTGACAACTCCTAAAAGTCCCTTAAACCTTATAAATAAAAGTATTAAGGATGAGCAGCTTAATGAGATTGATCGTCTTATGAAGATTGTTAATTTAGCTCAAAAAGTTGATTCTAAAGCGGGATCTTTATCACATGGTCAAAAACAATGGCTCGAGATAGCCATGTTAGTAGGACAGAAGCCAGATTTAATGTTAGTAGATGAACCTGTTGCAGGTTTAACTGATGAAGAAACAGATCTTACAGCTGATTTATTAAAATCATTATCAGGCGAAAATACAGTAGTAGTAATAGATCACGATATGGAATTCATAAGAAGACTTGATAGTAATGTTTCAGTATTAAATCAGGGCACAGTATTATGTGAGGGAACGATGGAAACCATCCAAAAAGACAAAAAAGTAATTGATGTTTATTTAGGAAGACCTGAGGACTAGTTATGGAGAATTTACTCGAAATAAAATCGTTAAATACTTATTATGGCGAAAGTCATATTCTTAGAGATGTAGATTTAAACGTTAAATCAGGAGAAATGGTTTGTTTGATTGGAAGAAATGGAGTTGGCAAAACAACTTTATTGAAATCACTAATTGGTTTGTTAAAACAAAAAAAAGGAGATATTTATTTGATTGGTGAAAATATCAACAGAAAAGCACCTCATCAGAGGGCGAGGAAAGGAATGGCATACGTTCCTCAAGGGAGAGAAATTATTCCATACCTTTCAGTTGAAGAGAATCTTATGTTAGGGATGGAGTCTCTACCAGGTGGATTATCTAAGAACAAGAAAATAGATCCATTTGTCTATGATCTCTTCCCAATCCTTAAAGATTTTCTTCAAAGGAAAGGAGGAGATCTTAGTGGAGGACAACAACAGCAACTCGCTATTGCAAGAGCATTGCTAGGCAAGCCTCAACTTCTATTGCTTGACGAACCAACGGAAGGTATTCAGCCGAATATAGTTTTAGACATTGAAAATGCAATTAACCAGATAATTAGAGATACAGGAATTGGTGTTTTATTAGTTGAACAACATTTGCATTTTGTAAGACAAGCCAATAGATATTATGCAATGCAACGCGGAGGTATTGTTGCTAGCGGAAATACTAGTGAGTTGAGTCAAGCGGTTATTGATAAATTCTTGAGTGTTTAATAGATTATTATCTTGAATTGATAAAAAACTTTATTCATTTTTCGCATCTTATAAGGTCTATACTGTTTGGATGCTCATTTATATACTTATTAAATTCCATTGCTAGTGTTCTAGCCTCGTAAGCGTCAAAAGCATAAAAACAATTTTCTAATCTTATATTTTGAAAGTCACGGTAATGCACTGTGTAAGGCTTCAACATATTATTTTTGTTCATTTTAATTTGCTGAAAAGCAATTATGTATATTTCAACCATGCATGTATTCGTAAATTTAAAGCACAACTTTTGTTGTTATCAAAATATATTGACTTAAATTATGTAATTAAAAATACTTTATAAAGACAAAAAGTAGTTAAGTTATTTTTTTTTATTTTTAGAATCTTGCTTTTTACCTTCTATTAAAAAAACAAATTTTGATAAAATATAACCAAAAACTGGGACCCAAAACTTTTCATAAAAAGATTTCATAAAAAATTAGGCAGCAAATGATTCGTTATCTTCAATTTCAGTTTTATTAATACGCTTCAAATCTATAGAATCAAATAAATGTTGCATAAGCAGAAAATCAAGTTCCCCTTTCAACAAATTAACATCGGATGAAAGTAGATCATCAACAAAATCATCAAAAGTATCTGAAAAAGGATTCACAATTAAAAATTTATTTTTGATATTATCATCGTATTAACAATAAAAGTCAACCAAATTTGAATATTAATTTTTAATTTTTTTGAAAATTAATGAATAAAAACTAAAAAATTAAATAATAAATATAAACAGGCAAAATAATAGATTTAATATCAAGCTTAGGGTTTTTGAATTAAATTTCATTTATCTTGCCTTACTTAATTTTATATCTCTCCTGATGATCATTATCAAAAAGACAATACACATATTTGTTAAAAAAATTTAAAGAATTCATCATCAAACCTTTTAATATATTTATAGCAAGACTATTGATGTGCCAATTAGGAAAGAATCACTTAAAAATTTTTAAACGTAATAAATTTATATGGGAATAAAATTTGATATTAATAGTTAATCTTAAATATTATTTTTTAATTAGCTCGAAGTAACCATTTTTATTTAATAAGTACTTATCAAACCAAAGGCTTAATAGATTATCTAATCCTATTCCATTCATCTTATTTAGTTGCGAAGTCTTATAGTCTGAGAGTGCAAGCAATAAATACGGAAAAATCATATCAGAAATACCTTTTGGCAGTTTTTCTAAAGGTACTCCATGCGCTCTATCCCATAAAATTTTCATATCCTGAGAGAATAAAGAACTCCAATAACTGAAATTACAATATAACTTGTCTGGAGGGAGGAGATTTACAGATAAAACTGGGAGAGATGAATTCATAGGAATAAATATTTTATAGATTAATTGAATTTAGGTTTTTGAAATGGGAAAAATAGTTTTAATATGCGAATCTCATATAAATGCAAATTTAACTTAACGCACAGTGCATCACTTAGCAACACTTTATTAGGTGTTATATTTATCCATCATTTCCTGAAATTTTAGGAACGATAAAAACTTATTATAAGTTTGTAAGTCAAAATCCTCCTGATTCTCCTCATTTAAATGGGTTGAATTATTAGGAATAAAATGATTCCCCAAGTTAGTATCAATTGAGAGTTTTGCATTATCTGTAAAGAAACCCTTATTATCAGGTAAGTTTTGTGATTTATCTTTATTTAATTGATATGATTGAATTACTTTACCATTTTTTTTATTAAATATTCCTCTAATAGAAAGTGCTTCTTCTACCAAAATACTTATTATTTTTGAATTACTTAAATTGTTCTCTATGCTCAACTTTTCAATTATTCTCATAACATCTTCTCTAGGAATAAAACCAACTCTTTTTTTCTTCGTAGGCATTTAAAAATTAATTAAAGTTCGGCACTTGACTGTAATAAGTGTTGCACTATATTCATTATAAGTCAATTAAATGCTAATGATTTTACCAACAACCTTACTCTTGGGAGCGCTTGGATATCTTTTCTATACCTCAAAAAGAGAACTTTTACTAGATCACAATGAACTTATAGAAAACCAAAAAGAGAATGATGATTTGTATAAAGATTTGGAAGATCTATTTATTTAAAATTACTGCATTAATATTAAAGAACTTTATTTCTTGACTAAAGATATACAAAACCTTAAACATTATTAAAATAAATATATAGATATAAAATTAATGACTGTCCATCAAGATTACGAAATAAAAATCAATCTTAATGAATTGATTGAAAAGAGAATTCCATGTTGTGATTTACTTCACCCTGATCATTGTCTAACAGAACAACAAGTCTCTGAAATTGCACATGATATTCGTATGGATTTAAATTTACATGATCTTTACAAGCAAGTGGATCAACACATTATGAATTATGTAAATGCAGCTGGTATTGATAACAAAGATCATTGGGTTGAACCTCATCTTCCAGATTTGGAAAGAGATTTAAAAGAAGAAGTTGGAATAGAATTTGATTAATCTTTTTTACTAAAAAAAAATTAATATATATACTTTTTTTCTAAATCATCTATTAATTTATAAATACTTTTAGCTGATCTCTTTCTCTTTTTTAAAATTGTAAAAACAATTAATCCAATAAATACTGCAATAATAGGTGTAAAAATAATAGTTTCATGATTCATAACCATCTAGCAGAAGTATATTATTTAAACTATAAAAAAGTCTGAATCAATAAAATAGGTACTTTATACAAATATTTCACTATAAACAATTAAGATTTTTTATAAACAAGTTAAATAGTTAAAAATTTTTGTAAATTATGTAGATATAAATTCTAATTAAATAAAGATAATGGTTGATTATTTTGCCTTAACATTTACTGAGATGGGGATCGGTAAAATAGAGTTATCAGTTATTGGTGCAGTAGTTTTAATATTTCCAATTTTATTTGTTTATGCATCTAAAAACCTTGATGCTAAGGGTGTTTTTGAATGGATGATGGAGAAACCAAATGATTGGATAGGCAAAAAATAAAACTTCAACAATTTATATTTTTCTAGTAAAATTTTAAATTTTCTAAATTACTTATTTCAAAATCATAAACCTGACAATTATTTTCCAAATCATTAACTATTGAATTTTTTAGAAGAGAATAATCTATCAACTTATTGAGTTTATTATTTTTAAATTCCTTATTAGTCTCTCCAATAGCAAAAGCCAAAGCTCCTTCATAAGAAATCCCGAATTTGGTAGTGTTGCAGTAAGTTCTAGTAAACTTGTTAGAAATCTTTTTAGTATACTTTTCAAGAGTTTTAGAAGAAGTATCTAATGAGTAAACTGGACTGTTAAATAGAAAAAGCAAAAATAAAGTGAATGCTGCAAAAACTCTTTTGATCATAATATTTCAAAAATTGCAAATTTAATATAATTTAGAATTTAACTCTGCTGACAATGTTTTATTAAAAATATAGAAATTAAAAATTTATTAACCACAACAGCTATTTCATATTTTTGAAGATAAAAACTCTCTAAATGAGTATTTTATACTTTGAATTTTTTTTGGTAGTTTTTTTAGAAAACGCCTAAATGCTTTTGGCATAAAGAAAATCCATCTCAATAATTAATAGATAACAAACAAAACATGGATATTCAATAAATAATAATCCAAAAATAAGTAAATTAATTATTAAATATAAGGATCGAGCTATGGAAATGTATTTGAACATGAATTATTGTTTAATTAATTATTAAATAAAAAATTAATATGGCACTACCAGAACTTATTTATGCTCCTTTAGATGGCGGAACAATACATAGATATGAAATTAGTGGTGGCAAGAGAAAATTTTTAAGATTTATAGGTTGTTATTTGGGTCAATGTAATTTTCACAAAAATATTGATGATGCTATTGATTACATAAAAAATTTGAAAGAATCACAAAAGATACAAAAAACATGAAATAAAGATACATAGATACAACATAGACTCAATATTTTTCGATAACTACATAATTATTGCTACAAATAATAGAGAATTTTCTTTTTATAAGAAATTGATTATTTACTTGAGTTATAGTTCCGAAAGATAAACAGTCATTTAAAAAAAGAAATTAATTTATGGAAAACAGACAAATTAATTTTTTTAAATCAAAAGACTTTAATACCGTTCTTAAGCCATTTAAAAAAGGAACGGTGGTAAAAATTGACTCGTTTGATATTAGAGAAAATCAAAAAGAATTAAATATAGGTTTATTTGGTTGGTATGCAATTTGTCCCTCTAAAGAACTAAAAAAAAATAAGCTATATTATTTTTCACTCTATGATGAGCCTCTTGTTCTTTATAGAGATGAAAATAAAAACGTTAGGTGTATTAAAAATATTTGTCCACACAGAGGGGCCTCATTTTTTGGAGGGACATTATCAGATGGAGTAATAACTTGCCCATATCATGGAGCTAAGTTTTCATCTAAAGGAAGTTGTCAAAATCTCGACAGAATAACATGTCGCCATATAGTTGATAATAACTACGATAACTACGCCAAAAGAATTCATTTATCTCAATACAAAACTTCAGAAAAAAATGGATATATTTTTGTACATTTTTCTAAAAAATCTGAGACTGATTTAAATAATATAAGTGAAGATACACCTATAAGTAACTACGAATTATATGAAAATGGTTTTTCACATAAGGATTATGTCTTTGAGGAGGTATTAGTCGACTTCAAATGTGATTGGTCAAGAATTATTGAAAATCACCTAGATATACTTCATATCTTTTGGGTTCATGGTGATACAATCCCAGACAAAGATGTGAATAAAAACGTATTAGTTAGTTTTAACCAGAAAATTAATATTAATCCCTCATACATTGAAAGTATTTATTATTACAAGAATGACCCTACAAAAGAATTTATTCGGATAAAGTACATTCCTCCAGGAAGGATATTAATTTACAAAGGTGATCCTTCCTCATCAAGATATTTACAAGTTTTAGATCATATCCCTCTAGGAAAAAACAAAGCAAGAGTTATAGTAAGACACTACAGGAAATTTCTACAAAATAAACTGCTTAATAATCTCTTATTATTTAAAGAGACTCAAAGAAAGATTTTTTATAAGATATTCGATGAGGATTATATGATTTTAAAAACACAAACATATAATCACGATATGGGATTTATAAGTAAGGATGAAATAAAATTATTGGGAGAAGACAGGATAATAAATTATTTTTGGAAGTGGTACAAGAAGTCTGAAGATAAAGATGAACCATGGAAAAATATTAACAAAACCCAAAATCTTGATGTATATGACAAAGTTATATTGAAATATCCTCCTGAGATAAAGAAGTTAGAAATTGCAAATAATATAGATATTATTAGAAAAACATTTGTAAGATTTGCTGCTCCGCTTATATTTTTTATGTTAATAATATAATCCATGAAGAAAGTAGATAGACCTTCATGGTTGAATTGGCTTTATCTCTTTATATTTATTTTAAGCTCGATTCAATTGATTATATTTTGGAGTAATAAGTTTTAGTGTTTAAAAAATTTTGGTTTGACGCAAAAAATATAAATTGTTTTAAAAATGGCTTTAAAGTAATTAAAGATTTAAATTTAAAGATATCTTATTCAGAAAATGTAATATTAATTGGACCAAATGGTTCAGGTAAATCATCTCTTATTGAAATAATTAATAGAAACTTATACCCAGTAGAAGCTAATGAATCGAAACTGAAAATATTTGACAAAGAACTTATAAATTTATGGGAACTAAGAAAAAAAATAAGTACCGTAAATAATGAAATTAAAAATAGAATAAATCCAAATTTACAAGTTTTTGATTTAATTTTAAGTGGACTATATGGAAGATATTGTTACGTACAAAATAAATCTGAAAAAGATTCTTATAAGGTGGAAAAAATCATGAAGAAAATGAATATTTCTAATTTATCTAAAAAGAATTTTTCCTATTTATCAGATGGAGAAAAACAAATTTCTCTTATTGCAAGAGCATTAATAAAAAAACCCCAAATCTTAATCCTAGATGAACCAATTGCAAATTTAGATTATAAATCAAAGTTTTTTGTAATTGACAAGGTTAATGAATTATCAAAATTAAATACGAAAATTTTATGCGTCACTCATGATATTTCAACGATTACAAAAATTTATGATCGGGTCATAATGATAAAAGATGGCAAAATAATCGCTGATGGAGATCAAAATAAGGTTATTAATAGTGAAAATTTTAATAAGTTATTTGGTATTCAAGTAGAGGTAACTAATAATAATGGACTTTGGAATATAAACAGATTATCTAAATAAGAATTATAAAAATTGCTATCGCAATAGCAAGAAATACTAATTTTTTACTTTTAAAAAATGAAGAGGATTTATTTTTAAATGAAGAAGATCCACATTTAGAGCAGACAATCTTACCTCCTAAAGATCGGTCTGAGACGAATGAAGAACTTCCACAATTAAAGCAAACTCTATTTACGCTCATTTAAAATAAAATTTTTAGAAATTCTACCTAAATTATATTCATAAATATTTTGTAAAGAAAAACTTCAGAAATGCGATGATAATGAGAATCTATTGCAATAAGTAATTTTTTAGTGCATAATTGATAATAATTCTCATTATCAAATTTAAATTAATGAATTTCCATAGTTATGGAGAATCTCCCTCAAAATCAGTAAGAATCATAACTGGACAATCTGTATTAATAGATCCCTCATCAAGACCAAAAGGGACATGCCTAGAAGTTGAAAGTGGAATTGCTAGAGTTTATTGCCCTTGTGAAGAAACTGAAGGAATGACACTCGCATTTTTACAATCAGGAGATCAATTAAGAACGGACCTTTTATGTAGCGAAGGTGTCTGTGTTGAAGCACTTACAGATTTATCTTTTCACAGCAACGTAAATATTGATGAGAATATTGGTTTCGATGCAGTAAATGAATGGACTTTGCAACTCCTTAGAATTAGACACTTAGGAAATGCAGAACAGAGATTACAAGCGTTGTTTTCAATACTAGTAAATCGTTTAGGTAGGAGATGTGGGCAATGGTGTGAGTTACCTTTTAGGTTAACCCATGAAAGAATTGGTGAATTAATCGGTTCTACTCGTGTAACGTCAACAAGATTAATTTCTAAATTAAGATCATCTGAATTATTAATAGCTCCTATTGGAACACAAACAGTCAGTGTTGCACCTTCTTTTATTGAAACATCGCCTCTATAAAAACATGCAGGAATCACAATCACTTACAAACAACTTGTTAATGGAAGTTGATGTTTTATCGAATAGACTCAGAAATATCAAGCAATCCTATAAAACTACAGAAAATAAAGCATTGAAGGGAAGATTATTTGCTGAAAACAAAAATATTTTTAAAAGAGTTAATGAGATTCACAAAATAGCTAAACTCTTAAATAAAAATAATGAGAAAATTAACTTTTCGAATTTACTTTTTGAAATAACCAAAAGGACATTGAATGAAAATAAATTTGAAAGTAATTTATTTTTTCTTTAAATCACTATCTATTAGTAATATTGCCGAAGGTTGATTAGAAGCAAACTTTACCTTGCCCAGTATGTTCGCAAATTCATCTTCTGATTGTGTTTGAGCCTCTATAATAGGATCTAAAAATACGTTAGTTCTTGTATCTGAAATTCTTTCTGATATGGAATAAAGTTGTTGAAGAGATGAAGTTAAATCCGCTTCCATATTAAAAGAATAAGAAATCAGTTCCTCTATTGAATCCCATGTTTGAACAGGTGCAGGAATTTCATCTAATTTTACGCTTTGTCCTCTTGCGATTAAGTAATCTGCAAATTTCTGAGCATGTTCCATTTCGCCTTTTGATTCACTAAGAAAATGAGAGGCAAATCCATTTAAATCACGTTCTTGAAACCATAGATACATAGAAAAATATTGAACATTGGCATATCTTTCCATTGTTAGATGTTCAAAAATGTTATCCAATAAACTATTATCTATCGGTTGAGCGACAGCTCTTCCAGATGGACCAAAATTAATTAATTTCTTTGTTTTTAGATTATTTTCATTCATTTTCAGGTAAGTATCTAGATAAATAATACAACATTTTGTATAAATTAGTAATTAATAAATCCTTTAAATTAAATTAAATAATATGATAATGAAAATCACTCGCAATACTATAAATGAATTCAGAGTACAGTTTTTCTGAACTGCTATTAACTAAAAAAATATATAAAAGTAAAAAAAAGAAATGTAAAAAGAAAAAATGCTCTAATTGGAAGGGAGGCAAGTGTAATTGCCTATAAATAAATTCTATATATATACCTTATGTGCTCCAGGATATAAAAAATAATAACTATTTTTATTTATAGAAAGAGAACATTTATCACCATTATTTAGAAGATTATTAATATCAGTTTTAACCCGCAATATGTTTCCATTAATAGATACTTTATATATGAGAAATTCTCCAAGAAATTCTTTAGATATAACAATCGCATCACCAGATTCTGATCTTTTTATTGAAATAAATTTAGGCGAAATTGACATGCTTTTGATACCTGTATTTTTCAAATACTCTGAACAATTTATTTTACCTAAACAAGAAATATATGAATTACCATTTTTTTTGAGATTAATAATATTATTACCCAAAATAAAACTACTAACAAATATGGTCTTGGGATTATTTAGAAGGTTTATTGGCGTATCAATTTGATGTATTTTCCCATCATTCATAACGGCGACTTTATCGCAAATTGACATCGCTTCTTCCGGATCATGAGTAACCATCAATCCGCTTGCATTACAACCTTTTAGGATATTAGGGAGTTCACTTCTCAATTTTAGTTTGACATGCATATCAAGACTACAAAAAGGTTCATCTAATAAAATAAAATTTGTACCTGGAGCAAGAGCTCTCGCAATTGCGAGTCTTTGTTTTTGGCCTCCAGACAGTTCATGTGGGTACCTTTCAACAAAACTATCAAGACCAACAACATTCAATAAATAATTAACTCTAGATCTGTCTTTTTTGTTTTTCAAACCAAAAATTACATTTTCCAAAACAGTTAAGTGAGGGAAAAGTGCATAGTCTTGAAAAACCATACCAATATTTCTTTTCTCAGGACTAAGAATTTTTTGCCTACTTGAAATTTCCTTATCATTCAGAGAAATCCTTCCTTTAGAGGGATATTCGAACCCCGCGATTAATCTTAAAAGAGTAGTTTTTCCGCAACCAGAAGGACCAAGCAACCCTAACAATTCGCCATTTTCAATTTTCAGGTTAATTTCGTTTAATATCCAATTTGAACATTCTCGCTTATCATATTTATGATGCAAATCATCAATTATTAACGCATCATTTTTCACTAAGTTCTTCTTATTCAAATATATTAAGTTAGCAGAAAATATTCACCAAAATTATCCCATGTATAATTTTATACACCATTTAATTTTCAAATTTAATGAGAAAGTCTGAAAGAGCAGAAATAATACGCAAGGAACTCAAAAAGCTATATCCATCGCCTCCAATACCCCTTGATCATACAAATGCATATACTCTTCTGGTAGCCGTAGTTTTAAGTGCACAATCAACAGATAAAAAAGTTAATGAATTAACAAAAAGCTTATTTAAAGTTGCAGATAATCCAGAAAAGATGATGCAGCTAGGTATTAATGGCATTTACGAATACATAAAATTTCTAGGTCTCTCCAATCAAAAATCAAAGAACATCTATAATTTATCTAAATTATTGCTTGAGAAGCATAATGGTACGGTCCCAGATTCTTTTGAGAAGCTTGAATCTCTTCCAGGGGTAGGTCATAAAACAGCATCAGTTGTAATGTCTCAAGTCTTTAAAATACCCTCATTCCCAGTCGATACTCACATACACAGGTTGGCACAAAGATGGGGCCTATCAAATGGCGATAGCGTAGTTCAAACAGAAAAAGACCTAAAAAAAATATTTCCTGTTAATGATTGGAATACTTTACATTTGCAAATAATCTTTTATGGCAGAGAATACTGTACAGCAAGAGGCTGTGATGGAACAAAATGTTATTTATGTCGCACTCTTTATCCCAAAAGAAAAAAGAAATTTATATGTAAAAAGCCTTAAGAAATTTATATAATATTAAAATTAGTTTTTTAATCATGAAAATAGCAATTACTGGTGCATCAGGGAAAACAGGTTATAGAATTTCCGAAGAAGCAGTTAAGAAAGGATATAAAGTAAGGCAAATCATCAGAAAGAATTCAAAAGTTTCAGCAGGACTAGAGAGTTTAGAAACAATTAGGGTTTCTTTAGACAAAAAAGGGGAACTTGATGAAGCTTTAAAAGATATTGATGCTTTGATAATTGCGACTGGAGCTAGAGCATCATTAGATTTAACTGGTCCTGCAAAGGTTGATGCATTAGGTGTATACAGGCAATTAGAGAGTTGCAAAAGAGTTGGTATTAAGAGAGTTATTTTAGTTAGTTCCCTATGTACTGGTAAATTATTTCATCCATTAAACTTATTTGGTTTAATTCTTATTTGGAAGAAATTAGGTGAAAACTTTCTACGCAATTCAAATTTTGAATGGACTATTATTAGACCTGGAGGATTAAAGGAAAATGAAGATATTAAATCAGAAAATATAAATTATTCAAAAGAAGATACTCAAGTTAATGGATCAATACCAAGAAGATTAGTTGCGAGATGTTGTATAGATTCTTTAAAAAACAAAGAATCAATAAATAAATTAATAGAAGTTACAAGTTCAAATGATAATAAAAAGATATCTTTTAAAAAAGCTATGCAAATGATTTAAAAGATGTAAATATATTAATTAAAACTATGAAAATAAATCCCAAAATTGACGCATTACAATTAATGCTTACTGATTTAAGAACTAGAAATGAGCCAATAAGACATAAAGCTGCATTTAAAGGTTGTCAACCAGAATTTCAAAGTCTTGTATCAAGATTAATAAAGCAGTTAGAGGACGAATTAGTTGCAGAAAAGCTTACTAATCGTGATAGTTAAAAAATTTAGATTACTTAAATGAAATTAAGTTATCCAATTTTGCTTGTTCTGAAAGTTCATCATATCCTCCAAAAAATTTATTATCCAAAAATATTTGAGGGAATGTATTATGGCTACTTTGAGCCATAATTTTTTGAAAGCTCTCATCATTGTCTATTAGAGTAACTTCATGAGGGATAGATAAAGAATTAAGCAATCTAATTGCTCTTTTAGACCAAGGACAATCCTTTAAAATATATGCTTTTACACGTGATTCATTAGTGATTAAATCATGATTTGAGATATTAATAATTTTCTGTTCAAAAGAAAGTAAAAATATATCAGTACCTTTTTTTACAATACATCCCTCCTCTAGATGCCCGCCAAACACATTACATCCCTCATCTGCAAAACTCAAATGTAAATGAACATCTCCTTTATTAAAATGTCCGTTTAAAGAAACTATTTCTAGATTTCCTTCAAATTTATTTATCTCTTGATTACCTGGGCATTGAATACAAACTGTTCTAAGATTACCAACCACTCCAGAAACATACCCGTATAAATTATTTGATAAAGAATATTCTTTAATTGAATTTATCAAATCAGATTCTGGAGATAGCTTTAGGCTATGAGGCTGCATTAGATATAAGGAATAATTTTGTAATATAAAACATCATCATTCATAAAGAGAAGTTGAGTTTATAATCTTTAGGATTAAGATTTAAATTAAATTTTAGAATCTTGCATCAAAAACCATTTAAAATTTTTACTTAAAATTTAAGCTTGCTGAGAGTGTAATATATTTTTTATATACAAAAACTAATTTGTTATTAAGAAAAAATCTTAAAAATTTGGCATTGAATATTCCAAATTTATTATCGATATCTCGCCTTTTCCTTGTATTTCCATTAATACTTTTTTTAGAAATTAACAGACCTTTTTATGTCTTTATATTGATTATTATTGGAGGTTTAACTGATTATTTTGACGGGTTAATTGCAAGGAAATTTAATCTTAAAACCAGATTAGGAGCTATCCTTGATCCCTTAAGCGATAAAGTATTCTATTTAATTCCTTTGACCTTCCTTTGTAAAAATAATTTTATACCCTTCTGGTCTTTGTCATTAATTTTATTTAGAGAATTAATTATCTCAAGCCTTAGGAACTCAACAGAAGACGGTTTGCCAGCATCAATATTAGGAAAATATAAAACTTTTTTCTTTTTTATTTCAGTAATTACCTTCTTTACACCATTAAAAATTACCTTATTGAATAATTTGGCTTTAATTTTTTATTGGTTAGGATTCATCCTGACCTTAGTGACTTTATTAGGCTATTTAAGAATTAAAAAGAATATTATCTGAATTTTCATCAAACTCCTCACTCTTTTTATTATTAAAATCATTCACAAAACTATCCTTTAGACCGTTAAGTAAATCAAAAGTTGGCGCCCACTCTAAATCACGTTTTACCTTAGAGATATCAGTCTGATAATGATTTAATCTAATTGGAAATCCCTTTCGAGACTTAGGATCTAATTTTTGATAATCAAATGTTCTTAGAGAAATCTCATTTTGGTTTAATCCAAGAACTTTCGCACAGAAAAAGATTAAACCCTTAATTGTTACTCCTTTTTCACCTGAACAATTGTAAATATTATTTCTGGAATTTTCAAAATTTATGCACCTAATCATTACATCAGTTAGATCCGAAACATGGCCTAGCTGAGTAATTAAAGAACCGTCACCAGGGATTGGTATAGACTTTTTAGTAAATAACCTTTCAAAAAACCAATTTTCAATTTTATTATAATTTCCTGGTCCATAAATATAAGTAGGTCTAAAACTTGTAAAAGGAATTTTTTGTTTTTTTAACCAACTTTCTGTCTCAAACTTTCCTTTGTGCCTACTTTCTGGATCAATTGGATCAACTTCCGATAAGGGTAGTTCAGAATTATCTTTATAAACACCTGCAGAGCTTACATATATATATCTCTGGAAAGAGTTATCTAAATTTTCTACAAGAAGTTTGGTTTGTTCTAACTCTCTTCCAGAAATATCAAAAACAACATCATACTTTTCATTTCTTAGCTTGACGATATCTTCTGAATTATTTCTATCACCCTTAATTAAATTTGTTTTTTCAGGATTACTTTTATTACCTCTCGTGAAAATATCAATATCATAATTTTTACTTAATAACTTTCCAACCAAAGACTTGCCCACAAATCTAGTGCCACCCATTACAAGAATTTTCATATTCAAAAAATATTTAAATGAAGTAGTAATCTTAAATAGAATTACATATTGAATAGTACTACTAATAAGTAATTAGTGAAAAGGATGATTCTATGGACCTAATACCAGCAATTGATTTAATGAATGGTAAGTGTGTAAGGCTTTTTAAAGGCGACTTTAATAAAAGAAAAGACTTCACAAAAGAGCCTCATGAGCAAGCTAAATTTTGGGAAAGCGAAGGAGCAAAATATATACATATAGTTGATTTGGATGCTGCAAAAACTGGATCCCCAACAAACGATAAATCAATAAAAAAGATTGCAAAAACAGTAAACATACCTATTCAAATAGGTGGGGGGATAAGATCTCAAGAAAGGATAGAACAATTATTTTCTTATGGTATTGAGAAAGTTATCATGGGAACCTCTGCAATAGAAAATAAAGAACTAGTTAAAGACTTATCAAATAAATTTCCTGGAAGGATAATTGTTGGGATAGATGCAAAAGATGGAAAAGTTAGTACAAGGGGGTGGCTTGAGCAGTCTAATATTTTTGCCAAAGATCTAGTAAAAGAATTTTCTTCATTTAAAATTGCTAGTTTTATTGTTACAGATATAAATACAGATGGTACTTTAGAAGGGACAAATGAAGAATTCATAAAAAGCATACTTGAAATTACAGATATTCCAGTAATAGCCTCAGGAGGTGTTGGTTCAATTTCTGATTTATTATCCTTAGTAAAATTTGAAAACTCTGGACTATTTGGAGTAATAGTAGGTAAAGCCCTATATGAAAATAAATTCACGATAAACGAAGCGAATAATGTATTGTCAGCAGAGAGATTAAATGACATTGATTTAAACACAAATTACTACGCTTAAAAGAGTATAAAAAATTGATTTAAGGCTGGTGTTTGCAGTAATTGTTAGTTAATTTTGTATAAGAGATAAGAAATCTAGTCTTGGAATTAATTTCAAAAAAATCAATATTGATTATTGCTCCAAGCTTAATAGCGGAATCTTTATCGCTTAAGTTAACATCATTAGACCAAAATTTAGAAATTAATTTTAATAATGAAACAGATGATAAAACTCCAGATTTAGTTATATGGAATGTTCTTAATTTCCAATCAGAAGATCTTATAAGGTTAGAATTATTAAAATTAAGAGAAAGATATGATGAGTCAAAGTTTCTTATAATTTTATCTGGCGAACTTGTTTATGAAGCAAATACCCCCCCATCGTTAAATGCTGAAGGTTTTCTTTTAAATCCCAGTGCAGAAAAAGTTCTTGAATCTATTGATACCATTTTAAATGGAGGAAGGGTATTTGATATTGAAAATAATTCCCGAGTTCAATTAAACAAAAATAAGCCTCTCTCTTTTAGTCAAAAAATTCTAACTTCAGGTCTTAAACAAATAGATTCTGAAATTAACTATATATTCAAATATGTCAACTCTGATTCAACGCCAGAATTTTATAAATTCATTTTAAAAGGAAGATTAAGAGAACTTATTACTGCAAAATCTTTTCTAATTTTCTTATGGGGTAATTCACTAGAACTTTATACTGAGTCAGTTTACACTGAAAATAAAATTAATCTTGAAAATAAGAACACCGTTTTCATTAAAGATAAAAACACTGCAGAAATATGGAATTTGATTTTAGATAGACTAAAAGAAAGGTATAGCTCAACTAACTTACAGGTTGAATTTAATAATTCATCAATAATTCTCTCTGGAATAAAGAAAGAATTCATTTCGCGACTAATTTGCAAAATGTTAGATGAATTAGATAATTTAGTCAAAAATATTAAGGAAAACTATAAGGAGAAAGATTTTAAAGATGATTTAAATTCTCTTATAAAAGAACTTAAAGTTAATACAATTTCAAATATCACAGACAGTTATTTTCGATTAAAAAAAGGAGGCGAATCTATTTCAATAAATGATTTTATTTATAGTGAGGTAAGTTGCGAAGAGATAGATAGAGAATCGCATGAATCAATTATGTTTATTGAGCCAATTATTAAAAATGAAGCTCTTGACTATGATGGGAAATTACTCCCTCTATATGAAACAGAATCGTTTTTGATCCTTGAAAATATTATTTCAAACTGGACAATAAGGAACTGTAATTTATTAGCTTCTGAAATCTTTAATATTTGTTCTTCTTGGCCTGAATTAAGAACTGTACTTATAAATCCCGAATTACAATCGACAAGAAATTTTGAAAGATTTAGAAATAATATTAATAACTACAATCGCTGGCATGACTATATTTATATGCCTATCTACTTGTATGAGAGTAAAAGAGAATATATTGATATTATCGATAAAAAATTTACCCGTTACTTTAAAAATGAAAATAGGGAGAAAGAATTAGAGAATCTAGAATGGCTACAAAAACAAGTTACATTGTTAGTTGAGATAAGAGATGCCATAGCACCGCAGTTAGAAGTTGCTGTAAAATATATCGGTAATCTTTTCGTAACTTTCCTTACAAAGGTCGTTGGTAAAGCTATCGGTTTAGTTGGGAAAGGAATCCTTCA
Organism: Prochlorococcus sp. AG-347-L17; assembly: GCA_003278925.1. GTDB lineage: Bacteria > Cyanobacteriota > Cyanobacteriia > PCC-6307 > Cyanobiaceae > Prochlorococcus_A. Next base: position 42,097 of record QCCN01000013.1, read on the forward strand.
AGGATTAGGAAGATCAAGTTCAAAGTAAGTTATTAAACTTTAATGAAAATAATTCAATGGATCCTGATAGCATTAATTTTCTTAAGCCCATTTAAAGCAAATGCCTCTAGAGATACTAATAGTTACGATGGCAACATTTTCCCAATATACGCAGGTAATGGGGCTATAGTTCCTCCTCAGACAACTCTTCAGGAATCATTAAAAAATAAAAGAGTTGCAGTTTTATTTTTTTATCTTGACGACAGCTCGGATAGTAAAGCTATGGCTCCGATAATATCCGGTTTAGATTTGATATGGAGAAATAATATAGATATCATTGCTCTAACTACTGATGAATTACAGGATAAAGAAAAGTCTGATCTTAAAAATGAACCTAATTATTATTGGAACGGATTAATTCCACAAACCATTATTTTAAATAGTGATGGTGAAGTTAAATTTGATAAAAATGGAATGATTAATATCGATGAATTAAACAAAGTTATTGGAGAACTAAAGGGAATTGATATAGAAGAAACGACATTTTCTGTAGAAAGTTTTAATGAATACAACAGTATCATTTCTGAAAAAAAAAATAAAAACAAAAATTAATTAAAAAAAATGATATTAATAAATATCTTCTTAGTTCTTTTAATTTTTTTAATTATTTCAGATTTATATATTAAAAACTCACCCAAATCAAAGTTAAATCTGGTACCTATAAATTACAAAATCAAAAAAAAGGATGGTTTAAACGAATTAATTATTGATTTAAAAATAACTAATAAAAGTAAAGCTAAAGAGACGATGGTTTCTAATATAAATTTTGAGTTAGATTGTTTTAAAAGTAAAGGTAACGAATATTGCCAAAATTTTAATTATCAACAAGATATTTACATATATGAAAATAATAAAATTAAGAATTTAAATAATTACTGGCCAACAACAATTATCAAGTCAAATTCAGAATTATTTGTAAGAATCATATATAAATTTAGCAATAATAATTTTAGAAAAAAAATAAAATATCTATGGTTAAAAATATATTGGGAGAACTATGGACATTTTGGTATTTCAAATAATAAGGATTGTTTCTTAATTAATTTAGATGGTCAAAAACAAAGGCCGAAAGAAGTTTTTGAAATTCCAATAAATAATAAATATAAAGCTTTTGCTATTGAAACTGATTTACTTGGTTGCTTTGATAACCCAGTAAATACTGTGATTGAATACTGCAAAGGAATTGTAGAAAAAAATGATATTTTAACTATCGGTGAGAGTCCGCTAGCGATTATGCAAAATAGATATATTTCCCCTCAAAATTTAGAATATAGTTTATTTTCGAAAGCTTTATGTTATTTTTTTCACCCTACAAGCAGTCTCGCAACAGCTTGCGGGATGCAATTATTAATAAATAGAATCGGAGTTACAAGAATAACCTTTGCACTATTTGTTGGATATCTCTTCAAATTAGTTGGGATTAAAGGTATGTTTTATAGGTTAACTGGTTCAGAATCATCCCTCATTGATGATATAAGTGGCACAGTTACACCTTACGACAAGAGTATAGTTATGGGTCCTCTCAATGCGGATTTATTTTGTAAGGAGGTCTCGAACTATCTAAATATAGATGTTGCAGTTGTCGATGTTAATGATCTTGGAGGTGTGAAAGTCTTAGCAAGTTCAAATAAAAAAGTAAATAAAATAATTAAAAAAAACTTATTATCTAATCCAGCTGGCAATGGAGATGAAAAAACCCCTATAGTATTAATAAGAGAAAAAAAGTAAATGAAAAAAGATACCTCTTATTCTTTTCAATCTAAAAAAGGAATGGAAGTAACTTTTGAAGAACTCCATATACGGCACATTAATCTTTTAATAGATATTAAAAATAAGAAATTGAATAATTGGTTTTTAAAGATGGCAATTATCAATACCTTTGATGACTTAAAAATCTTCTTGAATAATCTTAAGAAAAATAAAAATAAATGCATAATTGCTATATATGGAAACGAAATTATTGGTTATTTGAATATTTTTCCTTTAAACAAAAAAGAGACTTGCTTAAAAATATCTAAGCCCAAGTTGATTAATAGCAAGTGTTCTTTAACCGATAAACAATTAACTTTAGGATTGATAAAAAAATCCATTTCAATAAAAGAAATCAAAACTTCAAGTTGGATAATTAATTCAGATATAAATAATGTTGACCTCATATCAAACGCAAGAGAATTAGGCTTTCAACCTTTAGGAGAGATAATCCTTTGGGATGGTTCTGATCTAAATAAACCTAAAAATCAAAATACCAATGCCTATACTTTAATTAATGAATTCCAAAACATTAATAAACAAAATATACTAAAAATAGTTAATTTCATAAGATCAAATCAATCTCCCTTAATAAGAAATATTTTAGATTTTGATCAAGACGACATTCTTAAAAGAAATAACTCTAAGAGTGGTGCCTTAATATATGAAAATTCAGTTTTATGTACAATTTTAAAAGATATTAATTATCAAAATGAGGAAATTTATACTTTAACTATAAGTAGATATTGGGATAAGAGATTCAATTCTATTTTAAAAGAATTTATAAAAAGATTTTTTGAAAAATCACCTGTTTCATATTTAAAAACCTATAAAGAAAATTCTCAATTAAATGTTTTTCTTGAAGAGTGTAATATCAAAGAAAAAAATCAAGAAATAATTCTTATTAGGAACACAATAATTAAGAATGAAGCCAAACAAGTAAATATAATAAATCAATCTTTGGAATCAATCTTTGAAAAATTAAGTCCACAAGGTAATCCATATCCATCTCCTTTTCCATTAAAAACAAAGTGAAATTTTGCAAACCCAAACCCAAGTCAATTTTGAGTTTGGATATAGGTACCAAAAGAATAGGATTAGCTTATTGTGATCCCCTCTGCATAACATCAAATATACTTCCAGCAGTAAAACGATTTGAAAATAATCAAGAGATTAAAATCATTAGAAATTATATAAATGAATTTAATTTGACTGGTTTTATAGTGGGTATCCCGCTAGATGAGGAAGGTAAAATGACCACTCAAGCTATTGACTGTAAAAATTACGGTCAATTGCTTTCAAATGAATTGAAGATTCCATTTTCTTATGTCAACGAACATAGTTCAACTTGGGAATCTTCAGAAAGATTTGGAATAAAAAAAGATAAATCCGGATTGATTGATAGTTTTTCAGCAAAAATAATACTTGAACAATGGATCGAAGAAGGTCCTGAATTAGAAGAAATAG
>QCCN01000014.1 GCA_003278925.1 Prochlorococcus sp. AG-347-L17
ATTTATTTTTCAGTACATAAACCATCTAATTCTTCTGAAATAGTCCAAAATATTTCTTCTAGTATTAATACCTTAATAATTGGATTATCTTTTTTGCTAACTTTCTCCTTTGCTTTTATAGGTATAGGACTTTTTATTGTATTTATTCGCAGTTTTTTTCTGAAGAAAAATTGAATTGCCAATATTATTAAGAAAATACTATTTTTGAATGTCTTTACATGACTTAGGCCTTTTAGTCCTTTTGCTTACACCTGGAATGATTTTATCAATATTACTACTCATAACCTTCGCTGAAGGAGGATGAATTATTCAAAGTGGTAGGATTATATATGTGATTAATTAGGTAATTAATTGTGGCTGGAACATTATTATTTAATGCTTTGAAAGAGGCAATTGATGAAGAAATGGCAAATGATGTAAATGTTTGCGTTATGGGGGAAGATGTTGGTCAATATGGAGGATCTTATAAGGTAACTAAGGATTTATATGAAAAATATGGAGAGTTAAGAGTCTTAGATACTCCAATAGCCGAGAATAGTTTTACAGGTATGGCTGTAGGTGCAGCAATGACTGGCTTAAGACCAATAGTAGAAGGAATGAATATGGGTTTTTTGCTTTTAGCTTTTAATCAGATATCAAATAATATGGGTATGCTTAGATATACAAGTGGCGGAAATTATAAAATACCAGCAGTAGTTCGAGGACCTGGAGGAGTTGGTCGTCAACTTGGTGCTGAGCACAGTCAAAGACTTGAAGCATATTTTCATGCAGTTCCTGGCATAAAGATTGTTGCATGTAGTACACCCACAAATGCTAAAGGTTTAATGAAAGCAGCTATAAGAGATGATAATCCGGTTCTATTTTTCGAACATGTTCTTCTATACAATTTGTCTGAAGAATTACCTGAGGGTGATTATACTTGCGCTTTAGATCAGGCTGACGTTGTAAAAGAAGGGAAAGATATTACTTTATTGACTTATTCAAGAATGAGACATCACTGCCTTAAAGCAGTTGAAGAATTAGAAAAAAAAGGAATAGATGTTGAGTTAATAGATTTAATAAGTTTAAAACCATTTGATATGGAAACCATCTCAAAATCAATAAGAAAAACAAATAAAGTAATTATTGTTGAAGAATGTATGAAGACTGGAGGTATTGGTGCAGAATTAATTGCCTTGATAACAGAAGAGTGTTTTGATGATCTAGATGCCCGACCAATTAGATTATCTAGTCAGGATATTCCAACTCCCTATAATGGAAATCTTGAGAATTTGACAATAATCCAACCACATCAAATAGTTGAAAAAGTTGAACACTTAATTAGTGGGAGTATATAGAAAATGAAAAGAAGGCAAGGTTGGCTTTTTTTTATTATATTTCTACTTACTTTATCTGTTTATCTATTAATAAATTATCCCTTACAGTTGGGATTGGATTTACAAGGCGGGTCTCAACTTACACTACAAATTATTAAAGAGGAAGGTAAGGTAACAAGGGATGAACTTGAAGCAGTTAATTCTGTTATAGATAAGCGCGTTAACAATTTAGGAGTTTCTGAGTCTAATTTGCAAACCCTAGGTGGAGATCAATTGATTTTAGAATTACCAGGCGAACAAAATCCATTAGTTGCTTCAAGGGTATTAGGTAAGACTGCTTTATTAGAATTTAGAACCCAAAAAGAAGGGACATCTTCAGATTTAAAAACCCTGCAACTACAGAGATTGAGTATTAAAGAATTAATTGAACAATATTCCTTTCAAGAAAATAATCAAAATGATGATAATTTCTTAAAAATTATTCAAGATGATCTTAAAGATATAGAGCAAGAATTGAATTACTCATCAACTAGTAATGATTTATATGGGAAGTTAATTGAAATCAAAAAATATGTTGATAAAGAAATTACAAATTTATTTATTAAAACTGATTTATCTGGTAAGGATCTTATTAACGCAGGAAGGAGACAAGAACAAACAAATAGTAATTGGGAAGTTTTATTAACTTTTAGTAATTCAGGAGGTGAAAAGTTTGCAGAAATTACAAAGTCAATTGCTGGCACTAATCAACTATTAGCTATTATTCTTGATGGCGAATCTATAAGTGAAGCTAGTGTCGGTAATCAGTTTGCTAGTACTGGCATTACAGGTGGATCAGCAACAATAAGCGGTAATTTTAGTGCTGAAAATGCTAGAGAATTAGAAGTTCAACTTAAAGGAGGCTCATTGCCATTGCCAATTGAAATAGTAGAAACTAACACTATAGGGGCTCTATTGGGATCCAAAAATATTTTAAAAAGTCTTTATGCAGCTATTAGTGGATTAATTTTTGTTGGTATATTTATGATTTTTAATTATAGAATTCTAGGTTTCGTTTCAGTTATATCTCTAGTACTTTATGGTTTCTTTAACTTAGCTCTATATTCTTTAATTCCTGTAACTTTGACTTTACCTGGAATATCTGGGCTTATACTTAGCATTGGTATGGCTGTTGATGCAAATATTCTAATATTTGAGAGAATTAGAGAAGAATTATATGATGGCAATACTCTTACAAGATCTATTGATAGCGGTTTTCAAAGAGCTAATTCATCCATAGTTGATGGTCATATTACAACTCTTCTAAGTTGTTTTGTATTGTTTTTATTAGGAACAAATTTTGTTAAAGGTTTTGCGGCAACATTAGGTATTGGAGTTCTAATAAGCTTGTTTACCTCATTAAATTGTTCTAAAACTATTTTGCGATTTTTTACAACATATCAATCTTTAAGACAAAAAAATCTCTATCTACCCAAGAATATTTTTTCAAATTAAATTTTTTGTTTCTAATTTCCCATGAAATACAATCTTGAACTAATAAAAAATAAAAGAAAGATAATTAGTTTTTCAACTTTTCTTATTTTGTTAAGTCTTTTAGGAATTTTATATTCAACTTTTAATACTTCTTATAAGAAACCTATAAATTTAGGGATGGATTTTGTTGGAGGAAATGAACTAAGAATAGAAAGAGTTTGTGAAGAAGAATGCTCTAATCTTTCCCCTGATTATGTTTTAGAAAATTTAAGAGAGATCACTAGTAATAAAAACTTTATTAATAATATTAAATTACAATTCCAAAATAATAATAAATTAATTTCAATAAGAACTCCTTATTTGAGTATCGAAGAATCAAATAATCTAATTACTAATCTTGATAATATTATTGGACCTCTAAATTATGAGAGTAAGGATTCAAGATTAATAGGTCCAAAGCTTGGGAAAAGATTACTTACCAATTGTGTTACTTCATTATTAGTTTCTTTATTTGCAATATCTTTATATATAACTATTAGGTTTGATAAAAAATATGCATTATTTGCATTATTAGCTTTATTCCATGATTTATTAATTGTTTTCGGTATATTTTCCTGGTTGGGAATTATATTATCTGTCGAGGTAAATAGTTTATTTGCGGTGTCCTTGCTAACTATTGCAGGTTATTCTGTAAATGATACTGTTGTTATTTTTGATAGAATTCGTGAGAATTTAAAATCTAAAGAAGAAGGCTATAACGAAACTATTCAATTATCAGTAAACGAATCATTTAGGAGAACAACTTTTACCAGTATTACAACCCTTATCCCTTTATTAAGCATAATTTTGTTTGGATCTTATTCGCTGTTTTGGTTTTCTTTGGCCTTATCATTAGGAATTATTATTGGAAGTTATTCAAGTATTTTATTGGCTCCATCTTTATTGCTTAAAGACTGAGTTTAAGCCTCTAATTTTATGAAATTGAATTACTATTTGATAATTTTATTTTCTTTAGTTTTAATAGATCTTTCTACTGAGCTAAGAATATTATTTGATCATTTTACTTTTAGTTCTCTATATTTTGCTATAGGTAAACATCCCTTAGCTATCTTTATACTTTTTTCATACCCATATTTATATAAAAAATTAATTAAGTAGTTTTTAAATATCTTTAAATGATTCTTTGATTAAAACCTGTATTACTACAGCTAATGGAAGAGATAGTATTAAGCCTAATGGACCAAAAATGAAGGTAAATCCAAATTGTGATATTAATGTCAAACCAGGAAGTAGGTTTGCTTTTTTCTTCATTATAGATGGCATTATTATATAGCTTTCAATATTTTGAATGATTACATATGATCCTAAAACTGCCATTGGTTTCCAAAAATTATCTAGTAGTGCAATTGAGATTGGAAATATACCACTAATAACTGGACCTATATTCGGAATTATATTAAGAACCATTGCTATTAGCGCATTTGAGACAACATATTTGACATCTAATATAGATAAAACTATTAATGATAATAATCCTACTGATAAAGAGCTTATGACCATAGAAAAGGTCCAATTTGCTAATGCAATATTGCATTTTTCCAGAATATTTCTAAATTTGTTACGGTAATTTTTTGGTATTAATAGAAGTATATTTTCTTTATATTGTTTTGGTTCAATAGAAATCATCAAACTCACTGCTAATACGAATATTAATCTCAAAAGTCCTGAACCTAGATTTCCCGCAATATTAATTAAATTCTTAAAACTTTCTTGAATAGCTTTTGCAATAGTTGAGACATCTGGAATGGTAACTACATTATTTATTAGACTGAATATGTCTATAACATTTTCTGATTGTTCGCCATAAAATAAGCTATTTAATTTGTTCAGATTTGTATTGATCAATATATTTATTTTTGATAAACCATTTGGAATGTCAACTAGTATTTCATTGAATTCTTTTATAAACGGAGGTAATACAAGAATAAAAATAGTAAATATTATTACTGATATTACGGTTAAGACAAGAAACAAAGAAATTGATCGAGGAATTTTCAAACCTTTTTGGATTTGATTACATGAATTACATATAATATTTGAAATTACTAATGAGCAAATTATTAGTAGGAGAAAATCCCTTAAAGTCCATACTATTAATAAAGTGATTAATATTACTACTAACTTGAAATATGATGAACTATTCAATTTTCATAATATTCTACTTCTTTTCAGAATATCCTAATCCATTTGATTTGGCATAACTATTTGCAAATCTCATAAATCTATCAAAGTCTGGTGTGTTCTTCCAAATATAAACCGCTTCTAAAAATATTGGTTCACCATCAACAAACTTTACTTTTACTTCTCTAGTTAATATTTCACCTTCGGAATCAATCATGCGCATACCTGTGATTTCACCGTCTGTAATTGAAGATAATGCCTGAGGTTTTTCAAACAAAAATAATGCTTGGCCGGTGGTACCATCTTTACTCCTAGTCAGTCTTATCTCAGGCACTACTGGTTCATCAGTTCCCTCATAAAATTGTATTTTTGCAATTTTATTTGTTGTCATAATATTTGGTAATAATTTTTTATCTTAGGAAATATTTTTTACTTTCGTTTGTAGTTATTTTATAAAACATTATTTATTAACTCTAGGATATTTTCATCATATTTTTTATCTGTTAAATCTATTAAACTTATATTAGTTTTGCCAACCTTTTCATATTCATAACACTTATCGTAATAATCTAAAACTGATCTGCAAACTAAGTCCCATTTCTCATTATGAATTGATTCAATAGCTATTTTTGTTCTTTGCGGTCCTAGTCTTTTTTTTATCCTTAGTACTGATTCTTTGAGTTCCTCTTTTTTAAATACACTATAAGTATCTATTAACTCATCTAACCTGTTAGATTCGCTCCTTATAATTTCAATCCTTCTAGAGTTTTTCATCTGATTAAAGAATTCATGCGGAATTTTACATTTACCTATATTTGCACTTTCAGCCTCTACAAAAATATTATTAGAACATTTAAAAGAATTTAATTTTTCCGCAATTATATTTTCAAATTGCTCATTTGAAGGTTGTTTTTTCATTCCTAAACCTCCAAATGTACTTCCTCTATGACAAGCAAATCCTTCAAGATCAATAGTTTGATATTTATATTTCTCAAGTAATGATAATAATCTTGTCTTCCCTGTTCCTGTTTTCCCGCCAATAACTACTAAATTCAACTTATTTGAAAAACTGTCTAATACCCATCTTCTATATATTTTGTATCCGCCATTAAGTGTAACTATATTTAATTTAAATTTATCTAATAACCATCCAATACTTTGTGAACGCATTCCTCCTCTAGAGCAATATATCCTGATAAATAATTCATTATTTTTATAAGGAATAGTTGAATGAGACTCAATACTCTTGAATAAATTATCAAGAAGTAATTCCATTTTTTTTTCAAAAAATTTTAATCCCTCTATGACTGCTTTTTTTCTACCTTCTTTTTTATAAATTGTACCAATTATAGATCTCTCATCATCATCAAATAGTGGAATATTAATAGAATTAGGCATGTGTCCTTTATAATATTCACTCGGGCTCCTAACATCTATAAGTGGTCCTTTAAAACATCTAAATTTCTCTAGTTCTTTTCTTTTGAAATACATGGATAGTTTTTATTTTTTTAAATTGATTTTTTAAAATGAATAACAAAGAACAGGATAACTATAGTAATGCTACATTAGATTTTATAAAAAAATTTGTAGATTCCAATCAAAGAAAAAGAATAAATTCATTAAATCAAATACAATCTGAAGTCGAAAATATTTTTAATCTTGGCCCATCACTTTTTGATATTTTTGATAGTGAAGGGGATGACTGGGCTGCTGGTTGGATATTGCAAGTTTTAAAAAAATTTAAGCCTGAATTCTTTAAAAACACTAAATTCAATAATTGGTTTAATACATATTCAGATATTGGTATTAATTATGAAGATTTGCAATTGATGTTAGTTGAGCAAAAATTTGAAGATGCAGATAGATTAACAAGTTCCTACTTACGAAAATTAGCTGGAAAATTAGCTGAAAAACGTGGATATGTTTTCTACAGTGAAGTTAAAAATATGTCAGGAAAAGATCTAGAAACAATAGATAGATTATGGACTATTTATTCTACTGGTAGATTTGGATTTTCAATTCAAGCAAAGATATTAAAATCAGTAGGGAAAAAATATGAATTAATGTGGCCAAAAATAGGTTGGAAAAAAGAGGGCTTATGGACTAGATATCCTGGATCTTTTTGCTGGTCGTTGGACGCTCCTGATGGACATATGCCGTTAATAAATCAACTACGAGGAGTAAGACTTATGGATTCCATCCTACGGCATCCTGCTATTGCAGAGAGACATAATAATATTCTTTAAATTGAGGTATTCAATAAGTTAAAATTAAAACAGTATCAAAATATTATTATGTCCTTATTTCGGGGCAAAAATATTTTTAAAAAATTTTTTAAAAGACCAAAGATTAACTGGTCAAACTACGAATTCGAATCATCATTACAGTTAAATGAATTTGTAGATCAATTATTAGAACCTATCAATAATTCTCAATCAAGCTATCTTATAAAACTTGGTTTACATGAAGCTCTTGTTAACGCAGTAAAACATGGAAATAAATTAGATCCTAAAAAAAATATTAGAGTAAGAAGAATAATTACTCCTAATTGGTGTGTTTGGCAAATTCAAGATCAAGGTAATGGTTTAGAAATAAAAAAAAGAGAATACAAATTACCAAAAAAAATAAGTAGTGTAAATGGCCGTGGCCTATACATTATAAATGAATGTTTTGATGATATTAGGTGGAGTAGTAAAGGTAATAGGCTTCAGTTGGCTTTAAAAAGGTGATTTTTACTAGGGCAGGGTTGATCTACGTTAATCTCTTTTAACCATTTAATACTTTCTTCTATATACTCAATAGTTTCCTTCTCATTACAAGAAATAATTAAATGGCATAATCCCGCCGAAATTAGTTCTGCAGATCGTTTATATTTATTCCCCTTATCTTTATGCCATTTAGAATGATCTATTTTTAATTTTTCACTAAGAGTTTGAACAAGCTTAACAGTATCTTTATCCCAATAAGTCATAGAAGTTTTTATTTACTTTACAGCAGACCATACTTTGGTCATAAAAAAGGAATTTGATTTTACATCCTTAAACCCTACTTCTTCTATTTTAGAATCTATATCCTCTTTTATATAATCACAATAAAAAGGCTCATGAAAAGATTTATAGAAGCTTTCCATTACTGACGTAAAGTCAGGTGAATCACTTATTTGAATTGAATCAGCTAATACTAAAATCCCACCAGGTTCAAGAACTCTAAAAAATTCATTGAATACTTTAGCTCTAATTGTTCTCGGTAATTCATGAAATAAGTAAACACAAGAAATGCATTGGAAACTATCATTTTCAAAAGGTAATTCTTCAGCATTACCTTTTATTAACTGAATTAAATCACCATCTAAATCTGAAATATATCTACTTGCCTCTTTTAAGTATGAATCAGATAAATCAATTCCTGTAATTTTTTCTTTAGGAAATGCGGCTCTTAATTGTTTTAATGTTCTTCCTGATCCTGTAGCCACATCAAGAATTTTAATAGAACTTTTTTTCTATCGCTAAAAATTTCAAGTCCTTCTTTTATTGGTTTAATTATTCTTCTCCTCATTGAGTCAGCACTTCCATTGAAAAGTATCTCTACTTGTAGGTCATAAATGCTAGCTGAAAAATCTGATAAATAACCATCTGTTTGATGATGAAAATTTCTCAAGTAATATTGAGGATAATTATCTTTATCAATTGATTTTGGAAGATCATCAAAGTTTTGTTTTCTACGTCTATCCCATGTATTAGGCATATCGAGCCAAATTCTAGGATATTGAGTTAGATATCTAAGCCATGGCTCGTCAAACAATAATTTTTTTGGATATATATTTTTTTCTGCATCATTCCAATCTTCTTCTCTTAAGATATCCATTGAATTTTGGATTTGCATTAGAAGATCCTTATCTATATTAAAATTTTCAAGCTTAGAATCGGGAAGAATAAAATTCATTAATCTTGAACTAATCTGCTTATGAGCAAAACCTGCAATGCTTTTACTCTGTTGTAGCGTTTTATAAGCAATTTTTGAAATAGATTCTCTAGCCATTTTTCAATTTATATATCTATATTCCAACAAAAAAAAAATCAATTTGAGAATATTTTGTGATATTTCTCAAATTGATTTATTTAAACTAATGTGTTCTTTTAATTATGCATCGTAATACATGAAGAATTCATGTGGATGAGGCCTTTGTCTTAGTTGTTGTACCTCTTCGTATTTTATATCGATAAAGTTATCAATAAAATCTTCAGTAAATACTCCACCAGCTAATAGATAATCCTTATCTGCTTTTAGCGCATTAAGTGAGTCATTTAGAGATGAAGGTACTGTATCAATTTTTGCAAGTTCATCAGCTGGAAGTTCAAATAAATCTACATCTACTCCATCACCAGGATCAATTTGATTTTTAATTCCATCAATACCAGCAAGCATCATTACAGAAAATGCTAAATAAGGATTTGCAAGTGCGTCACCTGATCTAAATTCTAATCTTTTAGCTTTAGGGCTTGGACCTGTTAAAGGTATTCTTACTGCAGCTGATCTATTCCCCTCAGAATAAACTAGATTTACAGGTGCTTCGAATCCTGGAACCAATCTTTTATAACTATTTGTAGTTGGGTTAGTAAATGCTAAGAATGATGGGGCATGTTTAAGTATGCCTCCGATGTACCATCTTGCTGTTTGAGATAAATTTGCATATGCTCCTTCACCAAAAAATAGTGGCTGCCCACTCTTCCATAAACTTTGGTGAACATGCATTCCAGTTCCATTATCGTTAAATACAGGCTTGGGCATAAACGTTGCAGTTTTCCCATATTTTTTAGCAACATTCCTGACAACGTATTTATAAGTCATTACGTTATCAGCAGAATTTATTAACGAATCGAATTTCATTCCAAGTTCGTGTTGGCCGGCTCCAGCAACTTCATGGTGATGCTTTTCTGTGGGTATGCCTAATTCACCCATTAAAAGTAGCATTTCAGATCTGATGTCTTGCGCAGTATCATTTGGAGAAACTGGAAAATAACCTTCTTTGTATTGGATCTTGTACCCTAAATTTCCACCTTCTTCAATTCTTCCTGTGTTCCAAGGAGCTTCAATTGTATCTACACTGTAAAAGCAGGAACCTTCTTTTGAGTCGTATCTCACATCATCAAATAAGAAGAATTCTGGTTCTGGTCCAAAAAATGCTGTATCAGCAATCCCAGTGGATTCTAAGTACTTTAAAGCTTTTTGAGCTAATGATCTTGGGCATCTATCATAAGGCTCACCGCTTCTAGGCTCTTGGATAGAGCAAATCATACTTAACGTCTTATGTTTATAAAAAGGATCTATCCATGCTGTACTTGCATCAGGAACCATTGACATATCTGAGGCATTAATTGCTTTCCAACCTCTTATTGATGAACCATCAAATGCTAGACCTTCTGTAAATGAATCCTCTTCTATCATGTCTGATGTAAGAGTTAAATGTTGCCATTTACCATGGATGTCAGTAAATTTTAAATCGATGAGTTCAATTCCTTCATCTTTAATTTGACTTAAAACATCTTGTGGAGACTTAGACATAACTTATAAGATACCTTCTATGAAATTAATTACTTGATGATTCTTATTATGTATCAACCGTAACTTTTTTCAACACTTGATGTCTTCTTTCAGTGTTTCAAGTCATAACTTTAATAATTATTTACTTAATTATTTAAATTGAATTAATTTCTTTAAATAAATATCGCTTAAGCGACGATATTAGTCTAATTTAAAGGTAATTAAATGTAATGCTTTGACAGAAGCAAAACTTATTCCGGCTTTAAATAAGGAGAATTTATCTCATTTCTCAAAGACTTATGTTCCCTCTAGACTTTTATTAGGTCCTGGTCCATCAAATGCTCATCCAGAAGTCTTAAGCGCTCTTTCTTTGAATCCTATTGGTCACTTAGATGAAGCATATATCTCATTGATGTCTGATGTACAGCAACTTTTAAGGTATACATGGCAGTGCAATAATCGTCTTACACTTCCAATGAGTGGTACTGGTAGTGCTGCTATGGAAGCTTCAATAGCTAATTTTATTGAAGAAGGAGAAAAAATTTTGATTGCCAAAAAAGGATATTTTGGAGATAGATTAGTTGATATGTCAACTAGATATAAAGCTCAAGTTTCTGTTATCGAAAAACCATGGGGTGAGGCTTTTACATATGAGGAAATTAAGTATGAAATAGAAACTAAAAAACCAGCCATTTTTGCTATTGTCCATGCTGAAACATCGAGTGGTGTTCTACAACCTCTTGATGGGATTGGCGATATATGTAGAAAAAATAACTGCTTGTTTTTAGTTGATGCAGTTACTTCACTTGGCGCTTTAGAATTATTGATAGACGAATGGAAAATTGATCTAGCATACAGTTGTAGTCAAAAAGGATTAAGTTGTCCCCCAGGATTAAGCCCATTTACTATGAATAAAAGAGCTGAAGAAAAATTAGGTTCAAGAAAAACAAAAGTGCCTAACTGGTATTTAGATTTATCTCTATTAAATAAGTATTGGGGTTCTGATCGTGTTTACCATCATACTGCTCCAGTAAACATGAATTTTGCGATTCGTGAAGGTTTACGATTAATTGCTAATGAGGGTTTAGAAAATGTTTGGAATAGACATAATACTAATGCAAAGAAATTGTGGGATGGTTTAGAAAGTCTTGGTATGGAATTACATGTATCAGAGGATTATAGATTACCAACTTTAACCACAGTTAAAATACCTCCAGCAGTTGATGGGGATGGTTTTAGAAATCATCTCTTAAGAAACTTTGGAATTGAGATAGGAAATGGACTTGGAGAATTATCCGGGAAGGTGTGGCGTGTAGGGCTAATGGGTTTTAATTCATGTGAGGAGAATGTTGATAGATTATTAAACCTATTTGATAGTGAGCTAAAGAAATTTTCTATTTTTGAGTCCTCAACTTTTTGAACCAAATCTGTAAAATTTGACTGCATTCATCTTCTAGGATGCCTCCAATTATTTCCATTTTGTGATGAGCACTTTCATGTTTTGATAGGTCAATTGAACCACCTAATCCACCTCTTTTCTTATCGTAAGCCCCAAAAATAACTTTGCCCATCCGTGCTTGAATAAGTGCAGAGGAACACATAGTACAAGGTTCTAAATTTGTGATAATAGTACATTCATTAAATCTCCAATCATTTTTTATTAGAGATGCCTGCCTAAGTGCCATTATCTCAGCATGACCTAATGGGTCTTTATTTATATTTCTTCTGTTAACCCCTCTCCCGATACATCTTCCTCTCTCATCTAAAATTATTGAACAGATTGGTAGCTCAACTTTTCCAATTTCTTTGGATCTTCTTAATATCGAATTCATCCACAAAGTGTATTTTGAATTTTTTTGTTGTTGTTCTTCATTACTATTTCCATTTTCAAAAATATATCTCATTTACCAAGATTGAGAATAGAATTATTAATAGATATCTTATCTGATGGCTGAAGATTTAATTAATAATAAAGATTTATATTTCCCCTCAAATTTAGGGACTAATGACAAATTGATTACTCTTCTCAATAGAGCAAGTCAAACTCTTTGTGACTGGTTTTCTAAAGCTGATAAAAATGGTCCTTTACCTTTTGATGAGAGTTTCAATTGTATTATGCCTGCGGAAGATGGTAACTCTGAGGAAGATTTGTTTTCTGAGATTGAATCTCTTTTGAATAATTCATTTAATCCCGTTCATCCTGGCTCACTAGCTCACCTTGATCCCCCACCTTTAATTTTCTCTATTTTGGGAGATTTAATTGCTGCTGGTTTAAATAATAATCTTCTCGCTTACGAGTTATCACCAAGTGTAACCTTACTTGAGGAATCATTATGCAAATGGTTTTCCAAGAAAATAGGGTTTAATGATTTCTCAGGAGGTATAGCTGCTAGCGGAGGTACATTAAGTAATCTGAATGCACTTATTGCAGCTAGAAATAATGCTGGATTAGGTACAAATCCTAATTCTGTATTACTTGTTAGTGAAGATGCTCATTCTTCTTTCGTTAAATGTATAAGAGTAATGGGTCTTGATACTAGGAATCTTGTCAGGATTAAAACTGATAATCAAGGTCGAATGGATATAAACGATCTGAGAAACTCTTTAGATAAATGTTCAATAGAAAATAAAAAAATATTTGCTATTGTTGCCACCCTTGGGACAACTGTAAGAGGAGCCATTGATCCTATTAAAGAAATAAGTGAAATCTGTAAACAAAGAAACATATGGTTACATATTGATGGTTCAATTGGAGGGATTTTTGCTATAACTTCTATTCCAATAGAAGGTCTAAATAATATTAATCAGGCTAATTCGATAACGATAAATCCACAAAAAATTATTGGCATTACAAAGACTTCATCTTTGTTATTGGTTTCAAATATGAGTACTTTAGAAAATACTTTTAATACTGGACTACCATATATATCATCTAAAGAAAATATTATAAATAGAGGAGAAATAGGCATTCAAGGTTCTAGACCTGCAGAGGTTATCAAACTATGGCTTGGGTTACGTTTTTTAGGTCTCAAAGGAATAGAAAATATTTTAAGATCATCAATTAAAAGAAAAGATTTTTTTGTAAAAAATATTAGTAAAAATAAATTTGATATATATTCAGGTCCTCTTCATATTGTTTCATTCTTACCAAATAAACTTGAGCCAAAAGACTCTGATGCATGGACTCAATCTAAAGTAAATGAACTAATTAACAATAATTTTATGCTTTCTAGACCAAAATTTAAAGGTAAATATTTTTTACGGGTTGTCATGGGAAATTACAATACAAAAGATTCTCATATTGAAGAACTTTTGAGACTTCTAGATGCTTAACTAATGAATATGGGTAGACCAAAAATTATTGCAATAGTAACAGGGTTTATCTCTATAGCTATTTGCATTGCTTATTTACTATTAATAACTATCTTTGATTTCAGAACTTATCTAAATGATCAATTATCCAATATTAATTAGTAAATGGAGGCAAACTTTTATTTGATTTAAAATGTTTTTTCATTTCAATTTTTGAAATAGCTTCTTTTACGAAATTATTTAAAATATCTTCTCTTTTACTTATTCTATACATTTTATCTACTACTTCTTGAATTCCTCCATCTCCCCAATCTTGACCATTTTTAAAATATTCAATCAAACTTAGTCCTACTATTCTTATTAACCAGCCTGCTGTAACTGATTGTATAGATTTAGATAATAATATTTTAGTCAAGCTTGTTGCTAAAGCATGAGAAAGAATGGCGAGACCCCCTTTTAGTATTCCTTGTTTAGCCAATGCGCTTAGCAATGAAGTCGCCAAATCTTTTGCATCTTTTTTTGTAAGCTTTATTTCATATATTTTTGATAACTCCATTATCATTTGAAGGTTTACAGAGGTAGTAGTAAGGAAATCAACAGCTGGTAGTGGATTAACTAGTATTACTCCTCCTGTTATCCACATATATTTATTAATCACTTTATTTGACATTAAATATCTTTGTTCTTGTACGAAATTTTTGCTTTTAATACCTAACTTATTTGAGCGAAAAAGAATATTATCCGCCAATAACTCTTCACCATTATTATCAAGGGTTTCAATTATTTCTCTAAATAAACTTCCTACCTCTGGTACTAAATTTAAAGCATCTGATTTTATAAAGGGAGATTTATGAGGTACAGCAATTGTTTGAACAACGGAAATTTTATTTTTTCTAGCGGAAGTTATAGAAATTATATTTTCTTTGATTAGGTTATTTTCATCTTTAGACCTCAAATCACATTTATTTAGAACTATTATTATTTTTTTTCTTAATTTTAGTAATTCATCAATTAAATAGTTTTCGTATTTATTTATGTCCTGATCTAACACAAAGAGAACTAAGTCGGAATTTGATGCTTGTATAATTGTTGCTTTTTCTCTTTCTTCTCCTAATTTAGATGGTTCGAATAAACCCGGAGTATCAAGTATATTAATGTTTCTTTTTAAAATTGGGATGCGAATCTTATAGCTATTAATTTGCTTTGTTGTACCTATTTTTGCGGAAGTCTGTCCGACAATATTTTTTAATAAAGATCTTGCTATAGATGTTTTTCCTGAGGAACCTGCTCCAAAAAGAGTAACTTTATAATCTCCTGTTTTTAATTGGGACTCTAGTTTGTTTTTTTGGTAATTTAAAAGTTCAACTTTTACTTTATCGTTAATTTTTTTATTAATTTTCTCGACCCCTTCCAAACTTATCTTGGCAGCACCATATGTATTTTTGAATGAAAGTGTATTTTTTTTATTTTTATATATAACTTTATAAACTATTTTTTTAAATAATTTTTTATCTAAAATATAAAATATATAAACCATTACTAATAAAAATATAAGGTTATAAATATTTACTATTCTTATAAATATCGAAAATAAAATATATAGAAATAATATTAATAATATATATTTTATATAGTTTAATTTCAAGTAATTCATTTTATTGATTAGTTTTAAAAATGTTATACAGTAAAAAAATAAACCCAATATTGATAGATATATCAGCAATATTAAATACTGGAAAATTTATAATGTTTAAATTTATAAAATCAACCACAAAACCTTTATATATTCTATCTATACCATTACCAACAGTTCCCCCAAGTATAAAACTGTAAGAATATAGATCGAATGAGTTTAAAGTATTTTTCTTAAATATTAAATAAATAAGTAATATTGAAAACAAAATACTTATTAAAGATAAGAATATTCTACTTCCACTAAATATGTTAAATGCTGCTCCGTAATTTTTTACAAAGTCTAATTTGAATAAAAGAAAATCTTTATTAATAAATAATTTTTTATTATAAAACATTAAATATTTTGTAAATTGATCTATTAGAACAATAAAAATACTTAGAGATAAAAAATATATTTTTGTTTGTGTTTTATTAATCATTATTTACTACGTTTTATACGTTCTATAGGTTTAATAAGTAATAAAAGTGGAAAAAGCATTAAAAAATGATATCCAATCTTACCTAATGAGTATTTCCCTAAATTATATAAAAATAAATTAAATTGACTGTAGAAAATAATTTGTATGAAGTTGTAAAATATTCCAGTTAAATGCATAGCACCTATTGCTAAAAATCCATTTTTTAAAAAGTTTCCAATGTTTATTTTATTTATATTATTTAAATTATCAATTATATTTATTAATGGATATAAACCTAATAAATAACCAAAATTTGGAGTAAGCAAATAACCTATTGAACCTCCTTGATGGAAGATAGGAAATATTAATAATCCCAAAATTATATATATAGAAAATGCTCGTAAAACAACTTTTTTATGAAATATAAGTGTTAATAAAATTATGGTCGGAATTTGCCATGTGATAGGCAACTCAAAGTTATTACTAGATTTATATATAAAAGGTAGTGGAATATAAACAGGTAACATTGATGTTATTACTAGTGATTGAAGACTCACCAGTATCTCAATAAATTTATAAAAATTGAGCATTATTATAAATTTAATTTATAAACTTCTCAATGCAACAATTGGATCTAACTTAGAAGCTCTTTTTGCAGGTAAAACGCCAAAGATTAAGCCTATTGATCCTGAAATGATCATGGTGGAAAGAGTAGTTGTAATTCCTACTGATGCAGGAAGAGGTGTTATCAGAGATAAAAGAAAAACACCTGATAATCCAGTCGTTGTTCCAATTAATCCTCCAATTGTAGATAAAATCAATGCCTCAATTAAAAATTGAACTAATATATCTGACTGTTTAGCACCTATTGCTTTTCTAAGTCCAATCTCTTCAGTCCTTTCGCTTACAGAAACGAGCATAATATTCATGATTCCTATGCCTCCAACCACTAAAGATACTGCCCCAATACCAGCCAATAAAAACGTTAGTCCACTTGTTATGTTGGTTACTATATTCAATGCATCTTCTTGTGATCTAACCGCAAAGTCATCATCTCTGATTATTTTATGTCTTTGCCTTAATAAGTTAGTAATCTGAAATTTAGCGGCACTAGTTGCATTTTTATTTATCGCTTCAACACTAATGAAGCTTAAACTTACTCCATAAGTAGGGTCCTTTCCTGTAATCCTATTGACCATGGTGGTTAATGGAATATATGCATTTTTGTCTTGATTACTACCAAATACTGCACCTTTTGGTTTTAATATTCCGATAATTTCATAAGTGTGGTCTTTAATTCTGATTTTTTTTCCAAGTGATGAAGATTTATCTTTGAAAAATTCGTCTTTAAGATCAGGACCTATTACAACATAACTTCTTGCACTATTAACATCACTTTTTGATAAAAATCTACCCTTATCTACTTCAAAGCTTCTTACTTCAAGAAATTCAGGAGTAACTCCAGCAATTGATATATTTAAACTTTTAGAATTTGATTGCACTATTTCGTTAGCAGAGATTTGAGGTGCTACTTTTTTAACTGTTGGGACTTGATTGCTTATTGCTATTGCATCTTCTAAAACTAGGTTTTTAGGAAATGAAATACCTCTTCTTCTTGTGTCATTATTTCCGGGAACAATGAATAAAACATTGGCTCCTAAATTACTTAATTGGTTTTTTGCTAATGTTTGAGCACCTCTACCAAGTCCAACAAGTGTAATAACTGAAGCATTTCCGATGATTATTCCAAGCATTGTTAACGAACTTCTCAATTTGTTCGAAACTAAAGTTTTTGTGGCCATGCCTAAGGCTTCTTTTATTGATATATTCCTAGACATATTTATATTTATCTATTGCATCGTCATCTTCAATTTGTCCCATATATATAACACCTTCATTAAGCTGGAGTGTAATAAGGTCGCCATTACTGATTTGATGATTATCGATATTTTCTAAATTACAAATTGTAGAAATCTTTTTATTATTTTTGTTAAACAAAGCATAAACATCATTTACATTTTGGTTCGTAACAATTCCGGCAATATTTTTACTCAGTGGAATATTTTGCATTAATTCCTCCGGAACAATTAATATTTCTCCTGGGCAAATTAAGGACATATCAAGATTATTTTTTATTATTCTGGCTTTACCTGTAACACCGATTTCCCCTATTGAAATTCCTCTTGATACGATCTTTCTTACTAAACCGACTTTTATTAAATCTGTAGAGCCGCTAATTCCAGTTAATGTACCTGCGGTTTGGACTACTAAATCTCCTTGATTTAGGATCCCCATTTCCTGAGCAATTTGCATAGCTAAACTAAAAGTTTTTGCTGTTCTTTGATCATTTTTAACTACTATTGGAGTAACTCCCCAAACAAGTTGCAATCTTCTCGCTACACTTCTCTCTGAAGTAGTTGCCAAGATAGGTGTTGGTGGCCTGAACTTACTTACATTTCGAGCGGTGGAACCTGATTTAGTTAAAGGGATTATAGCTCCTGCATCAAGTTGTCTAGCTATATTACTTACTGCTGCACTAATAGCATTTGGGATCGTACTGGGTAAGTGGCTTTCAATAGCCTTAAGTGGATAATCCCTTTCAATTCTTCTCGCTATGGTTGCCATCGTTTCAACTGCTTCTACAGGGTAATCGCCAACTGCAGTTTCGTTTGAAAGCATTACAGCATCTGTACCATCCAGAATTGCATTTGCAACATCACTAACTTCAGCCCTAGTTGGTCTTGGGTTAGAAGCCATAGAATCAAGCATTTGAGTCGCTGTAATTATTGGGATACCTAATGTATTAGCTTTTCTTATTAATTCCTTTTGTAAAAGAGGAACTTCTTCAGCAGGCATTTCTACTCCCAAATCACCTCTTGCAACCATAACCCCATCACATAAGGGCAATACTGAATCGATCTGATCAATTGCTTCAAATTTTTCTATTTTTGCGACAACAGGAGTTGAATGCCCATTTTTATTTATTAAATCTTTTATTTCATTTATATCGGATGGATTTCTTACGAAACTTAGTGCTATCCAATCAACTCCTACAGATAAACCAAATTTTAAGTCCTCTTTATCTTTTTCTGTTAATGCTTTTACTGATAATTGAACATCTGGAAAATTAACACCTTTATTGTTTGAAAGAACCCCTCCCACAGTTACAATACACTGCAAATTGTTAGCTTTTTTATCAACTTTTTCTACAATCATTTCTATTTTTCCATCATCTAAAAGTATTCTTTTCCCTTCGCTAACTTCTTGAGAAAGTTTGTCGTAGGTTACATTTGCAATAGTACTTGTACATTCGACTTCATTTGATGTCAGTGTGAATTTATCGCCTTTTTTAACTTTTACTGGCCCATCTTTAAAGCGCCCTAATCGTATTTTAGGTCCTTGAAGATCTTGCAGAATTCCAATATCTATATCTAACTTTTTTGATACTTCCCTTATGGTTTTAATTCTCTCAGCATGATCTTTATGATCTCCATGAGAGAAATTTAATCTGAATGTTGTTACTCCAGCTTTAATTAAATTTGTAATTATCTCTTCAGATTGAGTTGCAGGGCCAATAGTTGCTACTATTTTTGTTCTTCTTTTTAAATCAATATTCGACATATATAGATAATATTGCTAGATATAAATAAATTTACCATACCCAAAGTTAGTTATTTAAGTCATGGATTTTAAAACTTATCAGAAAAAAGCTAGAGAAACAGCACAATATCCAGATTTAGGCTCAAATAATATTTATCCAACTCTTGGTTTAGTTGGAGAGGCTGGTGAGGTGGCAGAAAAAGTGAAAAAGGTTATAAGAGATAAAAATGGAATATTTGATAACGAATCAAAATTAGGTATTAAAAAAGAATTAGGAGATGTTTTGTGGTACATATCAAATCTTTGTACAGAATTAAATTTCAATTTAGAGGATGTTGCATTACAAAACCTTGAAAAATTAAAATTAAGAGCTGCTAAAGGAAAGATAAGAGGTTCTGGAGATGATAGATAAGTTCAGCTATAACCTAAGCTTGCATACTGGAGATTTGTAATTAAATTTTGTATAACATTTAAAAGTAAAAAAGCTAATAAGGATGAAATATCAAATCCACCTATTGGAGGGATAATACCTCTAAAAATGTTTAAATAAGGATCTGTAATAGAAGTTAATGCAGATAAAACACCGTTACTCCAATCAATACCTGGAAACCATGTAAGTAAAATTCTTATTATCAATATGAAAGAATAAATTGATAAAGTTTGGCCCAGAACTGCAAAAATCTCAGATAACATTATCTTGTAGTAATTTAATATATCCTAACATTTACTTATTATTGCTGCTTCCTATATTTGAGAGATATTCATTACTTACAGCAAAAGTTTGAAAAAACTTTTCTGATAATGATAACCAATATGATCTACCATCTTTTTGCTTTCGTTTGACGATAAATTTCTTTTCTAATAATTCTTTAATATGATCATAAGCACCTGAACCTCTAAGAAGTATAAGATCCGATTGTAGGATCTTTTTTTTGATCGCAATAGTAGCCAATGTCCTTAATACGGATGTTTTTAAATCAGAAGGAAGTAAATCATCGACGAATTCATTAAGACTAGATTTTAGTTCGAGAGAAAAACTGTTATTAACTGCATTTAATTCAATAGCTGAGTTGGGATTAGAGTATTTATTTTTTAGATCTTTAATTGCATCATTTATTGAGTTTATATCAGAATTAGTAATTTCTGAAAGATCCTTTTTTGTTATTGGTCTGCCTTTCAAATATAGAACAGCTTCAACTTTAGTAACTATATCTATATCAGATATTGGCGTGGCATTTAGATCAGATTGATTGATTTTAATTACCGAAATCTTTCCTAATTTACCTTAAATTTAATCTGATGCACCAAGGAATAATCTATATGTATCGTTTTGAGTTTCATCCCAAAATTTATAGCCTAGAATTCTTACAAATTTATTCCACTCTAAAATCTCATTTTTATCGATTAAAACTCCAATAACAATTTTTCCAACATCAGCTCCATAATTCCTATAGTGAAATACGCTTATAGACCAATTAGATTTCATATTATTTAAGAAGTTTATCAATGCGCCAGGCCTTTCAGGAAACTCAAATCTATATAAAAGCTCAACAAAGTTTCTATTATCCATTTCTTTAAAATTCTTTGGTAATCTCCCTCCTACCATATGTCTTAGATGATTTTTAGATAATTCATCATCACTTATGTCAATAAATGAGTACTCCGAATTTCTAAATACATTTAAAAGATTTTTTTTATCATTTAATCCATAGACTTGAACGCCTACAAAGATCTGGGCATTCTTAGAATTCGACATCCTGTAGCTAAATTCAGTTAAATTTCTATTATCAAGTAACTTACAAAAATCAATTAAACTTCCAGCTCGTTCAGGAATTTCAACAGCCATCATTACTTCTTTGCACTCACCAAGTTCTGCTCTTTCTGCGACAAATCTAAGCCGCTCAAAATTCATATTTGCACCACATGCAATTGCAACCATTTTTCTATTTGAATGGTTCGAATTTAAAATATCTTTTTTCATCCCTGCAATTGATAATGCTCCTGCGGGCTCTAGTATTGATCTAGTATCCTCAAAAACATCTTTTATAGCTGCA
This sequence comes from Prochlorococcus sp. AG-347-L17, assembly GCA_003278925.1. Lineage (GTDB taxonomy): Bacteria > Cyanobacteriota > Cyanobacteriia > PCC-6307 > Cyanobiaceae > Prochlorococcus_A. The sequence continues at coordinate 21,571 of QCCN01000014.1, forward strand.
CATATTTCATCAGTATTAACGGTAATCATCTTATCTATATATTTTCTGCCAATATCAAAAGTATTTTTACCAATTTTTTTAACCGCCACTCCATCAGCAAATTGACCAACAGAAGATAATTCCACAATTTTTGATTCTTCTAAAGATTTTGTCATAGCGTCTGCATCTTCAGGCTCTACACCAATTATTTTTACTTCAGGCCATATTTTTTTAATATATAAGGATATTCCTGATATCAATCCTCCACCACCAACAGCAATATAAATTGCATAGGGTTTTTCCTTTAGTTGCTGTTCAAGTTCAATAGCTATAGTTCCTTGTCCTGCTATTACATCTGGATCATCAAAGGGATGAATAAAACATAAATTTCTTTCTTTGCTAATCCTTATTGCTTCTTTGTAAGTTTCATCATAATTATCACCAAATAATATAACTTTTGCTTTTAACTCTTTCACAGCATTAACTTTTACAAGTGGTGTTGTAATGGGCATTAATATTGTCGCTTGGCAATTTAGCTTGAGAGCACTAAGAGCAACACCTTGAGCGTGATTACCAGCACTTGAAGTAATTACTCCTTGAGAAAGCTGGGAATTGGTTAGCTTACTCATTTTGTTATATGCACCTCTTACTTTGAATGAAAATACATCTTGAAGATCCTCTCTTTTTAGAAAAACTTCATTATTAAGAGTATTACTCAAATTATGTGCTTTCTCTAGCGGTGTTTTTTTAGCTACTTCATAGACTTCCGCTTGAAGTATTTTTTCAAAATAATCATTCATATATATATTTTTAGCATTAATTATTAATCTAATAAAACATTACATGATCTATTTCAAAAAAAATACTCATTTTGCACCTCTACGTTTTAGATTATATAGATACCAATTTTTGTTAAATGCTTTTAAGTGAGTTAAGTCATCCAAATCAACTTCATGGCTTAACAATTTCACAATTAGAGGAAATTGCCTGTCAAATTAGAGAGAGACATCTTCAGGTAGTCTCTACTAGTGGTGGACATCTTGGTCCTGGATTAGGTGTTGTTGAACTTACGTTGGCTTTATATCAAACTCTTGATCTTGACTTAGATAAAGTTGTTTGGGATGTAGGACATCAAGGTTATCCTCATAAATTAATAACTGGACGTTTTAGTAAATTTGATTCTCTTAGACAACAAAATGGAGTAGCAGGATATCTTAAAAGAAGTGAAAGTAAATTTGATCATTTTGGTGCTGGACATGCTAGTACATCTATTTCTGCTGCTTTAGGAATGGCAATAGCAAGAGATAGAAAAGGTGAAAATTATAAATGTGTCGCTGTTATTGGAGATGGAGCATTAACTGGAGGAATGGCATTAGAGGCTATAAATCATGCAGGTCACTTACCAAATACTCCTTTAGTTGTAGTATTAAACGATAATGATATGTCTATTTCACCTCCAGTTGGAGCACTTTCATCTTACTTAAATAAAGTAAGAGTTAGTCCACCATTGCAATTTTTGTCCGATAGTGTTCAAGAAAGTGTAAAAAATATTCCATTAATTGGTAAGGATATTCCAGAAGAACTAAAAAATATTAAAGGAAGCGTTAGACGACTTGCAGTTCCTAAGGTTGGAGCTGTTTTTGAAGAACTTGGGTTTACATATATGGGTCCAATTGACGGACATGACATTGGAAATTTAGTTAATACTTTTAACGCTGCTCACAAACTTAAAAAACCTGTACTTGTTCATGTTGTCACAACAAAAGGTAAGGGTTATCCTTATGCAGAAGCTGATCAGGTTGGATATCATGCTCAGTCAGCATTTGATCTGACTACTGGGAAATCTATTCCATCTAAGAAACCTAAACCTGTTAGTTATAGTAAAATATTTGGTCAAACTTTATTGAAGATATGTGAACAAGATAGCAAAGTTGTTGGCATTACAGCAGCAATGGCTACAGGAACTGGTTTAGATATATTGCAAAAAAATATTCCAGATCAATATATCGACGTAGGAATAGCAGAACAACATGCAGTTACTCTTGCTGCAGGAATGTCTTGCGATGGTCTTAAACCTGTTGTAGCTATTTATAGTACTTTTCTTCAACGAGCATTCGATCAATTAATTCATGATGTTGGTATACAAAATCTACCTGTTTCGTTCGTACTTGATAGGGCTGGGATAGTTGGTGCTGACGGTCCTACGCACCAAGGTCAATACGATATCAGTTATATGAGATCTATACCTAATTTTGTATTGATGGCCCCTAAAGATGAATCTGAATTACAGAGAATGTTAATAACTTCTATAAATTATAACGGTCCTACAGCACTAAGAATACCCAGAGGCTCTGGTTTAGGAGTGGCTGTAATGGATGAGGGCTGGGAACCTTTAAGTATAGGCGAAGCTGAAATTCTTGAAGAAGGAGAGGATATATTAATTATTGCTTATGGTTCAATGGTCGCATCAGCTATCAAAACAGCAAAGATACTAAAAAATATGAACATTAATGCATGTCTTATTAATGCAAGATTTGTGAAACCTATCGATAAAAATCTTATTATGCCCTTAGCAGGTAGGATTCAAAAAGTTGTAACTATGGAAGAGGGAACCCTAATAGGTGGATTTGGTTCCGCAATAGTTGAATTATTAAACGATAATGAAATAAACATTCCTGTATACAGAATAGGTATACCTGATGTTTTAGTTGATCATGCTTCACCTGATCAGAGTAAAGAAAAATTAGGACTTATGCCTGATCAGATGGCAGATAAAATCGTTAAAAAATTTAAGTTAGATAATTAAAAATTTAATAAATAAATTTTTATAAAACACCACGTGAGGCTAATCCTAAGATTGCTCCAATCCCGAAAATATGACCAAGGCAATTAGCACCTACGACTGATGCGTGACTTAAACCACCATAGAATTTTGAATTAGGTATTTCAAAACCCTCATTAGGTTTTCTTATTGTTGCTCTAGCAATTGCGTAAGCAAAAACATTACATGCAATCATTACGACGGCACACTTTGGAGACCAAGAAAAAGTTGCTGGATCTGCAGCTGCAAATAATGTAGTAAACATAAAAAATCGTTATTTTTATTTATTCTCTAATACTTTTACCTAAAAAACACAAAATTGTAAAAGGTCTTAAGAGTTGTTTACTTCTAAGCTATTTAACAACTTTATAAATCCAAACAAAATAACAAAATCACTTAGAGTTAGGAAGGATTCTGCAAAGCCATGCAGGAAGTCAACCTCAACAAGCGTTTTATCATAGTAATTTAGTGTAAAGATAGATATCAATATAGTAATGAATACGAATAAAACAGTTAAGGAAAATCCTGTTTTTACAAAAATATTAACAGATTTGATTTTATATAAGTAAAACAAAAATATTGCGTATGGAATTATTGATAATGCAAACAATAATGTGTTATCAATGCAACCTAATTTTTCTATAAATTTAAAAAATAAATCATTCATAAGTCTCTTCCTTTTTAAAAATAGTGAACGATGCGAGAGCTAATGTTGTATTACCAATAAATGTATATATCCCTTGAAGCGTCACTAATCCATATAATAAATCTTGATTATCATAGATATGCCATGTAATAGCACACATAGCTCCTATTAAGTTTGGAACCATAGCTAAGCTTAACCAAAAAAATAAAATGTATTCTTTATATGTAGAAATTTTGTATATAACAAAGATGGTAAATATCCATTCAATGACCGAAGAGATGTGAATTAACCAAGTTCCAAATGAAAGTTCGTGCAAAATTTATATTTTTTTCTTTAGTACATTAAGTACTTCTTTGGCATGATTTATAGGTAAAACACTTATCCATCTATAAGAAATTTCCCCTTCTGGAGAAATCAAAAAAGTATTTCTATCTGAAAATGGAGGAATCCATGAACCATATTTATTGCTAATAATTCCTTCAGGATCGGATAATAAAGTATAGTTTATAGATTTCTCGCTGCAGAAACTTTCATGAGAATTTTGATTATCAGCACTAATACCAACAATTTCAGCATTATATTTTGAAAAATCTTTTTTTAATTCCGAAAAACCTTTAGCTTCAAGAGTGCAACCTGCGGTAAAGTCCTTTGGATAAAAATACATAACAAGCCACTTACCTTGAAAATCATTTAATTCCCAAATATCTTTTGATTTTATGTTTTTATTAAAACCTTCTAATTGAAAGTTTGGAGCAATATCTCCAACTTCAGGAGCAAAGTCAAAAGCTAATGCTGAATTACAATTAAATAAAAAAATAAAAGGTATTAATATACTTACAACTAAATTTATCATCAAATTTAGAATTTTTTTAAATCAACTCCATTTGATTTAGCAAATTTATCTAAACCAACTTTTTGTATAGACTTTAGTGCTTTGGTGCTAATTTTAATATTCACCCATTTTTTGCCTTCTTCCCACCAAAGTCTCCTTTTTTGGAGATTAACTTGTTGCAATTTTTTTGTACGAATATGTGAGTGACTCACTGCCATTCCGTTATTAGCTTTTGCACCGGTCAGTTCGCAAACTCTTGACATATTTTTTAAGTTATATCTTTAAAAATTCTAACACATGACTCAATTTGTTGAATTAAGTAATTCTGAAATTAATTCGGCATTATTATTTTGTAAATTAATTATCTGTTCTTGATCTAATCCACCAACGGAAAGCTTAGCCATATCGTAAACATGATTAGCAATTTTTGATGCTAATGGATTCTCAATAGGATCTTTTTCATCAATAATTATTTTGCTGCCTGTAATTTTATTAAGACCAACAATAAGTGGATGTTCTTTGTTAATTAAGAGCACATGATATTCAGGTAAGCCAGGCATCTTTTGTTCCATGTAAGCGCCCATATCATTTATTCTTCTCATTTGTTCTGGAAGCAAGATCATCGCTGGTGGAGCATCTTTACTTGAAAGTGACTGCACTTTAACTGTTACTTTCTCATTGTTAAGTGCCTTAACTATCGTATCTCTAAGATTATCTGTATTTGATTTGCCATCCTTGTCTACAATTTCTTTAGATTCTTTATCTTCTAGTTCATTTATTTCTGAATCTACTCTTTGGAATTGATAATCTTCATTTTTACTTTCCAACCATGGAAGAAATTGCGCGTCAATTAAGGGATCTGATTTAATAACTTCTTTATTATCAGATAAACAGATATTTAAAGCACTAGATTGTGCAATCAAATCTGAACAGTAAATTATTTTTTTAGAATCAGTTAATTTATTTCGCTCTTTGTAATTTGCGAGAGTTGTGAAATATTTATCATTAGACTTGATGAGGGATTTATTTTCAATATCTTTAGTTACGTCTCTCTCTGAATTTATTATTGTTTCGAAAATTATACTGTTATTTACTAAATCAGCAAATTTTTCATCTTCGATAGCACCAATTTTAATAAAAGCAGAGATTGAATCCCAAATTTCTGCATAAAATTCTGGAGAATTTTTTATCAAATCCTTCAATTTATTAGCGATCTTTTTGGAGATAAATGATGATATAGACCTTACTTTTCTATCTGTTTGTAATGCACTTCTACTAACATTTAGGGGTATATCTGTAGAGTCAATAACTCCTCTTAGAGGTAAAAGGTATTTTGGTACTATCTCTTTAATTGAATCGCTTACGAATACTTGATTGCAAAATAGTTTTATTTCTCCCTTTTCCCAATCAGCTCTACCTGATAACTTTGGAAAATATAATATCCCTTGTATGTCATATGGATAATCTGTATTTAGATGAATCCATAACAGTGGATCTCCCTGGAAAGGATAAAGGTATTTATATAACTCAATATAATCTTCATCTTTTAATTCACTAGGTTGTTTTCTCCAAGGAGGATTTTTCTTATTGATTGTCTCTCCTTCTAATAAGACATCTATTGGCATAAAATCACAATATTTTTTTATTAGTGATTTAATCCTTTCAGGCTCGATAAACTCTTTTTCTTCTTCAAGTAGGTGAAGAATAACGTCTGTACCAATTGTCTCTCTTTCTGATTCCTCTAACGTGAAATTTGGCGATCCATCACAAGACCATTTGAAAGCTTTTGATTTTCCAATTGCCGACTTAGTTAATATATCAACTCTATCTGCCACCATAAAACTTGAATAAAAACCTAGTCCAAAATGACCTATAAATTCATCATTATCTTTTTTGTATTTTGTTAGGAATTCTTCAGCACTAGAAAATGCAACTTGATTTATGTACTTCTTAATTTCTTCATCATTCATTCCAATTCCATTATCGGAAATCGTTAACGTATTTTTTTCACGGTTAATTGTTATTTTTACTTGAGCCTCCTCAGTATTCTCGCAATCACCTGCCATAGAGGCCATTCTTCTTTTACTAATTGCGTCAACACCATTACTAACAAGTTCTCTTAAAAAGATTTCATGGTCAGAATATACCGCCTTCTTAATAATTGGGAAAATATTTTCGGTATTAATACGAATTTCGCCTTTTTCCATTTAAAAAAAATCAAACATAATAAATCCTATTTCGTAAAAACTACTTAATCAAGTTTAATTAGGAGTATTGTCCGAACAATATATGAATTTAAAAGTTAAATAAATTTTTAAAAGGTTTTATTTAACCCACAAAATCTCACTACAATTATTTTCTTTCATAATTTGATTAGCTTTAGCCAAATCATCACATGGATTTAAATATAAGACAGCAATATTTCCTTTTTTCTGTTGAGCTTTTTGTTCATTCATTCCTTTTTCTAACAAATAAGAATCTTTAAACATCAATAAAATCTTTTTTTTATCTGTTTTTTCTTCCTTAATTAAATTTCTTAAAATATCTACTGAAATTGTAAATCCAATCCCATTAAATATTTTCTCATTAGGACTAAATGATCTTACTAACTCATCATATCTTCCGCCTTTTGCAATGACGCTTTTATTTTGACCATTATCCCCTATTAGTTGAAAAACTATTCCTTCGTATAAATTCAAGTGAGGTTGAAAAGTAGGATCAAGTTGTAATTTAACACCATATTTGTTTGATATTTTTGATAATGTTTCAAATAAAAAATTTAAGTCATCTAATGTTTTACTAGAACCATATGTAGTTTTTAATTTATTTAATATTGCAATTGGCTCTCCTCGTGTGAATAAAAGATCTTTAAGAATATATTTATCATCATCATCTATTCCTAATTTAGATAAATTATCTTGATCAAAATTAACAAGACTTTTCTTAATTTCTTCAAAATTATTATTCTTATATTTGTTCAGTATTAAGTCCATTATTTTTGTGGTGCTTACTAGTAGAAATAAATTACAACCATCCTTCAAATTAATATTATCGATTGAATCAAACAAAATATTAATAACTTCAATTTCCGGGTATTTTGTATCATATCCAATTAGTTCAATTCCACTCTGCAATTTTTCTTGTAATTTAAATGAATTTTTATTATTTTGTTTTTTATCAAAAACCATTCCATTGGTGAATAATCTTACAGGTCTTTTCTTATTTATTAATCTTGTAGATGACAATTTAACAATTGATGTTGTCATTTCTGGTCTAAGACATAATGAATTATTACTTACTATTCCTACAACCTGATTTTCGTCAATAACGCCACGTCCTTTTATGGTCTCTAAAGTATTTATAAATGAGGGTGAAACCTCTTCATATCCCCATACTTTATAAACACTATTTAATTTATTTATTATGTTTGAGTTATTTTTTACATCGACTAATTTAATTTCCTTTATATCTGTCATTTTAATATTTAATTAATTTTAGGTATAGAGATTTTTTTTTAATGGAGAGACTTTATCTAGTTCATTTTTTAATTCATTCTCAAGGCTGGGAGAACAAGCTAATATTCTTCCTGAACATAAATTAAATTCGCCTGATGGATAATCAGAAATAATACCACCAGCCTCTTTAACAATAATAGCACCGGCCGCTAAGTCCCAAACCTCCAATCCTCTTTCCCAATATCCATCTACCTTACCTGCCGCAACAAATGCTAGATCAACGGCGGCTGCACCTCCTCTTCTAACACCTCTAGTTTTATGTGTTAAATAACAAAATTCAGCATAATTATTATCCTCTGTCTCAAATCTATCATATGAGAAACCAGTTACAAGTAGACTATCAGAAAGATTAGAAGGACTAGATACTTTAAGTTCACTTTCATTGCAGAATGATCCTAAACCGATACAGGCTGAATATAGCTCATTTAAATAGGGTACTGAAATAGCCCCTATAATTGGCTTGTTTTTATATACAAGACCAATAGAAGTTCCAAAAAAAGGATATCCATGAGAATAATTTGTTGTACCGTCTAATGGGTCTATACACCATGTTAATACTGAGGATTTGTTTAATTTACCCGATTCCTCTGCATTGATCGATATGTTTGGGGTCTTTTCTAATAAATATTCTTTTATTTTATTTTCAACTTCCAAATCCACATTGGTTACTAGATCACCTTTCCTACCCTTTGATGATATTTTCTGAATTTTATTGTAATTAATTTTTAGAATTTCATTACCAATTTGAGCTGAGTTCTTCGCTATTTCATACAAACTTGATAAGTTTACTTGATTTGCAAGTTCATCTATTTCACTTAATTTAAACATGATGATTAATCTTCCTCAAATTCCCAAGGTGGCGCAACTCTTGTATTTCCCCTCCCAAAATATTGTCCAAATTGTAAATCATAAACTTCATCTTCATATGTAGTTTCCACCTCAAGATCTGAAGTCGCTTTAGCGACACAAAGTAGTGCATAACCTTTTTCTTTTAAGGCTTGAGATACACCCATGGCTTCAGGTTGTTGCAAACTACCAGATATTATTTTAACTGCACAACTTGTACAGCAGCCATTTCTACATGAAAAAGCAAGTTTGAAGCCTTTCTTTTCAAATTCCTTAAGAATGTACTCATGACTATTAACCTGCTCTTGGTAGACCTTTCCAGTTTCCTTATTTTTAATAGTGACTGTAAAAGTCTTTTTCAAATAATTTTCCTCTAAAATGGGATGGCCAAGGGTTAAAATGGTTTTTTTGGGAGAGGTGGCCGAGTGGTTGAAGGCGCAGCACTGGAAATGCTGTATAGGGGCAACTTTATCGAGGGTTCGAATCCCTCTCTCTCCGTTTTATTTTAGTTTATTTTGGTTAACTACATCAACACCTTTATGTGTAATGGATGTTTTAGAATAGATACTACTCTTTTTGACAAGTTATAAATAATCTTATTTATTTAAATTAAGTTGAAAATATTTCATTTTTACTATTATATGTAAATATCTAAGATAAAAATTAATTTAATTATTAGTAAATTTTGCTTTAATTTAGCGATCTAAAATCATGGGGCAAATAGTTGGAATTGATTTAGGTACTACTAACTCTGTTGTTGGAGTTATAGAAGCTGGTCGTCCAATTGTTATTGCAAATTCTGAAGGTTCGAGAACCACTCCTTCAATTGTTGGATTTACAAAAGACAAGGAAATAGTAATAGGAGATCAAGCAAGAAGACAACTTGTTCTAAATCCTAAGAATACTTTTTATAACCTAAAAAGATTTATTGGTAGTGACTGGGATGAATTAGATGAGAATAGTATTTCTGTCCCTTATAACGTAAAGGCTAATACCACTGGAAGCGTTAGGGTCCTTAGTCCAAATACAGAAAGAGAGTATGCACCCGAAGAATTAGTAAGCTCATTGATTAGAAAATTAATTAATGATGCTGAAACATATCTTGGAGATAATGTTGACTCTGCAGTTATTACAGTGCCTGCTTACTTTAATGAATCTCAAAGGCAAGCCACAAAGGATTCCGCAATATTAGCTGGTATAAAAGTAGACAGAATTCTAAATGAACCTACTGCTGCTGCTTTAGCTTATGGTTTTGAAAAAAGTTCTGCTAATAATGTTTTGGTTTTTGATTTAGGAGGAGGAACATTTGATGTTTCTTTATTAAAAATTTCTAATGGTGTATTTGATGTTAAAGCCACCTGTGGTGATACACAGCTAGGAGGAAACAATTTTGATTCAAAAATAGTTGATTGGCTTGCAGAAAAATTTCTTGCTAAACATGATATTGATCTAAGAAGGGATAGACAAGCCTTACAGAGATTAACTGAGGCTGCTGAAAAAGCTAAATGTGAGTTATCAGGATTACAAAAAACAAAAATATCATTACCATTTATCACAACAAGTAAAGAGGGGCCATTACATATTGAAGAAACCTTAGATAGAAAAATATTTGAATCATTATCACAAGATTTACTAGATAGATTATTAGAGCCTGTGCAAATAGCTTTAGATGATTCAGGATGGAACGCAGAAGATATTGATGAGGTAGTTCTTGTAGGAGGTAGCACAAGAATTCCAATGGTTCAACAACTAGTAAAAACTCTTGTTCCTAATGATCCTTGTCAATCTGTTAATCCTGATGAGGTCGTAGCAGTTGGAGCAGCAATACAATCTGGAATTATTAGTGGTGATTTACAAGATTTACTTCTAAATGACGTTACTCCCTTATCTTTAGGTTTAGAAACTATAGGAGGTCTTATGAAGGTACTTATTCCTCGTAATACCCCAATACCAGTTAGACAATCTGATGTTTTTAGTACTTCCGAAGCTAATCAATCATCAGTAGTTGTTCAAGTAAGACAGGGAGAAAGGCCATTAGCCTCTGAAAATAAATCACTTGGTAAATTTAGACTATCAGGAATACCTCCAGCTCCAAGAGGAATACCTCAAGTACAGGTGTCTTTTGACATTGATGCTAATGGTCTTTTAGAAGTAAGTGCAACTGATAGAACAACGGGAAGAAAGCAAACAGTTACAATTTCTGGAGGTTCTAATTTAAATGAACAAGAAATAAATACGATAATTGAAGAAGCTAAAGCAAAAGCTAATGAAGATAGGAAAATAAGATCTGTAATTGATAGAAAAAATAGTGCTTTAACTCTTATTGCGCAAGCTGAGAGAAGACTTAGGGATGCCTCATTAGAATTTGGACCCTATGGAGCTGAAAGACAACAACGAGCTGTTGAATTAGCCATTCAAGATGTTGAAGAGTATATAGATGACGATGATCCTCAAGAATTAGAAATTTCAGTAAGTGCTCTACAAGAAGCATTATTTGGATTAAACAGAAAATTTGCAGCTGAAAAGAAAACGGATAATAATCCTTTACAGGGTATTAAAAATACTTTTGGATCATTAAAAGATGAACTCTTTTCAGATGATTATTGGGATGATGATCCTTGGGATAATCAAATGAATAGAAATTATAGAAATTCGAGGTATGGTAATTCTAGGGACGATGATCCATGGGACAATGACTACTTCCTCTAAAAAAGATTATTTGTCGATTTTGGGTTTATCCCGTGATTTCGATGATCAAGAACTTAAAAAGGCCTTTCGAAGAGAAGCAAGAAAATGGCATCCAGATTTAAATAAAAATGATCTTAATGCAGAAGAAAGATTTAAATTAATTAACGAAGCATACGAATATCTACGTGATCCCAATTTAAGGAATAATAATTCGGATGAAATAATCCAAGATGATAACGAAAATAATAATTTCAAAACAGGTTTTCCAGATTTTCAAGATTATCTTGATTCATTATTTGGATATGAATACTCACCAAAAAATTACGAGGAATATGATGATGAACCATTTGAGGATGAATCGATAAATACAAATAATGACGAATTTTATAATTATGATTATCCTGCAACCTCTCCAGAAGAGCCGCCTCCAGTTAAACTTCACCAAGATATTGAGACTATTATTGAATTAACTCCTGATGAGGCCTTAAATGGTGCTTCAATTTTAATAGAGCTTGAAGATGAAACCGTAGTAGAAGTTGATACACCTCCTTTTGCTGGAGATGGATGGCGATTAAGACTTGAAAATATTGCAAGAGGAGGTAAAGATCATTATCTACAGTTAAAAGTTCAAACGGAAAGTGGTCTTAGAATTGATGGTTTAAGAGTTCTGTATAAATTAGAGTTATTTCCTCATGATGCTCTTCTTGGTTGTGCTGTAGAGGTACCTACTCTTGATGGAAATGTCACACTTCAAGTGCCACCAAAATCATCTACGGGAAGAATGTTACGTTTAAAAGGTAGGGGTTTATCATTCGAGGATAATGTAGGAGATCAATATGTTGAAATTTTGGTAGTGATACCTGCTGATATTAATGATGAAGAAATTGCTTTATATACAAGATTACAAGAATTATCACTTTCTGATTCTTAATCAAATATTATATAAATAGAAAAATCGATACTTATGAACATATTTGTTCTTTTATATAATTCAGGGACAGATAAGGAAGGAATTCATTCAATCGAACTTAAAGGAAGAACTATTGTTCTTATGTTTGAAGATAAGGATGATGCAACAAGATATTGTGGTCTACTAGAAGCTCAAGATTTTCCTTTGCCGACAGTTGAAATGATCAACATAGAGGAAATAAAAGATTTCTGCATTAAATTAGATTATGAATGCAAATTAGTAGAAAAAAATTTCGTACCTAAAACCGCAGAAGATAGGTTATTAATTTCACCACCTCAGAAAAACCTAGAAGTTGAAAATTGGGATGAAAATAAAAATAGTAATAAAGATAACATTGATATAAATACCATTAAGCAAAACCTTGAAAAGTTGCTTTAACTACTAAGATATCAATAAATTACTTAACAAATAAAAAATGACAACCGCATTATTTGAAACTGAAGTTGGGAACATTAATATTGAATTTTTCGCTGACGACGCACCTAATACAGTTAAGAACTTTACGAACCTGATTAGTGATGGTTTTTATGATGGTTTAGCATTTCACAGAGTTATTCCAGGATTTATGGCTCAGGGTGGATGTCCAAATACTCGAGATGGAGCATCTGGAATGCCTGGAACTGGTGGCCCAGGATATAATATTAAATGTGAAATTAATTCTAATAAACATCTAAAAGGCTCACTTTCTATGGCTCATGCAGGAAAGGACACTGGTGGGAGTCAGTTTTTCATAGTTTATGAACCACAGCCTCATCTCGATGGAGTTCATACTGTTTTTGGTAAGACAGATGATATGGATGTAGTGCTAAAGCTTACGAATGGTTCAAAAATTCTAAAAGCTACTTTAAAGTAGTAATTTAGCCTTCAAAAACAATACTAAATGTCTCTTTATCTAGATTAAATTTTCTTGTAGATGAATATAAAATTTCGTTATTAATAGTAAATTTAGTATTGATTAATTTGATGCTACTTTTTGGGTGTAATGCTTGTTCAATGTTTCTAGAAACAATAATTCCAATTTTTGTACTATTTTCATAATTGGATAAAAACTGAATAAACAATTCTATATTTTTTATTTCTTCATCTGTTATGTTTAAATTGGTTCTATTTTGATCATGCAAAATTCGCCAAACTAATTTTGGTCTATTCCAAAAGGCTAATAACCTTGGAGTACTTTCTAGTTTAATATTAATGTTCTGCTCACTACAGAACTTAATAACTTTATTTTTGATAGGAACTAGATCTATAGATTTATATTTTCCGTCAAGAAAAATTGATATAAATGGATCGATATTCCTGGAATTAGGATTTTCTTCCTCAATCATATGGCCTAGCTTCGTTTTTTTTACACTCAAATATTCTGCATTATTATCGTTTGGACAAATTACTAATGGAACTCTCTCAATTACTTCTATTCCATAACCACCTAATCCAGCAATCTTTCTAGGATTGTTTGTAAGTAATTTTAGTTTTTTTATTCCAAGATCGGTTAATATCTGTGCTCCAACTCCATAATTTCTGAGATCAGCTGGAAAACCTAATTTTTCATTAGCTTCTACAGTGTCTAATCCACCATCCTGTAAGCTATAAGCTTTTAATTTATTTATTAGACCGATACCTCTGCCTTCTTGTCTCAAGTAGACAACAACTCCCTCTTCCTCTTTTTCTATCCTTGATAAAGCAGCCTCTAATTGAGGTCTACAATCACAACGTAATGATCCAAAAGCATCGCCAGTTAAGCACTCTGAATGCATTCTTACTAGTACAGGTTCACTTAATTTTGATGATTTTTGTTTAACTAATGCAACGTGCTCTGAACCATCAAGTTCATTGACATATCCATAAGCTTTGAAATTACCAAAAATACTTGGAAGAACAGCGTCGGATTTTCTAAATACAAATCTCTCAGTTTGAAATCGATAACTTATTAAATCAGCTATAGATATTAATTTCATTCCCCACTGTTTTGCATACTCTTTAAGTTGTGGAAGTCTCGACATGGAACCGTCAGGATTTTGTATTTCACAAATCACTCCAGCTGGATAAAGACCTGACATCGCCGCAATATCTACTGCCGCTTCGGTATGACCTGCCCTCTTTAATACACCACCTTTTTTAGCTCTTAATGGAAAAATATGTCCTGGCCTCCTTAAATCTTCAGGTTTTGTATTTGGGTTTATTGCAACTTGAATTGTTTTTGCCCTGTCTTCAGCGGAAATTCCAGTAGTAACATTATTTTCAGGACCAGCATCAATTGATATCGTAAAAGCTGTTTGATTTTCATCTGTATTTCTATCTACCATTAATGGTAAATCTAAAGAGTCAAGCTTTTCACCTTGCATAGCTAGGCATATAAGGCCACGTCCCTCAGTAGCCATAAAATTAATTTGCTGTGGAGTTGCAAACTGCGCCGCACATATTAAATCTCCTTCATTTTCTCTTCTTTCATCATCTACAACAATTATGCATTCACCGTTTCTTATCGCTGCCAACGCATCGCTGATAGGATCAAATTCAATTTTAAAAGATTCATTTATATCCAAAATTGTTCCATTATTTGATTTGGGACTTGTTTCTTTCATTATTCCTATCAATATAGAAAAATAGTGTTTTAGTTACCTTTAATTCAACACTTTATAATCCTATCTCAAAGTCTGCCAATACAAAGAAATGAATGTTGCAATAGTTGGTGCTACTGGTTACGGAGGTATTCAAGCGGTAAATCTTTTAAAGAAGAATAAAAAATACAAAATTTCATTTTTAGGAGGTAATAAAACCTCTGGATCAAAGTGGAATGATAATTTCCCTTTTATTTATCTAGATAATGATCCTTATATAGAAGATATTTCAGTAGATAATATTTCAAAAAATTCAGATGTTGCATTGCTTTGCTTGCCAAATGGAATATCTTCAACATTGACAAGAAAATTATTAGATAGAGGAGTTAAAGTTATTGATTTATCAGCTGATTACAGATATAAGTCCTTAGACGAATGGAAAAAAGTATATTCCAAAGAAGCTGCTATTTATAAAAGGAGTGACGATGATTTATGCAAAGAGGCAGTCTATGGTCTTCCTGAAATAAATAAAGAAGCCATTTCAAAAGGAAGATTAATTGCCTGTCCAGGATGTTATCCAACATCTGCCCTTATTCCATTAGCTCCTTATCTTTCTCAAGGAATTATTGAAAATGAAGGTATAGTAATTGATTCTAAAAGCGGAACTTCTGGTGGTGGTCGAGAACCAAACCAAAAGCTACTTTTATCAGAATGTGGAGAAGGTCTATCAGCATATGGATTGATTAACCATAGACATACCTCAGAGATCGAACAAGTGGCTTCTTTAATATCTGGAAATAAAATTGAACTGCTCTTTACTCCTCATTTGGTTCCGATATCAAGGGGTATGCATTCGACTATATATGGGAGATTAAGAGATCCAGGATTAACTTCTGATGATTGCAGAATTCTTTTGGATAATTATTATAGAAATTTCAAAAATATTAAGGTCTTACCTGTAGATACATTCCCATCAACAAAATGGGTTAAAAATACAAACCAAATTTTCCTTTCTGTTAAAGTCGATATTCGAAATGGGAGGATTATTATTTTATCTGCGATTGATAATTTGTTAAAAGGTCAGACTGGGCAAGCAATTCAAAATTTAAATCTTATGAGTGGATTTTCAATGGATGAAGGTCTTGATTTAACTAATAATTTTCCATAAAATTACTTCTTATCAAAAACCCAGCTTGAGAGATTGAGTGAGGTAAAATTATATGCTCAAGCATTTGTATCCTTTTGGAAAGGGATTCAATATCATCATCATCTCTAATTGACAATGCAGCTTGCATTATCAATGATCCACTATCTACCTCCTCTTCTACAAAATGTACTGAACAACCAGTTATTTTTGAACCATTTAATATAGATTCCCTTATCGCAGAACCACCTTTATATGCGGGAAGTAATGAAGGGTGAATATTTATTATCTTATTCTTAAATTTATTTATAAAAAAAGGAGTAACAATTTTCATCCAGCCTGCCATAACCACAAGTTCAACATCGTAATGAATTAAAGTATTTACAATTTCTAATTCAAATGCCTCCTTTTGCAGAAAGTCTTTGCCCCTTATAATTTTGTTAGGTATTTCTTTACTTTCAGCTCTCTTTATACATCCTGCATCATCTTTGTTAGTTATTAGAACTTTTATATCTATATCTAATTTTCCTTTTTCTGAGAGATCAATTAATTCCTGAAAGTTTGTTCCTTTCCCAGAAGCAAGTACACCTATTTTTAATTTAGGGGAAAATCTTCTAAATTCAGATATCTCAGGCGAAATTATGTAATTAAATGATCTATCCAAAATTTTTTTATTTTATCCAATGATAAATTCATATGAAATAAAAAAAACCCTCGTTTTTAATTGTTTATATTCAAAAACATATTTATTTGAAGATAATAATTTAAACAAATTTAAATGATTCAAATCTATGTACTATTCGTATAGATATAATTGAATAATAAATAAAAGAAACAAATATATAAAATGAATGGAGATTTAAACTCTTGGGATAAATTTTGTAATTATCTTTGGTTTGATAAAAAATTAAATATTTGGTTAGACATAAGCAAAATTAATTTCACAAGTAAAGAGATAAAAAATATAGAAGATAAATTTAAAGATGTTTTTTCATCAATAAAAGATTTAGAAAATGGTGCAATCTCAAATATTGATGAAAATAGACAAGTTGGACATTATTGGCTTAGAAATCCATCAATTTCACCCTCTTCAAAAATAGGAGAAGAAATTAGAGCAGATATTAATTCAATCTCTGAATTTGGAAAACAAATTTTAAATGGGGATATTAAGAATACGAATAATCAGCAGTATACTGATGTTCTATGGATAGGAATTGGTGGAAGTGGATTAGGACCATTACTTATTACAGAGTCACTGCAGAAGTGTTCTAAAGGCTTAAATTTTTCTTATATCGATAATGTTGATCCTTTTTTAATTAGCGAAAAGTTAGAAGAGTTATCTGAAAAATTATCAACAACGTTATTTGTTGTAGTAAGCAAATCAGGTGGTACGCCTGAACCTAGAATTGCTATGGAAATTATTAAAAGTCACTGCGAAAACAATTCTCTTGAATGGAATTCTAATGCTATAGCTATAACTATGAAAGGTAGTAAGTTATTTAAAAAAGCTATTTCTGAAAATTGGTTAAAAATATTTAATTTGCAAGATTGGGTTGGTGGAAGAACTAGTATTACAAGCTCTGTGGGATTACTTCCATTAGCTCTTATTAATGAAAATATCTCTGAATTTATCAGAGGTGCATCATTAATGGATGAAGCCACACGTATAAGTGATTTTAAAAATAATCCAGCAGCACTATTATCATCCGCATGGTATTTAACTGGGGATGGTATTGGAAAGAGAGATATGGTCGTATTACCTTATAGAGATAGGTTACAGGTTTTTAGTAAATATCTTCAACAATTAGTAATGGAATCATTAGGAAAGAAATTTAATAGGAATGGTCAAGTAGTTAATCAAGGTATTTCCGTTTTTGGTAATAAAGGATCTACAGATCAGCATGCTTATGTTCAGCAACTGAGAGATGGTATTGATAATTTCTTTTGTATTTTTATTGAATTATTAGATTCTCCATCTACTAATATATTTGATGAAAAAGAGAATCCTAAAGAATATCTTTCTGGTTTTTTGCAAGGAACCAGATCAGCACTCTCTAGTGAAAACAGACAAAGTATCACTATTACGTTAGAAAAGTTAAATTGTTTTTCACTAGGTGCCTTAATCGCTTTATTTGAGAGGGCTGTATCCTTCTACGCTGAATTGGTAAATATAAATGCATATGATCAACCTGGAGTTGAAGCTGGAAAGAAAGCAGCTGCAAATATTATTGAGTATCAACAAAAAGTAAGTAATTTATTAGATGAAGGTGGAGAATATTCTATAAATGACATAACATCATTATTTGATAATTCAGTTAGTGAACCTATATTTTTTATACTCCGTGAAATGTGTTTCGGTAATGATAATTATTTAGTTAAGGGCGATTGGTCAAATCCAAATTCATTAGTTATTCAAAAAATAAATTCTTAAACAACAATATTCATTATTTTTCCTTTAACAATAATTATTTTTCTTATTTCCTTATCTTGAGTCCATTTTAATATGTTAGCTCTTTTAAGAGTCAATTCTTTAATTTGATCTTCACTCATATCATTATTAATATTTACTTTGTCTCTTACTTTTCCATTAACTTGTATTACTAGTTCATATGAATCTTCCTTTAGTGCCTCGGCATTAAAGGAAGGCCAGCGTTCTAAATGTACAGATTTTTTAAATCCTATAAGATGCCATATTTCTTCTGCAATATGAGGTGCAAATGGAGCCAACAAAATACAAAATATTTTTAAAGCATCAATTTTTAAATTATTGTTTATGTCATTAATGGAATTTGATAATGAATTATAAAACTTCATTAGTTCTGAAATCGCAGTATTAAATTGGTTATTTAATATGTCATTTGAAATTTCTTTTATAGCAATATTCATTGACTTTATTAAACTTTTTTCTTTATCTGGGCAGGAATTAGATTTACTACTTATATCTTTTGCACAATTTACATAAAGCTTCCAAATCCTACTTAAAAATCTAAATTGTCCTTCAACATCTGTATCTCCCCATTCCAAATCTTTTTCTGGTGGTGCTTTAAATAATATAAACATTCTTGCAGTATCTGCTCCATATTTTTTAATTACTGATTCAGGGTCTATTCCATTATATTTAGACTTAGACATTTTCTCGAAAAGAACTTCGAGTTTAGAATTGTCAATTGGATCTGTAGGATTTGAAAAGTCAGTAATATCGGAAGGAGAAACATATTTACCAGTTTTATTGTTTTTATAGGCTGCGGCCTGAACCATTCCTTGCGTTAATAGTTTTTTGAATGGTTCATCAATATCAAATAGTTCATTATCTCGCAAAGCTTTAGTGAAAAATCTTGCATATAACAAATGCAATATTGCATGCTCTACTCCTCCAACATATTGATCTACAGGTAACCACTTATTAATTTCATTCTTTTCAAATGGCTGTGTTGAACATTTTGAAGATGGGTATCTTAAAAAATACCAAGATGAACACATGAAAGTGTCCATAGTATCAGTTTCTTTTCTTGCCGCTATTCCACATTTTGGACATGTTGTATCTATCCAATTATTATTATTACCTAAAGCATTAATCTTGTTAGCGGAGATTTCTATATCTTTTGGTAATGAAACAGGCAAATCCGATTGGTTTAAAGGAACAGCTCCACATTTTTTGCAATTAACGATGGGTATCGGACATCCCCAATATCTTTGTCTAGATATTAACCAATCTCTTAAACGATATTGAATTTTATATTCGGCCCATCCATTATTTACTCCCTCCTCTGCAATTTTTAATTTAGCAATAGTATTTGCTATACCATTGTATTGATTTGAATTAATTAGAAATCCATTTTCTACATAAGCATTATCAAGCTCCTTACTTTGTTCACTTTTATCCTTTACTATTACCTGTTTAATATCAATATTGTTTTTCTTAGCAAACTCAAAATCTCTTAAATCATGAGCAGGTACACCCATAACAGCGCCTGTACCGTATTCATCAAGAACATAACTAGCCACCCAAATAGGTATAGGTTCAGAATTAACTGGATTTATTGCTATTAAGCTAGTTTTTATTCCAATTTTTTCAAGTTCATTATTTTTATTATTTTTCAAATATTGTTTAAGATTTTCTATATCTTGTATGGTTTCTTGATCAGTAATTTTTTTAATTAATGAATGATTTACAGAAATTGCTATATAAGTAACTCCAAATAAAGTATCTGGCCTTGTTGTAAATACAGTTATTTTCTCTTCTGGATTGGTATTGATATTGAAATTAATATTTGCACCAATTGACTTTCCAATCCAATTATCTTGCATTATTTTTACTCTTTCTGGCCAGTTATCTAATTTTTCTAAATCCTTCAATAACTCTTCCGCATAATTAGTAATTCTTAAAAACCATTGTTTTAATAATTTTTTTTCAACTACTGCCCCAGATCTCCAAGATTTACCCTCTGAGTCAACTTGTTCATTCGCTAGGACTGTATTATCTATAGGATCCCAATTAACTTCTGATTCCTTTTGATATACAAGACCTGACTTGTATAACTCTAAAAATAGATATTGAGTCCAAATATAATAATTTTCATCACACGTTGCAAATTCCCTATCCCAATCAACTGATAGTCCCAAAAGCTTTAATTGTAACTTCATATGAGAAATATTTTTTTTAGTCCAGACACTTGGACTTATTCCTCTTTCAATCGCAGCATTTTCAGCAGGCAAACCAAAAGCGTCCCAACCCATTGGATGTAAGACTGATTTACCCTTAAACCTTTGGAATCGAGCTATTAAGTCTGTAATAACATAATTCCTAACATGTCCCATATGAAGATTACCTGAAGGGTAGGGAAACATTGAT
>QCCN01000015.1 GCA_003278925.1 Prochlorococcus sp. AG-347-L17
TATTTTTGAGGTAACTATACACATCTAGTAATACGGATAACACATTTGAGGGAAATATTAGGGAACGCTTTTTTGAGGGAAAATTATTATTCGCTTAGACTTACTGCTAAAACTGAATCGGGGCGAAAGGATTGGAACCTGCGGCCTAGAGCTCCCAAAGCACAGGGCGTTATTTTTAAGAAAACCTTGAGACTTTAGTTATAGCCAAGACTAACTATAGATGGTGGAACGAGTTTGAGACATCTTATTTCTAAATCTTCGAAGATTATGCAATATGTTTATTGAACTTAGAGCCCCTTCTAAAGCACCCATTATGGCCTGTACCTAATTTTGATAAATATAATTACAAATAATTTTAAAACGAGCCACAATTATTGAGATTTTACCCTTTTTGGATTGATGTTAGTGAGATGTATTGTCTTAATTTTTGCAATGCTAAGATTAGGAGAATTATCTAGAAAAATATATAATCCATAAAAGTAATAAATGCCATTATTCATAAAATAAAATGAATCTTAAGTTTGGTTTTGTTAGACCTCAGTTATTGCTGAGCAGTGTAGTTGCCTCTATTTTTTTAATGTTTGATTCATATCTATTTGCAAATGCTAAGTTTAAAGTCCCTGTAGATCAGGTGGCAAAGCTAATTACAGTTAGAGTTGAGGGTGTCACCCAAGGATCAGGAGCTTTATTAAAAAAGGAGGGTGACATTTATACGGTTTTGACCGCCTGGCATGTACTAAGTGGTCAAAGCCAAGGAGAAGAGTTGGATATATTTACACATGACGGGAAAAGTCATAAAGGGATTGGTGCAAGCATCAAAAGAGTTGGTAATTCTGATACAGCATTTGTTTCCTTTCGATCTTCTCAGGATTACTTTCTCCCAGCTTTTGCTAATCGCCTTGGTCAGGAAGCAGAGATTTATATTTCTGGTTTTCCCTTAAGTGTAAACTCGAAGTTTCCTAGATTAGTAAGAGCAAGGTTACTTGGCATTACGGATTGTGCTTCGCAAGTGTCTAAAGGAGGACTATTATATGAAATCCAGAAGTCTAATCAAAAATATAGTAAAAGTGACTGGTTTATTTCTAGGTTTGAAACTCCTCGTAAGTTTGTTAATCATCCTGATTCAGAGACAAAGATAGGCATGAGTGGAGGTCCGATTCTCTCGAAGAGTGGATCGATTATTGGTCATCATAATGGTGGTTTAGGTGGGGTTAGTGATTGGGGAGTTGCAATAAAGTTTGGGCTTAACAGAGGAACAATACTGCCTGTCGATACGCCTTCAGTGAACAGCTACATCTCGCGAAAGGCTGTCTGCGATGTTTTTAATGCTAATGAAAGTGCTCTTAAAGGGATCCATAAAGAAACGGCTAAGTATTCTTTGTCCGCATATAAGAAAGATAAGAAATCTTTACCATTCGTCTCATATCATTTAAATTTTTCTCTTTTCAAGTTGGGAAGGCTAGATTTGCTGTGTGAACTCCATTTAAAGGGGGCTCCCTTAAATAATGGAAGTCTTGATTATCTCTGCAAAAATAATCTCTAAAGGCATCTTCGAAGATACTAGAGCCTCCCCTAGAGCCCCTTTCTCATGTGAGAATGTAAACAATAAAAAAGAGAGTTTGAGAAACTCTAGTATGACTTGGTTTTTAAGAGTCGGGGCGACAGGATTCGAACCTGCGACTTAGTGCTCCCAAAGCACCCAGGATGCAATTTGCTACAGATCCCACAAGAAGCAAGTGAGGCTATAGCTTATGAGTTGGTACTACCAGGATTTAGTTGATTCTCTATATCACTCTAATCTGAAGTAATTCAAAGCATAGATTTGCAAATAATCGCTAAATTATCACTAAGCTGCAACCTAGTGATCCGTAGGCACTAGGTCTAATCAATTTATAGTGTTTCTAATTGACAGTCGATCTAAAATAAGGGGCAATTAGCTCCTTTTTTAATGTCAAGTACTCAAGCCATAGAAAATTTAATTAATGGTTACGCAATTAGTGAAGATTCTTCTTTTCTAGTACCAAATGCAACTGAAGATTTTTTGGCTGTAAGGCCAAGTGGAAATCCAATCTCTGCTCAGGGATTAGTGGGAATGTTTGATAGTAAAGACTTAGTTGCAGAATCCTCAGAACTAATCAAAACCCATAAAATTGAAATTTACGGTGAATTGGCATATGCGGTTTTCACTTTGAACGAAATCTTCAGTTATAAAGGAAATCAAAATAAAGATCTTTCAACTTACACTTGCATTTTTAAAAATGAAAAAGGTACATGGAAATATGCCTGGATGCAAAGATCACAAGGAACTACTGATATGAAAACTTGGGAATAAATGAAACGCTTACTACTTGCGCCGCATGTAAATTAAGACTTGGTTATCCTGAATCAATGACTCCTGAAGAAATACCTTTTTAATTAATGTTGCGACTTCTTCCGTTACCGATTTTTATTTGCATTTATCTATTCTCTTGGTGGAGATGTAAAAAAAATATTATCGCTAGTGATAAGCAACTAAAACCTTGCATTGATTGGGCGTATATAAAAAATTTACCTCTCCCGCCAAAACCTTCATTTGTCGAGTTTTATATTGTTTATGTCTCTTCTTTTTTTAAATTTCCCCTTGGGATAATTATTCAACAACTACCTTTTGCAAAGAAAGTAAGATACTACGAAAGAGAAATGAAATTAATATTTGATAAATGGAATCTAGAAAAAATTAAAAAAATAATTAACTAATTTATTGATATGTCTGGAGTAAAGATATATAAATTCCTAATAATACAAGTATTGCTACACCTATTCCCATAACTGTAGTGGGTTGATTATTCCAAAAATTAGTACAAAATTCCATTAATTGGGAAGTTTAAATTTTTTTAGCTCTATTAGCTCTATTCATTACTGTTCTCAAAATATTATTTTTAATTGATAAATCAGAAATACAATAAAGAGTTAAAAACAATACTACTTTTGCAAAAAATGAGATTTGCATAACAAAAATAACTCTAAACTCATAAAAGCAAATTTCATTAAAACTGCCAATTTTTTAGAAAACCTTAGTAGGAGGTATTTTAAATAATTGACGTTCGATCTAAAATAAGGCGCAATTAACAATATTTATTTTCAGGAATTATTTTTTTTGCTAGTAATAGAAAGCCAATAAAAATTTTAAAAAAATATGCTTTACGTTCAGCATTGGTCATTTAAGGCCGGATATCATCAAAAAGGTGCAGAAAAATTTCTTGGTGGAGGTGGAGATTATCCTGGAGTTGAGATGATTGGAAGATATCACGCGCCCGGATCTTTAGAGGGTTGGATAGTTTTAAAGACTGATGATCCAAAAGCAATATATCGACATGCCGCTGAATGGGGTGAATTTCTAAATTGGGAAACCACACCCGTATTTACTGATGAAGAAGCTGGTCCAATAGTTGCCAAAGTCTACTCATAGATAGCGATTAACAGTAGATCTAAAATAAGGGGCAATTAGCTCCTTTTTTTAATGAACACTCTTATCATCTCAACTTTTAGCTGTACATTTGAGGAATTTAAAAATGATGTAACTACATTATTTCTTGAAGAAATGTGCAAGGAGTTTGTAACTGATTATGAGTTTGTAAAAGTGAATGCACACAAATCTCATTTATTAATGAACTGTATCGACTTAGAAAAACTGGGTGCAGAAATGGAATCTCCTTTCGCAAAGGAATGGGATAAAAAAAATAATTGTAAGGATGCCGTATATTCGATCAAACTTGTTGCGTAAATAAAAAGCTTGCTAATTTTTTATAACACCCGCTAGTTTTCGTTCCGCTAGTCGTTTTTTTAGAATTGAATAATTTTGTGAAGCCCATTTTCGAGAAATATCAAATTCAGCATCTAATTTCTCTCTGAGTAATTTGCCAATTTTAAATACTTCTACGAAGCCTAGATAAATTATTACCATTAACTTGGTTATGTTTACTGCAACAGCTGCTATCTTTTCGATTTTTTGATCTTGCATTTGAATTTATTAAAGCCCACTAAAATTACCAGTTGTAAGTAATTATGCAAATTAATTAGAGAAAAATCTTATGGATGTTATTCTCATTGGTCATTGGCTATGAAATATTGAAGGAATTTTTAAAGGAGCTTTGGCAGAATCATCACGACCCATACCATGCAATTTATGGAATAGTTGGGGTAATAGTATTGTTGGTAATTTATAACCGATTACTAAAAAAATATCAGTAACAAGAAACCCTTCCAGAAATTCCAACTACTGAAAGGGTTATTAAATCGACTCGCAACTATATAGAATCAATTTATGTCTTGCAGCAAACGTAGAGTGTGCTGATGAGGTTTGGCCTCAATAAATTTATAGCAAAAGAAAATCAAATAAACTTATTTAAACTTCCCAATCTATGTCATAGTTGTCATCAATATCTTTTTCATAAACCCTCGCAAGTTCTCTAAGTAAAGTTTTTACTTCCATATCTGTAGCTCCAGATTCGTTTTGAAACTTGGTGCAAATTGCCTTTAGTTCTTCATAAGCTTGTTCTAGCAATATTGTTTTTTGATCTGGATTCGCCATTTAATTTTTGTCAACTACTTCTCCTCCATACTCTCTTGCTATTACATCTAAACACCTAAGAATATCCTTGTTTTTTAATAGATCTGTTTGCTCTAAATAATTCAGAAGAGTTCTTATTTGTTCGATAGTATTTTCCTCTAATTCTTTCATAAGTTTCTTTTTATCAACTCTATCTTATATCCAACAGGATCTTTTACTAACGCTAAGACTGTTGATCTTGTCGCATTTGTTTTTTCTTCATTCTTTTGTATTATTAAAACCTTTTCTTTATATTGGTTAGATAGTTCATTAAATTAATGATAAAAAAAATCCTTAAACCTCTTGAGATATATATCCTCACAATAGCTTTCTTCTTTTCAGTCTCTTTTGACAGAAATCTAAATCTTGAAGATGTTGAAGAATCTCCAGTTAAAAAACTGTTGGAAAATATTCACCTAATTTTGGATTCCTTTACTAATTATGAACATCCTTTAGGCGCTATATTTTTAATTTTTATTATTGGGTTAATAATTTGGGGTCTTTTGGGTAAGGAATCAAGACTAGCAAGTGATACTTATGGAATTATCTTGAGTTTTGCATGGTTTTTGGAACTTGTATCGATGAATTTGCTTTTAGTTTCTCCGCTTAAAGATCCAGTTTTGCTTTTAGTAGAGTTAGTTTTATTCGTACCAATAGTATTAATTGGATTTTCATGGTGGTATTGGAGATTAAATCATTTATCAAGAATAGGTAAAGGTAAAGAGGCAATTACTTTTGACAAAAAGCCAACCCCATTTAGTTATTTTGCAAAAACAGCATCTGTTGTTGTAAGTGATACAACGGAACATGGTGTTTGCGAAACAGATGTTGCAAGAGCTATACGTATTCTCAATGGCTTTGTTGTTTTGGATATCTTTGGGTTAACTCTATCTAGGGCAGTTGGACTTGTGATTACATAAAAACTTATTTTTTTAAGATAGTTTTTACCTTTAAAGTGGGCACTAAATACATCAAAGTACATCCCACGAGCTACCCTTACGCAATATGAGACAAAATCCAATAAAAAAGCGAGTTGGGAGACTCGCTAGTATAACTTGGTTTTTAAGAGTCGGGGCGACAGGATTCGAACCTGCGACCTAGTGCTCCCAAAGCACTTCCCACCCCATTGCAAGCACTAGGTTTTCAGACTATACTTATTTTTTTGCTTAGTTCTGCGTAGTTTGTCCTGAGAATTTAAGCAACATTTGTCCACTATTTGTCCACTTTTCAAAATCATTTGCAGTCCTAGCTCTTTTTATGCAAGTAGTAAGCGTTTCACAAAAAAAACAGCTAATGATAATAGATTTTATTTAATATATAAAAACAAAAATTTAGGGAGTATTAAATGTCTATCATTACCGACAATACAGTGTTAGTTCATATTTACAGCGGTTTAGAATCCAAAAATAAAGTAACTTTAGGTTTATTGGTTGCCCTTACTGCAGAAAAAAATGATCATAAAGTAACTCTTTTTCTAGCAGGAGACGGAGTACAAATATTAGATTGCAAAAAAGCTGGTGAAATAGTTGGTCAAGGTACTGGAGATTTATACGAACATCTTCAAAATTTGAAGAAATCAAAAGTTACCATATATGTTTCAGGTATGTCTGCTAAATCTAGGGGTTACAATGAGAAGCTGCTAGATGGATATTCAGCAGAGTTTGTGATGCCGGATGTTCTAGTTGAAGAATCAATTAAAGCGGATAGCGTACTTTGCTATTAAAAAAGGAGCTAACTGCTCCCTAATTTAGATCGACCTTCAATCAATTAGTAATTAATTAATTTTCTTTTTCCATCTCTAATTTCTACTTTATTTATTCTTAACCCAACAAAAGCAGCCCAAATAACTGCGAAGAGAACTGGTAAGAAAATGATCGCAAGTTTCATCATTGGCTTAATCCTAATTATTTGCCCAAAAAGAATAACCTTTAAATAAATAGGAAAAAATAGGTACTTTATCTAATTAAGCAGCATCATATTCTTCATCTTCAAGCTCTCTCATAAATCTTTTATCTAATAAGTAAGCGTCTAAAAGCTCTGCTGCCATCAGTATCTCAGGAGCATTTTTAGATACTTCTTGTGGATCTTTGTCTAATAAGAAATTGTCTAAAAGCTCTAGATTGTTATTTTCTTTAATTTCTTTATCGCTGTCTAATAGCTCTCTTATATAGGTATATACAAGCTTTTTATCGTACCCACTTTCTCTAATTTCTTTCATCATTTCGATTGGAATTTTCATAATCGTCAATCCCTATGTGACAGTCTTTTAGAGGAAAATAAGCCTAAATAAGCCTGTAATAGAGCTATTTAGAGCAAATTAGAGCCTATATACGCATACTTACGAAAAAATAAGGGAAAAGCAAGAAAATTACCATTAAGCAGAATTGAAGTTGTCCACTATCTGTCCACTTTAGGCGTGGACAAATATTTCCAATAAAAAAGCGAGTCTGGTTAACTCGCTAGTATGACTTGGTTTTTAAGAGTCGGGGCGACAGGGTTCGAACCTGCGACCTAGTGCTCCCAAAGCACTTAACAACCCTAGTAGGGCACTATGTCTACAAGCCATGACTAAATAGTTGTGGGGTATTGCAAGATTTAACGTAACAAACCAAGGTATATTCGACGGCAATTTGACGGCTTATCAATATATTTCTAAATGTAGTCTAAACAATACTTATATAGATATTTTTCTAGATTCATTGTATAGGAGGAACTCATTTCTTTTGCTCTTTCGATATTGTAATTTTTATTATTGGCTAAAAATTTATCAGGATTTCCCAAGAAACCACTTTCTTCCCACATTTTGGAACCCCAAAAATAATTTTCAAATCGATCTTTCCAGTACATACAACTTTTTTTTGTTTTATTTAGGACAAACAAAGTATTGCCAGCTCTTTCTAATAAATGCTGATGAGTATCTTCTAGGTCGCCGCAATTTTTTTGTTGGCAATAATTTTTTGGGAGTGATAGATAAATTTTAAGGCCATTTTCTAAATCTTCTAAAGACCCATTAATATCTCCATCATCAAGCTTCCTTAATGCGCTTTCATAAAAATATTTATTATTTTTTGGGTAATCTTTAGTTAATTTTTCATATATTTTAATTGCTTCCTTGTTAGGCAATCTTTGCGCTAGATATTTATTAGCTAGTTCAATATTAGGATTTAACTCTATTGCTTTTTTATAATTTTTTAATGCGGCATTTGAGTCATCAAGAATTTCTTGTGCTCTCCCCATCAATGCGAACCCCAAAGCATTGGGTTTTATTTCAACTGATTTTTTAGCAAGTAATAACATTTTTAAGGCATTATCTTCTGTATTGCGAAGATTAAACGCTTCTAATAAAAAACCATCTGCTTGAGAACTTTTATTTTCTACTGAAAAACCATCTGCTTGAGAACTTTTATTTTCTTTGTTTCTTTTATCTTTCGAAATATAATTCTCAAAATAACTTATCGGGATTCCCATATTTGTGCCAGTTGAGACCAACTTATTTCCGTAAGAATTAATTTCGTCTATTTCAGACCTTCCATGAATCCCAATCAATTTCCCATTTATATTCAATATTGAACCTCCGCTCATGCCTGGAAGTGTTTTATTTGTATAGAGGAGCTGATATCCATCTTTGTTATAGGAATTTGAATTGGCAGTAATTTGTCCAGGTTGAAGTCGAGCAAAACTTTTTTCGATAGATTTATTTGGCAAGGGGAAACCAAAAACATATATTTCATCTAACATTTTTGAATTCGCAACTTCTCCAATTTCTGCTACTTCATAATTATTTGAACTTTCAAAATTAAATACGCCAAGATCTACATTTTTAATTTTGTTAATGGAACCTTTTGAGTAAGAGTGGAGAAATTTATCATTAGTCTCTAAATTTAATTCATCTCTTGACGTTAAATCCTTGAGTACATGCCAAGATGTTAAAACTAAATATTTATTTAAATCACGTTTAATTATTACTCCAGTAGCATCACTTGCAGGGCCATAAATCTTAACATTAATGTTTTTTGCTATAGCTGAAATGTCCTTCTTTATTTCAGCATGAACAAATTTGGAATTATTAATTATAGAAACTGACAATAATATTCCAAGTAAATATTTAATTTTTGCCATTTCAATAGAAATTATCTACTTAATCTATAATAATTTAGATTGGTAAAATAGTTTATATTGAAGAATATTGACGGCAATTTGACGGCTTTCTCTGCCGTCAGATTTTTCAATAAAAAAGCGAGTCTGGGTAACTCGCTAGTATGACTTGGATTTGATTGAGTCGGGGCGACAGGATTCGAACCTGCGACCTAGTGCTCCCAAAGCACTTGTATGTAAAAATGAGAAAAACTTAAGAACGTAGATTATTACTAGGCTTATCTATTGTGTTGGAACGTTTCTGAGTCTCAAATCCATGCCCTGCGATCGCATTAAATCGTCACTTAGCTACCCCTCTAGCTACCCCACAAGCAACCTAGTACCTTTTTTAATATCAACTACCGATACGCTACTTCTATTTTTTCGAGATACAAAGTGATGGTAAATATTTCCCATTAGGGATTTTTGAGGGTAAAAGATATTCTCTATTAGTTAATATTCTTAGTAATTCTTTATCTTTTTCTTGAAATTTCTCTGGAGTGTTTAATGTCCATTCATCTTTAATTTCTAGAAACCGTCCCGGATAATTCTGAGCACCTAAATATGAGGTAAGTCCCCAATAAAAATATTCAACAGCTTGACATTCATAATCGCAGGTTCTGTCATTATATGTATACCATGCTTCTTTTGGATATCTTCTAGGTACATTTTTGAATTTTCCACCACGTGCTATATCCATTGCATTAGTAAGTATTGAATCTTGGTTTATTGCAAGAGCCTCAGGATAAACCTCTGAATAACCATAATGTGTAATTGAATGAAGAATCTCCTCTAGTGAGGAATCGAACCCTCTTTTGCTAGACCCTTTTGGAAATGTCTCATTCCCATACAGTTCAGTAATGTTAAAATTTAATTCCTCACTTAAATCATCAAGCTTATCAATTCTTCTATTTGCATGAGCTTCAGTTTTAAATATAACGATATGAGCTTTTTTCTCTAATAATTTTTCAACTAATAAAGGATCATCAACTAATCCATCTTCATCATTATCGAGATATTCAGCTTGTACATATGCAGCATGTAAAGTTTCAGAGTCAGAGATTCCCTTTGTGGCATAAATCTTTAAACCAAAAACATCTACTTGTTTTGCAAAAATATTTTTAAAAGTTTCCCCCATTGAATCGGGGATAGTAGTTATTTTCAATTTTTGAATATTTTTTACAACATTACATTTTTGGGAAAGATTTTCTGATTTTAAAGTTTCAGGAAAAAGGATATGAAATAAAATTAATACTAACGAAATTGAAAATTGAATAATCATTCTTTTATAAATGTAAAAATTTGGTTATTAGTTAGCTATCTTTTATTGTGGTCCATTTTAAAAAATTTTTTTATCTATTTACAAGTTATTAATAAGAAGGCACTAGAAAAGTAAGTGACGATCGCATGAACTGTATCCTAGCTACCCCTCTAGCTACCTTTTCGCAATATGAGACAAGTTATATTATTTCTAATCCGTTGGTATGACTGATCGGGGCGACAGGATTCGAACCTGCGACCTAGTGCTCCCAAAGCACCCGCCCTCCAATTTGAGACATTGGGTTAAATAAACAAGTCAGGCTATAGCTTGTTAGTTGCTATATCTACAAAATTACTAGTCTTAAAAATAGGCCAAAGTTTTACAAAATTATCCTTAGATATACAATTAATCGCTAAATAATCGCTAACCAAAGACCTAGTGCTTTAGGAGCTGTAAAATATCATTGATTGACAGTCGATCCAATATAGAGGGATAAAACCCTCTTTTTTATGCTAGTAATAAGCGTTTATAAAGAGCGAACAGGTCGTATATATCAATAATTATTGATTATATCAAAATATTTTGATGTATTTCTTAATCTTTGTATTTCGCTTTTTGTTTGATGCTATAAATAAATTGTCTTCAATCTAAGTGGCTAATGAGTATTTTCAAAAAAACTCTCATTTTATCTTCTGCAATTTCATTAATACTTTCTCCATCTGCGATGGCTTCAAAAAGATTGAGTGGAGCTGGTGCATCATTTCCTTCGAAAATTTATACCAGGTGGTTTTTTGACTTAGCTAAATCTGGAGGCCCTAGAGTTAATTATCAAGCAGTAGGTTCTGGATCTGGAAGAAAAGCTTTCATAGACGAAACTGTTAATTTTGGAGCCTCTGACGATCCAATGAAAGAAGCTGATATAAAAAAAGTTACTAGAGGACTTGTGCAAATACCGATGGTGGGTGGAACAATTGCGTTTGGATATAACTATGATTGCGACTTGAAACTAACACAAGAACAAGCTGTTCAAGTAGCAATGGGAATGATTAAAAATTGGAAGGAATTAGGATGTAAGTCAGGTAAATTAACTTGGGCCCATCGTTCTGATGGCTCAGGCACGACTAAAGCTTTTACAAATTCTATGGAGGCTTTCTCTAAGACTTGGAATTTAGGTACTGGTAAATCTGTTAAATGGCCTTCGGGAGTTGGCGCAAAAGGCAATTCTGGTGTTGCAGGTGTTATTCAAAATACTCCAGGTGCAATTGGTTATGTAAACCAGTCTTACATTAAAGGTAAGGTTAAGGCTGCTGCACTTCAAAATCTTTCTGGTGAATTTGTTACTCCAAATACTGAATCAGGAGCAATAGCTTTAAATGGAATAACTCTTGATAAGAACTTGGCTGGTAAAAATCCAAACCCCACTGCTAGAGGAGCTTATCCAATAGCAACCTTAACTTGGATACTTGCTTATGAAACAGGTAATGGTAGGAATACTGAGGCAATTCAAGATACATTCTATAAATTGCTCAGCGATGAATACCAAGATAAAGCTCCTGCCTTGGGTTTCGTTCCCTTGAAAGGTGAAATTTTAAAAAAATCAATTGAAGCTGTTGGAAGAATAGGAAGGTAATTTAGAACTAGTAAGCCAAGCAATAAAAATCAAAATAGATGAAGTATATAAACAATACTGCATACCAATAGTGGCATTTTTACCGAGCATAAATAATAAGCCCGATAGTAGGGTTCCAAATAATCTTCCCGCTGCATTAGCCATATAGTAATAACCAACATTTAAACTTACTTTCTCATTATCTGAATAAGCCAAAATCAAGTAGGAATGAGTAGATGAATTCATTGCAAAAATAAAGCCGAATATTATTAATCCAATAACAATTACAGGACCTAATGATTTATCACCGTTTAATGCTCCTGCAATAAATAAAGGAATAACCGTCAAGATAAGTCCCCAAAATTGAACGGTAGTTTTTGTTGGGCTATTATTTTTCCCCCATACTTTTCTAAGTAATGGAGCTAATACTTGAAAGAAACCATAGATTATTATCCATCCACCCAAGAACAGCCCTATTTTTAAATAATCCCATCCAAAAGAAATGTCTAAAAATACTGGAAGAGCTACTACAAACCAGACATCTCTTGCTCCAAATAAGAAAAACCTTGCACTTGAAAGAATATTAATACCTTTAGACTTTGAATAAAGGTCTTTAAAAATTGGCTTTCTTTTCATTTTCCCTGAATCTTTAGGAAGACATAAAGTTAAAAAGAATGCGAAGCATAGACCTAAACCCATTATTCCAACTGCATTATTAAAGCCAAATAGCTTGTATAAGAGACCCCCTAGGAAGAAACCAACACCCTTAAGTGCATTTTTAGATCCTGTTAAAATTGAAACCCACTTAAATAATTGTTTTTGACTATTTTGATTATTCTCTTCTGAATCTGGAACTATTGATTTAACTGCACTTTTTGCACTCATTTTATTTAAATCTTTTGCTACCCCACTAAGTGCTTGGGCTAACATAACGTATGAGACGCTAAAGATTATTGACCAATTCTCTTTGACTGGAATCAGCATGAAAAGAGCAAGAATTTGCAGAATCGTTCCTATCCATAAAGTAAGTCTCAACCCATATCTTGCCCCTATCCATCCTCCAAATAGATTTGTAATTATTCCAAAAAATTCATAGAAAAGAAAAAGTAAAGCTATTTGCAGAGTTGAATAACCAAGTTCATGAAAATGACCAACAACTAGTATTCTCAATGCACCGTCAGTAAGAGTAAATGCCCAATAGTTTGCGGTAACGACACTATATTGTTGAAGGCTAGATAACTTCATAAAAACTAAAATTTATTTTCTTTCTCAATTACATAAGAAGTAAGATCTGCAAGCCTGCAACTATAACCCCACTCATTGTCATACCAGGCATAAATCTTTAATAAATTAGAATTTACAACCATCGTTGAAAGTCCATCAATTATTGAACTTCTACAGTCATTTAAGTAATCAGCGGATACTAAGGGTCTCTCCTCGTATCCAAGAATACCTTTTAAGTATGTTTCAGATGCTTTTTTAAATTCATTATTTACTTGCTCTTCAGTTACTTCCTTATTTAATTCAAAAACTATATCTGTTAATGAGGCGTTTAGAAGTGGAACCCTTACTGCATGACCATTTAGTTTTCCTTCTAATTCAGGGAAAATTTCAGCAATCGCATTAGCTGATCCAGTTGTAGTAGGTATTAAGCTTTGCATGCATCCTCTTGCTCTTCTTAAGTCACTTTTGTAAAAATCTACTGGAGATTGTGTATTTGTAACGTCATGAATAGTTGTTATAACCCCATGTTTAATTGAGAAATTTTCATTAACAACTTTTACGATGGGAGCCAAGCAATTTGTAGTACAGGATGCTGCTGTAATTAATTTATGTTTTTCAGGTTTATAAAGGGCTTGATTAATTCCATAAACAATATTAAGTGCTTGTTCCCCTCCCACAATTCCTTTCACAGGACAAGCAACTACTACTTTTTTTATTCCAAGAGAATCAAAGTATGGATTTAATTCTTTAGGAGCTTTGTTTTTACCTGTACATTCCAAAACAAGATCAACCGAAGATTTATTCCATGGAACATCCAGATAGTTCTTTATTGATGTAAAGGAAATTTTTTTATCTTCAATTATTATTTCGTTGTCATTCGAAGCTATTTTTTTATTCCATTTACCATGAACAGAATCAAACTCTAGTAAATGAGATGCAGTTAAAGAATCCCCATTAATTTCATTTATATGAGTTATTTCAATATCTTTTCTTTCCCATAAAATTCTTAAAACTAACCTACCAATTCTTCCAAATCCGTTAATTCCAATTTTCATAGAAATTTCAAAACCTAATATAATATATATCAAAAATAATTGATATATCAATAATTCTTGATATGTGTAATTAAATTTTTTACGTTAGTATTTAAAAAGTTAATGATCTTTTGATTTTGTTAGAACAACTTAAAAAGATTGATAGTGATCAATTTATTGGGATAATGGAGTCCCTCTCAGATCCGATTAGAATAAATATTCTTGAATTAATGATGGGTGGAGAGATATGTGTTTGCGACATAGTTAAAGTAACTGGATTATCTCAATCTAAAATTTCCTATCATATAAAAATCCTTAAGGATTCAGGTCTTATCTCTGATAGACAAGAAGGTAGATGGGTTTACTACAAATTAGATTTGGAAGTACTATTAGATATTAAAAATTGGATGGGTAATTTAATTCAGTCATCATCAAGTAAAAGGTCTTGTGAATAAATAGTTTTTAACCTGTTTAGGTTTTTTACTCATTACATATAAATAATTTTTAAATTGAAAATTAATTCTCAGGGTTGGAGTTTAATTTTCAGTATTGGTACTTTATTGATTATTTTATTTATTTAGAGGTTTAATGAACCTAGTGATGGTTAGCGATTAACTGGACAAAGTTATACAAGGCTATACAAATAATCGCTATTTAATCGCTATTTAAATTATTGAGACTTCTGAGAAATAAAAAAGCGAGTTGGGAGACTCGCTAGTATGACTTGGTTTTTAAATGGTCGGGGCGACAGGATTCGAACCTGCGACCTAGTGCTCCCAAAGCACCCGCGCTACCAAGCTGCGCCACGCCCCGCTCATAAGATCTTAGTTCATAACAGACATCTATAAAAGACCAAATTGCTAAATTTTTTATAAATAATCACTTTGGAGGTAAGAAATTGATTTTTGTCACTTTTTTGTCACTAGAAAAATGGGTATTTTGTCACTAGAAATTAGTCTTTTGTAGCGACAGAAATCATCTCTGAACTTGATTGAAACTTTAGGGCGATATTTTCTAATTTCTCTAATCTCGCTAGAAGTTTTTGATTTTGAGAAATTATCTCATCATTTTTATCTTTTAAATCTTTTACTTCTTTTTTTAATTCTTTAGATTCATTAAAACTTAATTGAGTTGGTTTATTCAATTCTCCTAATTTAAAAACAAAACCTGCTTTCACAACACCGCTATCTAATGTTCCTCCACCATAAGATTTAGAACCTCCAAAGACATAAGACCCACCTGCATTGATATCAACTCTTTCACTGATTTTTGAAGCACAACCAAAACCAACCGCGTATCTACTGCTATAAGCGCCAGTCCCAACACCGCAACTAAACTTAGATTCTTTTGAGGTTTGAGGTAGGGCAGTTAAAGCTGCTGTTAAAGCCGTTGATCCTGCAACTCCTTCACCAAGTGCTTTGATATTAGAAGTATTGGTAGAAATATTTGAGGTATTAGTGGAGATATTTGAGGTATTAGTGGAGATATTTGAGGTATTAGTGGAGATCGAATCACTATGGCTACTAGAGATTGTGTAATAAGAAACATTCGTATCACTAGTATCAGAAGAAATTGTTGTTGCTGACCATGAACTTTCAGTTAAGTCATAAACCCAATGTCGACCAGTAACAACCCCAAGAGCTGATTTTTCTTGAAAGTAAAGTTTATTCTGACTTTCATCGAACCAATAACCCTCTTGTTCAAAAAAAACGTTATTGTTAGAAGCCCTATCAAAAGTTGTTATTTTCGTAAATGAAGTTGTGGAACCAGATACTGTAGATTTGAATATCTCAATAATGTCTGAATTATTTACATGATAATTTGTATCTGCTTCAGCGGGAGAAGATACAAATGGCAACCCTATTGAACTAAGAAGTAAGCAAGAAAAAAGTTTCTTCATTTATAAAAAAATTTATTTCTTTGAAGAATAATAGTTTTAAAAAAAAAACAGCCATATGTATCTTTAAATAAAAAAAAAGCGGGTGCTTACTAGGCACCCGCGCTTGTAAAATCTTGTCGCTATTCCTCGCTATATAGTTTGTTATAAAAGTAAGAAAGTCAGTTATTGCAATATGTCTCGCTTGTAAAAAGGTATGCTCCCAAAGCACCCGCGCTACCAAGCTGCGCCACGCCCCGCTCATAAGATCTTAGTTCATAACAGACATCTATAAAAGACCAAATTCCTAAATTTTTTATAAAAAATCACTTTTGTGGCAAAAAATGAGTTTTGTCACTATTTTGTCACTAGATAATTAGATGTTTTGTCACTAGAAATTAGTCTTTTGTAGCGACAGAAAGCATCTATGAACTTGATTGACACTTTAAAGCGATATTTTCTAATTTCTCTAATCTCGCTAAAAGTTTTTGATTCAACACCTTTTGACCAATTTAATAATTGACAATCTAGTTACAATTTATGCATGACCTCCATTCTTTGATTTATGGAAGAAAAAGGATTTAACGTAACTCAGGGAATGGCATTGCTACTTCTGAAACCATTAAACTTGCCTGCTAATTACGTTCTAAATCTAATAATTTATATAACTAACCCAAGAAATAATATAGGTTATTAATTGTGCCCCCAAGTAAAAAATTTGAATGAAAGTTCTTGAAAATATCGCATCCGATTTAGAACAAAGAATTACTGATGCTTCCATAGGTAATTTTTCTAGGCCAACTATCTTGTTCTGTGGCTGCGATATTGGATGAGTTAAACCGAGAAACCAAATGCGGTAATAAATATTTGGTCCACTTCTTTAAATCAAATTACTAATACTTATGAAGGTGTTCAGAGAGAGATGGAACATGAGGGTACAGAAAACTAATTATATGGAAAAGTTATTTATCGTTTGTACTTTTGATTGCTCTTTTCAATATTATGTGGAGACTGTTCAGCAATGGGTTAAAGAACAAGGAGAAGGAATAGTAATTGATTATGAGCTAGTAAAAATAAACGATAATAAATCTCATTCCTTCTATACAGTTACGAGTTTAGATGCGTTTGCAAAGATGTTAGATACAGAATGGGCAAGGGAATGGGATAAAGCTAATAATTGCAAGGATATAGTTTATAAACTTGAGCTAGTTGAATGACTATTAATTCGCAGAGGTGGAGCTTAATTTTTAGAATTGGAGTAATAATTTGCTTATTGCTTATTTAATGGTTAAGGGGCATTGGTTAATTAATTCGAATAGATCGGAGGTAAGGAGATTTATAAAAAATACAAATAATAAGGATAGGTTTTTTGAGTATATGTTTGTTGATACTGGGAAAATAGTTGGTGTCTTAGGAAAAGAACCACCAGTAATGCAAAAAAGGGAAGAATTGAAGATTGAAAAAGCCAGGGAAGAATGGAAAAAGTTAATTTCTCAGGGTTGGCGAGTAACACCAGAAGTATGGCTATGACGGGCCAAGCACCCTCCAAAGTTATCCAAACTATACAAATCCTCGCCCGCAGAGAGTTTAAGCATCTCTATAAATAAAAAAAAATTGTCTATGTATTTTGAGATATTTTTGTATAAAAGTTATAAATTAATCTATTTTTATTCGCAAATATTTTGTAAAACCTAATATTAAAGAAAAAAGAATAAGTATGTACGTTGGAACTATTTTAAAAAAAGAAAATAGTGTGGAGATTAAAACTATAAAAATAGAGCTAATTAAAAAGTATTTTGATGAAAAACTATCTTCAATTAAATTAAAGCCAGAAAAAAATAACTGCTCCTGTATGTTCCTAATTTTTTTGAAAAACTCATCTACGAGGGCAGGGAGTTTTACAATATTATGTAGTTAGAAATAAAAGTTTTTTATTTAATTTTTATAATTATGATTTTTAGTCCCAATATTTTTATTAGAAAACTTAAGGACTAAAAAGTTTCAAATTTGACGCTGAATGGACCTGAATCAACAAAGATATCAGTACCTGATTCATTAGTAACAACACTCATTCCATTATTGGTAACTGTGAATAACATTTTTAAACCTGTTGTAGTGTCAGAGATAATCAGGTCAGAACTCATATTCATTATACCTAGTAATTTTTCTTGTCCTGAGCATTCAGATAGTGAGCTATCATTAACAAGCATCGTTCCAGAAGAGTCTATTAAATAAGCACTTATTGTACCGTCTGTTACAACTTCTCCTTCTGTATAAGCTGTACAGCTTCCAGGTCCACCAAATGTATTCAATGGTGCATCTGATGTCGCATAGTCACTAATATCAGTTGAGGAAGTTTGAAAAGTAGTTGTTGAATAATAAGTTTTTCCACCTACAGGTCCAAATTTACCTTTAATTTTGAAATCTTTAGAGATTAACATAGCAGCATAAGGATAGGTTCCTGGAGCAGGATCAGAGGAATATGCTTCAGACAAATCTATAGATCCTCCAGCAGCAAAAGAAGCAATTTCACCAGCTGAATTTTCATAGCCCCAGGTACAAGTACTGTAATCAGGAGCAGAACCTGCAAGAACACTGCTACCTGTTGGATTAGCAGGGTTTTTGGTACAGAATCCCATTTTATAAACTGTAACTCCGTAACTATCAGGGGTTCCTTTACAAAATCCTCCAGATGTTAAAGCATAAAAACTTGTTGCATCACCTCTATCTGCAATACTTGTTATTGTTGTGGTAGAAGGATCTGGACATACAGGAGATTCTGAAGCATTTACTTTATTCTGGGAAAAAGATATGGTTCCCAGGAAAGCGAAAGTAAATATGAGTTTTTTTAGTAAAGATTTTTTGTTTTTCATGATATGGGTTTTGTTTGTTTGGTTAATTTTTTTTAAGAAATTTTTCATGACTTAGTTATGATCCCCCTACTCTATTTTTAAAGGTAGTTTTACTTCTCTCTAAAAGTACATCATATTTACGTTTTACTGGTTGAGTCATTTGAGTGATCATATTTTTCTTATAATCTTTTTTGCCAAATGTCACTGGGTTGCCGGTAAGATTCATTCTTAAGCCAAAGAATATTTCATCTGTTCCAGGAAGTTTAGAATTTCTTGTAGTAGAGGCAGCCGATAACTCATTAGAAACATAAGCTTCTAATCCGACATGTGGGGTAGCCTGCCAACTAACAGAACCTTCTAAACCAGAATTGTCCTGTGTATTTTTGTAGTCCCAGTTGAAACCTCTAACAAAGAATGCCAGTTCTGGTTTATTTGGTAATCTATATCCCAATTCAACATCCCAACCATCAACTACTCTTTCTTTATAAGAAACACCTTTAATAGTTACATCTTTTTCATCAGTTATTGCCATATACCAGTTATTTCTAAGCTCAAAATCTTTCCAGAGATATTCTCCTCCAAGACCAAGTCTGCTATGTGAATTACTGTAGTCGGTCATTCTATAGTCCCAGAAAGCATTGGCTCCCACCATTGAAACATCATTGGGACGATGTCTAATCCCTAAACCCAAGTTAGTTGTAGAACCTTCTGCATTAGTTGCAGTTGCTAATCTCGCTTGAGAAAAAGCAAGTGTTTTAATATCACCCTCATTATCTTTTGCAAGTTCTCCAAGTTTCATCAAGCTATTAAAAGAAAAACTTGTATCAGATTCTGTCCCTCCAGAAATGTTTACAGAAGTCTGAGCAAAAAATGGAATACTTTGAATCGAACTATTAGCTGTTGAATTTACAAAGTCATATCCTGCATCAGCTAATATTCTTTTACCATCACTAAACATCAAATCAGTATATTCACTGCCTTCAGCACCTTGATTCATTAGAGGAACAAACTTAGTTGAATAAGTTGCTGCCTTAATTATGTATTTGTCTAATTTGTCTTTTGGTTCATATATATTTTGCTTGTTTTCAGTTTGATCAAATTTGATTTCTTCAAATTTGTATTCGTTAGCTGAGAGAGGCAAAAAGGAACCCAAAGAAAATGCTAATAATGCAGAAGTCTTGGAGAGGCTCATTATTAAAAAAATTTTTTTCATTATTAATGGCATTTTCAAAAAAGTCGAGCTTTTAGAGACATAACTACATAATTTAAGTAAATATGAAACATTTTTGAGCTAAGAAGTACTTTATCTGAAGTTTAAAGGTATTAACAAAACAAATTGAATAAAATTTATAGACCGGCATCCGCACTACCATGCTTAGCTAAGCTTCGCTCGTAAGATTTTGTTCACAACAGCAATCTATATATAGACTAAATTCCTAAATTTTACAAAAATTACTTTTCAGGTTAAAAAATGATTTTAGTTATTATTTTCAGTAAAAAAAAATAGTTTTGTTAATTTTATAAATTAGTTTATCCAAATCAAGAAATTAATCATAAGTTAGGCTTTGAAATTTTTTCAAATTACGACATATTTATAATATAAATTGAATTCCATAAGGATATCTATCTGAATTGCTTTCGATAATTTGAAGTATGAAAAAATTAGAAGATTTGATTCTCACGTATAAGGATTTTCCAAAAAAAGGGATTGATTTTAAGGATGTTCTCGAAATTCTTCAATATCCAGATATTTTTCAGGAACTTATTTTAAAAATGTCTTCAAGTCAATTTTTAAAAAATGCTGAAGCAATAATTTCCATAGATGCGAGAGGATTTATTTTTGGTTCTGCAGTTGCTCTAGAAATATCTAAACCCATGATTGTGGCACGAAAACCCGGAAAACTACCAGGACAAATATTAACAAGAGAATATGATTTGGAATATGGAAAAAATTCTCTTTCAATACAAAGTAATGCCCTGAAAAAATTTAATTCTTTTGTAATCGTAGATGATTTATTAGCTACAGGAGGAACAGTTGATTGTGTCTCAAGGTTGCTACAAGATCAAAGAAAGGAAATTCTGGGATTAATAACCGTTGTTGAATTGAAGAAATTGAAAGGTAGATTTAAACTTGATTTTCCAGTTAATTCAATTATTTCGATTTAAAAAAAGTAAGTATAAATGAAATGAAAAATGGTAAGTTTATTTAATTTTTAAACATCAGTTTATAAATTTCTAAATTCGAAGATTAAAATTATAAAAATAATTTTAAAAAAGTGGATTTATATCATTCCTACTGATCCTGCTGTGAAACCAACAGCAAGAAAAAATACGAATTCGAGTAAATCTCTTGGTAAAGAATTTACGATAAGACTTAGTTGAGTCATTTGACCTTGTGCTCCTCAGGTTTAATAAAAAAAAATATAACTAATTATTTTTCCTGTCGAGAGAAATTAAAGTCTTTTTTTCTTTTTTCTAAAGATTTGAATATTTAATCTATAAAAGTTATTAAATTGATTAATAAATATATGATCTATTGTTATTATAGATAATAGATTACGAGAAATTTATTGATGGAGTATAAAAAAAAGTCTTTATCAAACCTTGATATAAAAAAAGATTATGAAGAAATAGATACAAGGTTAGCTTCGGGCTGGTACGTCGATGATATAGATATTTCAAAAAAGAAAATTTATAAAACAAAAAAAACATCATTCAAAATTTCTAAAAAAATTAATTTATAAAAATTTTTTCATAAATCATCAAAGAAGTTTATAAATTTTTTTTTAAAAACGTCATAAAATTAAAGATTTTGTTCCTCTAGCTAAATTTTAAAATCTAACTTCATTAATATTTAAAATAATTTAACCATTTTTCAAGATATTGATTTGAATTTTTAAAATACTGTTCGTAATTTTTCCATTTGTCTATTGATGATTTGTAAAGTGGTTGAACAACTTGTGAAGATGAGGGAGTATTTATTTTTTTTCTTCTGTAAGCTGTATCTCTATAATTTTTAATTTTCTCATCCCATTCTACGTTTAAAAAATCCAATATTCTTGAAATATGAGTGTCAAAATCATCTATCAAATCTTCATATTTGGAGGTAATAAAATTCATTTCTAATTTTGCCTTGTAGTCTATCCACATATTCATTGTCAAATTATAAATTTCAGAAGCCGATTCTATACTTCGAAAATTAGACATTGCATTATTAGGTTCAAATGATTGCTGGAAGCAAGACAATACAGTATCATAGGGATTTCTATGGGTAAAAATTATTTTTGAATTTGGAAATAATAAATTGATGAGAGGTAAGCA
Organism: Prochlorococcus sp. AG-347-L17; assembly: GCA_003278925.1. Lineage (GTDB taxonomy): Bacteria > Cyanobacteriota > Cyanobacteriia > PCC-6307 > Cyanobiaceae > Prochlorococcus_A. The sequence continues at coordinate 21,900 of QCCN01000015.1, forward strand.
AACAGTTTGAAATGGAAATTTATCAATTAATATTTTTGCATTTTTATTATCACAATTATTTATCAAAATTTCTAAATAGTAATTTCTTAAGAAATCTAGATCATTCATACTTAATTCATGAAGTTCATCTAAAGAATATTTGAATTTTGATTTTATAACTTGCTCCACAGAATTAATTAGAGGTTTTTCTTCTATAACGTCAATTTCAGGATGACTTCTTAAGATGGTATCAAGCAATGTCGTCCCTGATCTTGGAAATCCTATTAAAAAAACAGGCGAAAAATTATTTTTATTTGAGGTGTTGTTTTTCACCATAAAATTTTTATTATCTAAATTTTTTCTATAGGTGTGAATGTAATTTTGGAAAATTTTTGGATTAAAATCCTCATACTTTAAATTAAGTTGACTTTTCTCAAAACATTTATACGCTTCATCATAATTTTTAACTTTTTCCTCAATAAATGCTCTAAAAGACCAATAAAGAAGATTTGTAGCATGATCAATATTTTTTATCCATTCATTATTTACTTGATCAATTAAATTTTTTGCTTTAACGAAATCCTTTTCTCTAAAGGAGATTCTAGCTTTAAACATTAGTATTTCATTAACAATGTTTTTATTTTCGTTTAAACTATCTATCTTGTTTTTTAATTTACTTATATTATTCGTTTTCTCGTAAAGCCTAAAAAGATTCCTAAATGCATAATTATAGTTTTTGTTAATTTCAATTGCACTAAGGAATAATTCTTCAGCCTCTGATAACTTATCTAAATCAATTTTAATTGACCCTAAATTAACATAAGCTAATTCAAATTTTGGATTATAAAATATTGCTTTTTCAGTGAATTTTTCTGCTTCAATAAGATCACCCTGCTTTGATAGAAGAGAACCAAGATTACTATAAGCTAGGGAGAAATTTGATTTTAATTTAATAGCTTTTCGATAACATAATTCTGCATCCTTATTCTTCTTCTTCTTTGAAAGAATATTACCTAAATTGTTAAGTGCCATTGGTGAAGTTGGATTTATAGTGAGCGCTTTTTTTAAAAATTTCTCTCCTTCATCAATTTTTTCTAAATCATTTAAAACTGCACCTAAATTAGTTAATGCTATTTCGTGCATGGGATTTATTTCAAGTGCATTTCTCAAGAATTTTTCGGCTTCCTCAGGATTTCCTAAATCTTTTAGGACGCAAGCTAAATTTACTAAAGAATTAATATCTTTTGAATTTATATCGGCACTTTTTCTCAAAAATTGCTCTGCCTTTTCAAAATCACCTTCTCCTATGTATATACCAGCCAAGTTTGAATATGCTTTTAAATAATTGGGATTTAATTCAATAGCTCTTTTTAATATTTTTTTTGCAATATCACTTTTTCCTTTAATAACTAATACACTCGCTAGGTTAGGGTATGCTTCTAAAGTGTTTGGGAATTTTTTTATTGACTCATCGAATAATAATATTGCTTTTTCAAACTGCTTTAATTGAGAATAAATGCTACCTAGATTATTAAATACTCTAGGGTCATAAATTTTGTTTTTGATTAAAAAATTATATATTTCTGAAGCTTCTTTAATTTTCCCATTAGAGTGCAATATTAATGCATTGGAAATTAATTTTTCTTTTTGCAAACTATTAGGTTTTTTTTCTATCTCCCTTTTGTTGATTCTATCTTTGTTCCCAAATCCTTTCATGCTTTTTGATCTTAAATAATTTAGAAACTGATTGGATTAAACTTAACTTTGAATTACTAAAAATGTTGCTCAAAAATCAATAATTCTTGTGAATTTCAACAATAATGCCTGAAAAATTGATTATAAAGGACACAAATATTATCGTCACATTATTAAAAATTAATTTTATTGCTGTTCCATAGTTCCTATCAAATCCTTTTAATACCAATCAATCTCACGTATTTATGTTAATTCTTTTTTTAAAAAAAATCAAAAATTTAAGATTTGGGTTAAAAAGTATCCGTTGATACTTGAAATAATGATTATTTTTACGTTATCTTAAGGTGTCCTTTAAATTTCGTGTGAGGAAATTTATGAAGCTTTTCAAGAGCTTACTCGTGGCTCCTGCAACATTAGGCCTTCTAGCGCCTATGGCTGCATCAGCTAACGAAGTTACAATCAATGATTTTAACGCTGCAGAAGAAATTGCAGTAACAAATAGCCGTGTAGACGGTTTAGAGGCTAGATTCAATAACCTTGAAGCTGGCGGATTCTCTGAGACAACTACAGCATCTTTCGGTGTTGATTTTCTTGTTGGTGCGGTTGACGGAGCTTCTTCTGAAGCTACAGCTTTCAGCTACCAAATGGGTATCGGCTTAGAAACAAGTTTTACTGGTGAAGATGCACTTAGTGCAACTATTGACATAGGTAATGGTTCTGGTGCTGCTGCAGGTTCTGACGGTTTGAACTTTGATTCAACTTCAGACGTACTAACACTTGATGGTCTTACATACACATTCCCAGTAGGTGGTGCAACAGTTATGGTTGGTGACAACACTGACATTAGCGCTGTTTACACTGGAGCTTGTGCTTATAGTGCTTTCACTGACTACATGGGTAACTGTGGTACAGGTAGTTCAGTTGGAGTAGGTGGTAGTGGTTCTACTGCAGCAATGTCTTACGCTTTTGATAGCGGATTCTCACTAGCTGGTGGTGTTTCATCTGATCCTACAAAAATCCTAACTGAAGAAGGTACTGACATATACGGTATTGAAGCTGCTTACACTGCAGATTCATACGGAGTAGCAGTTGCTTATTCAGATAATGAATCATCAACTTTCTGGGGAGTTAATGGTATGTATGCTTTTGACTTCGCGACAATAAGTGCTGGTCTTGAGTCTGAAGATCCTGGATCTTCTACAAAGACAGGTTTCTTTGTTGGTCTAAGTTTCCCTGAAGTTGGAGCTGGTTCACTTGACATAGGTATGGGAACATCAGCTAACTATTCAAGTTCTGATACTGAGTACTACACCTACGAAGCTTCATACTCTTATCCAATAAATGATGGCATGACAATCACTCCAGGTGTTTACATCAAAGAGGGTACAACTGATCAAACTGGTTTCGCAGTTAAAACATCATTTAGTTTCTAATTAAATTAATTTAATTATTAATTAAAACTACACACAGAAAAGACCTGCTCGTAGCAGGTCTTTTTTTTATTAAAAAATTTTTAAAGTAAAATAATTGTATTATTACTTTTAAAGTATTATTTCTTTTGAATTAAAATGAAAGAGAATTCATCAGAAATAACGAAATATATTCAAATTGCAAGAAAGAAGCACAAAGAAGGGAATATATATCAAGCAAATGAAATTTACAAGAATTTAATTAATCAAAAAATTTATACATATGATTTACTTATTTCATACGGACTATTTTGTAAAGAGATTGATAATGTAAAGATTGCAAAAAACTTATTTTTTTTATCTATCAAGAAATATCCTTTTAAAATTAATTCATACATATTGCTTGCTGAAATTTTAAGAAAAGAGAACAATATTAATGATGCTTTAAAAATATTGTATGCAGCAAAAAAAATAGAAAAATTCAATTCTGAAATTGACTATAATTTATCTATCACACTTAAAACTGTTCAATCATTTAAGAAGGCAATAGTTTCTATTGATTCTGCTATAAACCAGAATCCTGATAATCAAATATATCAAATTTTAAAAGCCGATATACTTATTGAATCATCAAAAAATGAAGATGCGAAAGAATTATTGCATAATTTGAAATTACCAAAAGATAGCATTTTATTTTTTCAGAGGGAAATTTTACTTTCAAAAATATTTATTAATGAAAATCAATATAGATTAGCTGAAGAGGTTCTTTTAGGATTAAAAGAATTATTTGGTAAAGAGAGAATTTTATACCTTAATCTGAGTGATCTTTATTTCAAAAATAAAGAATTAGAAAAAGGAATTTTAAATTTGAAAGAAGGCATTAAAATTTTTCCAAAATTTATTCCTTTGAGATTTAATTTGGGAATTATGTACAGAAATTTAGGGTTAATAGAATTATCTATTAAGACGCATTTGGAAATCTTGTTAGATGATCAATTTAATTCAAATAGTTATTATGAATTATCAACTATGTACAATTTTTCTGATCATAATGAACAATTAAAAACTCTTCTAAATATTGAGATTGGAAACCTCTCACAAAAGGAAAAAATATATTTTTGTTTTTCAAAAGCAAATGTCTACCATAATAAAAAAGATTTTAAAAAAAGTGCATATTTTCTCAAAATAGCAAATGATGAAAAACTAAAGATTCAACCATCTGATTTAAAAAGAAAGTTGAATACTGGTGAATACTTCAGGAATTTAAAGATAGATCAGAATTTAAATTTTGAGAAAGTAAAAGATAGCAATCGATATTTATTTATTGTTGGGATGCCTAGGTGTGGAAGTACATTGTTAGAAAGTATTTTAAGTCTTAATCCTGAAGTTAAAGATCTTGGAGAAGTTTCCTTTTTAGAGGAATCTCTTCAGAAATCGGATGATTTACTTGAAGTTAAAAATTTATATAAAGAAAAAGTCATGCTAATAAATTCAAAAAAGAAAATTTTTACAGATAAAAATTTGTTTAACTTTTTATATTGTCCAATTATCTATGAATTGTTTCCTAATGCAAGGATTATTCACTGCATTAGAAATCCACTTGATAATATTCTTTCAATTTATAGAACTAACTTTTTAAATCAAAGTTTTTCAAGTTCTTTAAATGATATTTCTGATTTATATTTGTATCACATAGATCTTATGAATGAATATAAAGGCAAATTTGGGTCAAATATATATAGTTACGAGCATGAGAAGGTGGTTCAGAATCCTAAAGAAGCTATTTATGATTTAATAAATTGGCTTGATTGGGAATGGAGTAAAAAATATCTCTCACCTCAAAAAAATAAAAGAAGTGTATTTACCGCAAGTAGTGCTCAAGTTAGAAAAAAAATAAATTCCAACTCTTCAGGTTTTTGGAAAAAATATGAGGATTTGTTAGAACCTATTATTGAGCTGTTTCCCAAGTGCAATTAATTAAATGGCTTAGCAGTTTTTGCAATTAATTTATTTTGCACTAAAATAAATAGACAAATAATTCTGTGTGAGGAATTTTTATGAAGCTATTTCAGCAATTATTGGTAGCTCCAGCGGCACTTGGTCTTTTATCTCCACTTTCTGCTTTTGCTTCCGAAGTTAATCTTGATGCTATTTCTAAATACTCTGAAGATAATTTAGAGATAGATGGAAATTTATTTAAACAAAACTCGCCAAATAATACTTTACTCTCAGGAGGAGAAGGTTTAGTTGATGATAGCAGTGATATTACTGGCGGATTCTCTGAGACAACTACAGCATCTTTCGGTGTTGATTTTCTTGTTGGTGCGGTTGACGGAGCTTCTTCTGAAGCTACAGCTTTCAGCTACCAAATGGGTATCGGCTTAGAAACAAGTTTTACTGGTGAAGATGCACTTAGTGCAACTATTGACATAGGTAATGGTTCTGGTGCTGCTGCAGGTTCTGACGGTTTGAACTTTGATTCAACTTCAGACGTACTAACACTTGATGGTCTTACATACACATTCCCAGTAGGTGGTGCAACAGTTATGGTTGGTGACAACACTGACATTAGCGCTGTTTACACTGGAGCTTGTGCTTATAGTGCTTTCACTGACTACATGGGTAACTGTGGTACAGGTAGTTCAGTTGGAGTAGGTGGTAGTGGTTCTACTGCAGCAATGTCTTACGCTTTTGATAGCGGATTCTCACTAGCTGGTGGTGTTTCATCTGATCCTACAAAAATCCTAACTGAAGAAGGTACTGACATATACGGTATTGAAGCTGCTTACACTGCAGATTCATACGGAGTAGCAGTTGCTTATTCAGATAATGAATCATCAACTTTCTGGGGAGTTAATGGTATGTATGCTTTTGACTTCGCGACAATAAGTGCTGGTCTTGAGTCTGAAGATCCTGGATCTTCTACAAAGACAGGTTTCTTTGTTGGTCTAAGTTTCCCTGAAGTTGGAGCTGGTTCACTTGACATAGGTATGGGAACATCAGCTAACTATTCAAGTTCTGATACTGAGTACTACACCTACGAAGCTTCATACTCTTATCCAATAAATGATGGCATGACAATCACTCCAGGTGTTTACATCAAAGAGGGTACAACTGATCAAACTGGTTTCGCAGTTAAAACATCATTTAGTTTCTAATTAAATTAATTTAATTATTAATTAAAACTACACACAGAAAAGACCTGCTCGTAGCAGGTCTTTTTTTTATTATTTTATGAATAATTAAAAATTCTTTATTATTATTTATTCATAAAATAAGTACAAATTTTTAATTTGATAAAATTAAAGGAGTTATTTTTTATTAATGACTCCGATATTTAAATGTTTGATTTGTAGAAAAGATATTGAAAGATCTACAAAGACATTTTGGAGTAAAAAAGGTCACTTATTATGTTCTACCTGCTTAGATAATATAGATAAGAAGAGGATCTAAAGTTTTTAAATTTAAAAAATATTTGGAGAATAGTATTTTTTAATCAAGTTTAGTGTTATACAGCAAAAAACCCTATGATTACTGGAATGAAATTATAAAGCCAAGACTTTCTTCAGTTCTTTCTGCCTTCAACCTATCGTTATTGATTTTTTGGTTTAATTTAAAATAATTTGCAAAAAAAATAACCTCAATAAAGTGTAAAAATGAAGTATGAGGATTTCATTTCAATTTATTGAGGTTAATTTTGGTTAGATTTAATGGGTTGATCTAACATCAAATAATTAACGATGTTAATAGCCAAATTTAAATTCTAGATGAATAAAATTTAAAACCAACCTGGAATGATTTGACCAGTAGTTACATATGCACCAACTGCTGCAACGAAACCTAACATTGCTGCCCAACCATTAAAACGTTCTGCTTCAGGAGTCATGATTAAAAATAAATTGTTTATGTGAATCATTGTAACAGTAATTATGAAGCTTTGTAAAGTATTTTTTAGTTTTTTTGCAAGATTTCAATATTTAATAAAAATTATGCATATTTTTTACAGTATTGTCACAAGAATGTGTTTGGTGATGATTATTCCTTTGGTTTAGTAAGTATTGGTAGAAACAATTTCAGTTAATTCACAATAAGTTAATTGAACTTTTAAATAAATTTAAATAGTACTCTCTGCAATCTTTATGATTTTCAAAACTATTTTATGATTAAAGTCCCCAAGGTTAGTTTTAGATATTTTAGATATATTTAGGACAAATTTGCTTAAAATTTAACTCAAAACATTAAATATCTTAAAGCTACAAGATTGTTAAGGTGTATTTTAAATTTTGGATATATTATCTTTTGCTTTTAATAAGATAAACTCAATTAAAAATGTGGGTCGCCTGAGATTCGAACTCAGGACCAGCCGGTTAAAAGCCGGATGCTCTACCGCTGAGCTAGCGACCCATTTTGTAAAATCGAGTACATATGAAATTATCCCTTTTTAAGGTAAAAAAAACAACTTTTTATCTCAAGTTGAACAATAGAAAAACAATTCTTAACTTATGAGATAAAAAATTAAAATTTCTCTCTAAATTTACAGTTAAAAGTTAAAATGATCTAATAAATAATCGAATTTCTAAAATGCTCAGAACAATCGTAGTTTTTGCCCCCATTATCGCTGCTTTAGCTTGGGTTGTGTTTAATATACAAAAACCAGCAAGAGAGCAATTCAATAGGGACTTTTTGGGAAAGGATTAATCCAATTTGATAGATAAAGAAGTTGTAGTTATTGGAGCTGGTCTTGCAGGGTCTGAAGCGGCATGGCAATTAGCAAATTCCGGCATACCAGTCAAATTAATTGAAATGAGACCTGTCAAATCAACTCCAGCTCATCATACTGGTGAGTTTGGAGAATTGGTTTGTAGTAATAGTTTTGGAGCTTTAAGTCCCGATAGAGCTGCAGGTTTATTGCAAAAAGAACTTAGATTTTTTAATTCATTAATAGTTCAAACAGCAGACAAATTTGCTGTTCCAGCTGGAGGAGCTTTGGCGGTTGATAGATCTAAATTTAGTATCGCTTTGACAGAAGCATTATCTAATCATCCTTTTATTGAAATTAAGAGATTTGAGCAATTAGATCTCCCAAGCAAAGAAAATATAACGATCCTCGCAACTGGTCCATTAACTGCCGATGATTTGTCCCTTAAAATTCAAGCTTTTACAGGTATTGATGCGTGTCATTTTTTTGATGCCGCTAGTCCTATTATTTATGGAGATACTATTGATCAAGAGATTATATTTAAAGCTAGTAGGTACGACAAAGGAGATCCGGCATATCTAAATTGCCCTATGGGTGAAAATGATTACATCCATTTCAGGAACGAACTTATAGAAGGAGAACAAGCTAATTTAAAAGACTTTGAGAAAGAATCAGCTAATTTCTTTGAAGCTTGCTTACCAATTGAAGAAATTGCTAGAAGAGGTGTTGACACAATGAGATATGGACCATTGAAATCTATTGGTTTGTGGAATCCAAAATGGGGAGATTTATTTGATAGAGAAAATAGATTAAAAAAGCGACCTCATGCAGTTGTCCAATTAAGGAAAGAAGATTTAGAAGGGAAATTACTAAATATGGTAGGTTTTCAAACTAACCTCAAATGGTCTGAGCAAAAAAGAATATTTACGATGATTCCTGGTTTAGAAAAGGCTGAATTTGTACGTTTTGGAGTAATGCATAGAAATACTTTTTTAGAATCTCCAAAACTACTTTTACCCACATTGCAATTTATGAAAAGAGAAAACCTTTTTGCTGCGGGTCAGATAACAGGGACGGAAGGTTATGCCGCTGCAGCTGCAGGAGGCTTGCTTGCAGGAATAAATGCATCCTTATTAGCTAAGGGTAAAAAACCAGTAAGTTTTCCTGATGAATCAATGATTGGTTCTCTAATGAATTTTATCAGTAACAAAAATCAAATATTATCTAATCAGAAAAAGAATAAATTCCAACCAATGCCTGCTTCATTTGGTTTAGTTCCAGAACTAACTAAAAAAATAAAAGATAAAAGATTAAGGTACAAAGCTTATCAAGAAAGATCTACAGAAGCCTTGAATGACTTTAAAAATAAACTAGATTCTTGTTTTGATAAAGACCACTTACTCAGCAAAATTTACTAAGATTAATTATCAAAGATCCAAAAAATGGAATTAAATAAGGAAAACTTCGATGCAATTATTATTGGCTCAGGAATAGGAGGGTTAGTAACTGCTTCACAATTGGCAGCAAAAGGAGCTCAAGTTTTAGTTCTTGAAAAATATATTATTCCAGGAGGGAGTGGAGGTTCTTTTAAGAGAAAAGGCTACACCTTTGATGTAGGAGCTTCAATGATTTTTGGATTTGGAGAAAAAGGTTATACCAATTTATTAACTCGTGCTTTGAAAGATGTGAATGAAAAATGCGATACTATTCCGGATCCTGTTCAACTGGAATATCACTTACCAAATAACTTTAATATTTCTGTAGATAGAAATTATGAGCAATTTATAAGCAAATTATCAGCTAGTTTCCCCAATGAAAAAAAAGGTATCAAGAAATTCTATGATACTTGTGCCAGTGTATTTAAATGTTTAGATTCAATGCCTCTTTTATCAATAGAGGATCCAAGTTATCTTTTTAAAGTTTTCTTTAAATCTCCATTATCTTGTTTAGGGTTAGCTAGATGGTTACCTGCAAATGCAGGAGATGTTGCGAGAAAGTTTATAAAAGATCCTGAACTTTTAAAATTTATCGATATCGAATGTTTTTGTTGGTCTGTAATGCCAGCTCTAAAAACCCCTATGATTAATGCTGGAATGGTTTTTACAGATAGGCATGCTGGGGGGATTAATTATCCAAAAGGGGGAGTTGGAACCATAGCAGAGAAGTTTGTTTCTGGGATTGAAAAATTAGGAGGAAAAGTTAGATACAAAGCCAATGTGACTGAAATCCTCTTAAAGGATGAGAAAGCGGTAGGAGTTAAGCTCTCAAATGGGGAAGAGATATATTCAAATATTATTGTATCCAACTCCACTAGATGGGATACATTTGGATTAAAAGATAATACTAAAGGATTAATTTCTAACAAAAACGTGCCAAAAAGTGAATATAAGTGGTCAGAAACTTATAAACCCTCACCTTCTTTTGTTTCCATTCACCTTGGAGTAGAAAAAAATCTAATACCCGATAATTTTAATTGTCATCATATAATGGTTGAAAATTGGGATGAATTAGAAAGCGAAAAGGGAGTAATTTTTGTTTCTATACCTACTTTGCTTGACACGTCTTTGGCTCCAGGAGGTAAACATATCGTACATGCATTTACCCCTTCATCCATTAGTGAATGGGAAGGCCTATCAAGGAAAGAATATTTGCAAAAGAAAGAAAAATATTTTTCTTTTCTTGTTGAAAAAATATCAACTATTCTTCCTAATCTTGAACAAAAAATTGATCACAAAGAAATTGGTACTCCCAAAACTCATAAAAAGTTTCTTGGAAGGTATGAGGGTAGTTATGGCCCAATTCCTAATAAAAAGTTGCTTGGACTTTTGCCAATGCCTTTCAACACTACAAAAATTCAAAACCTTTATTGTGTAGGTGATTCATGCTTCCCTGGCCAAGGCCTTAATGCAGTTGCTTTCAGTGGATACGCATGCGCCCATAAAATAGGTGCAAAATTAAACATAAACAGTTTTAACTTGCCAGACTAAATTTATCCCGTGGAAATGATAGAAAAATTTAAAACTCTTTTTTTTGTGAAAAGTTCTTTAGTGACTTTATATATAGCGCTTACAATTCCTATCCCATTTATCTCAATTGATGGATTGAAAATTGCTTCTATTATTACATTCGTCTTAGGCCTTTATTTAATAATCAATATCACAAGTGATTATGTAGAAACTTGTAGTGATAAGATTTCATATAAAACTAGCTTTATTTCTAAAACCTTAGGAAAAAAAAATTGGGAGATTTCTTGGAAAGATATTAAGTTAATCAAGTCTTTACCAACTAGTCAGGGGAGTAAAGTTTATTACTTTAATACTTACCAAGGTGAAAACTTTCTTGTCCCACAAAGAGTGGAAAACTTTGAAAAATTTGTATTAATTGTTTCACGGAATACTGGTATTACTTTTAAAGAAATGTCTTACATATCACCATTATGGACATATAAATTACTTACATTGCTTTCTTTTTTAATGATTATTGGTGAACTTTTTGCTTTTTTAAATTAAATTAAATATTATCGATACTAAATCGATAACCTTGCTGTCTAACAGTCGTTATTCCCCCACCTTCACCCAATCCAGCCTGTTCCAATTTTCTCCTCAAAGTCAATACCTGAGTATCTACCGATCTGGGGCCCCCACTAAAGGGCGGCCAGGCCATCCTTAGGAGCTCTTGACGACTTCTTACCATTCCTGGTGGCATAAGAAGAGCACAAAGCAGTGCAAACTCCCTAGGGCTTAATTCTACGGGCTTCTCACTGAGGGTAACTTGTCTTAAAAGAAGATGAACCTCTAACGGTCCAACCTCAACTTTTTCTTGTAATCCTATCCTCCCCCTTTTTAAGAGTGTTCTACATCGTGCTGCAAGCTCTTCGAGTCCAAAAGGTTTTCTTAGAACATCATCTGCCCCTTCATCTAATAAATTTACTAATGCTTCAACACCTGATCTTGCTGTTAAAACAATGACAGAACTCCCCAATTGTTGGGCTAGTCTCATTGCAGTATTCTGTTCGAGGATTTCTGCGCTCACTAATAGGTCAGGTGATTGTTCTCTGCATAAGTCAATAGCTTCTGCAGCTGTTCCTACAGCCGCAGCTAAATGGCCATCTTGGCGAAGCCTTTGCACAAGTACGGTTCTAAGTGTGGGGTGAGGTTCAACAACTAAAACTCTTGAAGGAGTTTGGGAGTTTGTAGGCAACTGTGAATTGCCAGGAGTTGAAGCTAAGATTTGCTCAGTTGATTGCATTCTTGATTACTGTTTGGCCGGGCAATTTTTAATCATCCTTAATAAGGTATAACAAATGCTAAATAAAAATCAGAATCTATCGAATTATGACATCATTTGAAAATCCCAAAGCAATTCGTCATTTTCAATCAATTTGTGATAGTTGCCAGGACTTAGTTACTCGTTTTCATACCCCATCTGATCTTAAATTATATAGTGATGGCTATCTCCAAGCCTTAAGGAATTGCAGTAGTTTAGAGCAAAAGGATCAAGAGAAATTAGAAAGATTAATTGAAAGATGGATTTTAGATCCGTCTAGTTTTATTGATCCAGAAGGAGATGGAAATAAAGGTTTTTTTGATAAAAAAATAATTTAAAATATTAATTTTTATTAATTAATTCAGTATTTATACTTACTAATTGTCTTAGGACGCTAATTCAATTTCTATTTTTTCTTTTAGAGATCCTGAATTGTACATCTCGATAAGAATGTCGGATCCACCAAGAAATTCTCCTTTTAAGAAAACTTGAGGTATTGTAGGCCAATCCGAATATTCTTTGATACCTTCTCGTATAGTTAAATCACTTAAAACATCAAACGTACCAAATTCTACCCCTAGAGAATTTAGTATTTGAACTACGTTATTGGAAAAACCGCATTGAGGCATTAATTTTGTTCCTTTCATGAAAACCATTACTGGATTAGAATCAATAAGTTTTTTTATTTTATCTTTTGTTATGTTGTCCATAATTCAATTTGTTGTTTGTGTTTTTAATGCCAGTGCATGGATAGCTTCTGAGGCTAATTCTTCCTTCAAAGCAGAATAGACTAGCTGGTGTTGTTTTACTAATGATAATCCATTGAATTCAGATGCAATTACAGTTACTTGCAAATGATCATTCCCCTTAAGGTTTTCAACAAAAACTTGGGAACTTGGAATTTTTTTAGTGATTAAATTAATGACTTCTGCTTTAGTGATCATAATTAATTTTAATTAACCTTTGTATTTTGTCTCAACAAATCCTAGTTGGATCAATCTTTCATAAGCTTTTTTTCCTTCTGGGCTCGTAGGTGACATTATCCTAATTGTTTCAACAAGTAAGGGTACTGCCACCTCTGGTTTTTCAGTTTTTATATACATAGAGGCCAGTCTCTCATTTGAATCTGCCAAAATTTGTAATGTTTGCTTACCTTTCCTTCTCATTTCATTTGGTATTCTCGCATCAATTCCTTTGAAAGACGAATTTAGATCAGAATAAAAAGACGCAAGCTGCTTTGCTAATTTTCTAGCGTCTAGGTAGGAATCCTTAGCTTTTTCGAAATCTCCGTTTTTAATATACTTATCGCCTTGATTTATGTAATATTCTACGTTTGAGATGGAAAGCTTTTTCCCCTCATTAGAGAGAACTTTGAAGTCATTTGGATTCTTTATTTCTGCATGAACCTCATTTTTGTAAGGAACATTTCCGAAAAATACAAATAATATTGGAATTAATTTTAAGAATTTCATTCTCTTTTTCAATTTTTAAATTTATAGTAACTTATTGCAGATTCATCTACCTACATTTTTTAATGCTTTTTCTTCCTCTTGGGTCATTTTTTCATTTAGAAATAAATTAAATTCCTTGATAGTAAATTTTAAGTAATTATTAATTGCTATTGGTTGCCCAAAGGATAAACAAAATTCGCCTCTAAATTTAGGAGGTACTTTACTATAGGCAATTCCAATTGGGATAATAAAAATTGATGTTGATTTTTTTGTTGCTAATCTAGCTAACCTGTAAAGTCCTTCTTTGAGAACTAATTTTTTACCATATTTATTAATCTTTCCCTCGGGGAAAACAACTAGTTGTTCTCTTTTTTCTATAAGATCAATCGCATACCTTAAAGCTGAGAGAGATGGCGATAATTGATTTATCGAAAAACATCCAAGTCTTTTTAAAAACCAACCTTGTATTCCTTTCATTTCGGATTTAGTAACCATAAATCTACAATCCTTTTTTGTTACCCTTCTACCCATTGCCATTGTGAGTATTAAGCCATCCCATCTTGATCTGTGGGTTGGAGCTAAAATGATAGAGGAATTTATGGGAATCGAAAAACCATTTTTTAATATTTTCTTTTTACTAAAAAAGAATCTCAAAACAACGTCTTGAGTAACGAACATTGCTATAAATCCCAATACAGGGTTGATTTTATGCCAGATATCTAAGGAATTCTTCTTCAAATTCTATTTACTGTATATTAATAATTTAAGTGTTTGCCTTTTTTTATTAGCTATTATTGGGCGGTTACTAGATTGTCTGGAAACTAAGATTTTCAAAATTATGGCTACTTTAGGAGTAAACATTGATCATATTGCAAATGTAAGGCAAGCAAGGAAAACTGTCGAGCCTGATCCTGTGCAATTTGCTTTTTTAGCTGAATTAGGAGGTGCAGACTCCATAACAGTTCATTTAAGAGAAGACAGAAGGCATATACAAGATAGGGACGTATTCCTTCTGAAAGAGACTATAAAAACGAAACTCAATTTAGAGATGGCTGCTACAGAAGAAATGTTAGAAATTGCCAAAAAAATCCTCCCCGATTATGTAACCCTTGTACCCGAGAAAAGAGAGGAAGTTACGACTGAAGGCGGGTTGGATTTGAAAAGTAATGTGAAATACCTTAAAAATTTTGTTGGTAATTTAAAGGATTCAAATATAGAAGTTAGTGCATTTATTGATCCTATTGGTAAACAGATAAATTATTCCAAAGAAATAGGGTTTGATTTTATAGAATTACATACTGGAAAATATGCTGAACTATCGGGATCTGAACAATATAAAGAGCTCCAAAAGATTATAGAGTCTACACATTTAGCAAATGACCTTGGATTAGTTGTTAATGCTGGTCATGGCCTGAACTACAATAATGTTAAAAAAATTGCATCAATTAACAATATGAACGAGTTGAACATAGGTCATAGTATTGTTGCAAGGGCTTTAGCGATAGGATTAGAAAAGTCTGTGCGTGAAATGAAGTCCCTTATCACATCAAATTAAATTTCAAAAATGACAACATATTTTTTCGTTGCGGCAAGTGAAAAGTTTTTAACTGTTGAAGAACCACTTGATGAAATTTTGAAGGAGAGGATGAGGAACTATAAAGAAAATAATAAAGAAATAGATTTTTGGCTCTTAAAAAATCCATCATTTTTACAAACCACCCAATTTGCTGATCTAAAATCAAAAATTCCATCTACCCCAGCAGTTGTTTTATCGACTGATAAAAAATTTATAACTTTCTTAAAGCTTCGTTTAGAGTTTGTTGCTGTGGGGGAATTCGAATGTCCTAATGCAGAAATAATTGATCCATTTAAAGTTGAGTAATATAACCATCTAGTAAATTGCTCAATCTTTATAAGTCAAATAAAATTGAAGTAATTAGTGAGCTGTTAGCAGAGGAATTAAAAATATGTCCTCCGCCTATAAATGAGAAATTAGAAATAGTAGTCCCCAATTACTTTTTGGGGAATTGGTTACGTGAACAAATAACTATAAAAAACAAAATAAGTGCTCTTTATGAATTAAAGACAATATCAACTTATACCGAATCTTTATTGACAAATTTTTTCCCTGCGATTGATATGAGCGCATGGAATTTTGAGTCAATTAAATGGGGCATTATTGATTCCTTGGAAGAATTAAATAACTTTAAAGAATCATTTCCGCTTAGAAATTGGATTAATAAATATTTGGATAATAAAAAGACAATTGATGGAGACATTTATAATCTGACAAAAAAGATCACGAATAATTTTATTGATTATCTGATTTTTAGACCTGAAATGATTGCTCAATGGAATAGATATGAAATTAATTCATCTAATCTATTTAAGAATTTAAACTCAGATCAATTTTGGCAACCTATTTTATATAAATTATTAGAGGAAAAGATATCTGAAAAGCCATCATGTTTATACATGATTGAAGTAATAAAGAATTTAAGAAAAATTAAAAACGTTCAATTTAAAGTATCAAATCAAATTTATATTTTTTCAGATAATAACTTATCTAAACTGCATATTAATTTTTATTCAGAACTTTCAAAATTTATTAAGGTAAATTTGTATTTATTATCTCCTGGAGAAGATTTATGGAATAGAATAAATTGTCTTGAAGGTGAGTTGGAATTTGATGATAAGGAAAGTAAATTGAATTTAAATAACACAAATATAGAGAAAATATTTGGTAAATTTGGAGCAAACTTTCAGAAATTAATTGATGAAAATATTTATTCAGAAGGTATAAATTTAAAAAATAATCTTATTTATCTCGATCCAACAACTCATTTTCATAATAAGAAAGATATTCCTCTTCTTAATCAAATACAAAAAAGACTAATTGATAATAATGGAGTTGATTTTATTGTAAGTAAAAGGGATGATTCAATATTACTTTGTGAGCATTTTAATCAGAATAGTCAATTTGAATATTTAAGAAATAAAATTATAGAAATAATAAATTCTTGCAAGAATATTAAATATAGTGATATTGCTGTTTTATCTCCACAAACTAATTTAATTAAACCTTATCTAAGGTATATCTTTAATAATGAGTTAATTAATGGTGAAAAGATACCTTATTTTTTTGTTGATGAGGATAATCATGACTCTTCAGGCATTTATGAATTTCTAATTGACATTACTGAAATAGCAAGTGAAAAAATTACACTTGAAAAAATAGATTATATTCTTTCGAAAAAAGTAACTCAGAACATTTTTGATTTTAATATTAGTGAGAAGGATGAAATTATTTTCTTACTTACACAAGCTGGGTTTCATTGGGGATTAGATGATAAAGAAAGATTAGGTGAAGAGAAAAATACTTTAGATTGGTGTATAAATAGAATTATTTCAGGCTTAATTTATGACAAAGAAGTAAATTTAAGTACTTTTAATTTAAAACCATTTAGCTATAAAAATATAAGTTTGGATTTGAATAAATGGGTTAAAATATTAATTCATTTAAAAAAATATATTAATTTGTTAAGGGGATCTTTTCCTTACTCGAATTGGGTTGAAAAGATAAAGTTTATATTAAAAAGTATTGCTGATTCTACTGCAAATTTTAATTTAGAAATAAGTAAAATAAATAGAATTCTTGATAATCACGCAATACCTTTAATACCTAATGATCTTATCTTGTTAAAAGTTTTTAGAGAAATATTAATTTCTTGCATAAATAAAGTTAAATACCAAAGCAAATCGCGCGTCAACAAGATCCTAGTTAGTGATATTGAGAATTCAAGGCATATTCCACATAAGGTTATCTTCCTAATAGATATGAATAGTGTTAATTATCCAAAATTACCAAAGAGTGAAAGCATTAATTTATTAAAAAACAAATATCATTTGGGTGATCCATCTGTTTTTGAAAGAGAGAAATATGCATTTCTGGAGTTGTTAATTGCCTGCAGAAATAAATTAATAGTTACTTGGGTAAAAAATGATAAAGACAATAAAAAATTAGATGTTTCTTTTCCTATAAAAGAGTTAATTTCTTTTTTTGATAGTTTCTTAAACCAAAGCCAAAGAGAACTAATAATTAAAGATTCTGATTTAAATAAAAATGAAATAATTGATCTTGATAAATCTAAGATTGTTAAAAGTAATTATTCTTTAATAGAAAATATAAATTGGAATGAAAAAAAATCTGATATTAAAAATTACAAATTATCAGAATTGATTTATTGGTTCAAGACTCCACAAAAATATTGGCTTAATAAAAACAATATTTCTCCCAAGGAAATATTTATTCATCATCCAGACGAGGAGTATGTAAGCAATCTGCAAAAGTCGCAACTAATTACAAAAATAATCCAGCAAGTAGAGATTGATAATCATAATATTATTGATGATTTAAATGAATTAAATATTAATGATCAATTGGCTGAAAATGGTATTATTATGCCCAAAAATAGTATTTTTATAAAAGAAAAAGAAATCAAAGACTTATTAAGCAGTCTATGTGCAAGTTTGAGTCAACACAATAAGATTAATAGAATCTATGTTAAGTTAAATGCGAATAAAGAAGAATATTTAATCGCTGATGACACTGTAATTGAATTAATTAATGCGAAGTTAAGTTTAAGTCGTTTGACTGAGGCTTGGATAAAATTACTCTTTATTTCTTCTTTAAAGAGTAATATAAAAAAGACTAAAGTAATTTTTAGAACAGAAAATAATTATAAATCGCAAATTATTCAATCACCAGGAGCAACTGAATCAAATCTAATTTTGAAGGATTACATAAATATTTTTAAAAATTATTCTGAAAAATGTTTACCTCTTCCTCCAGAAAGTACTTATAAATATGTAGAAGCAAAAATCAAATTAAAAAATGAAAAAAAAGCTTTTTCAGATAAATGGATTGGTAATAAAAAATTTTCTAAAGGAGAAAGAGATAATATCGAAATGAAAATGTGTTTTGGTAATGAAAAAGAACCAGATTTCTTTCTTGGAAATAATAATTTTGATCAATTATCATACAGGTTATATGGTCCTCTAATTAAAGCATTAAAAAAATAAAAAATGTCTAAATTTCAGTTAAAAAATTTTTTTAAAGCTGCTTATGATCTAATGCTTGTTTTTTTACAGTTCTTTATTATTAGTCTTCATTTTTTTCAATGGGAATTTCTTCCACAAAAACAAATAATAAAAGCAAGTCCTTTTTCTTATTTTCTGGGTATTTTAATTATCATAATAGCTTTCATAATAATATTAGTTTCAATTAAAGACTTAGGTAGAAATTTATCCCCTTTCCCAAGACCTATAAACAATAGCAATCTAGTTACTTCAGGTATTTATCGATTTACTCGTCATCCTATGTACTATTCTTTAATATTTATTTCCATTGGAGTTTTTATAATAAAATTATCTATTTATTATTTATTTTTGACAATAAGTTTAGCTTTAATAATTAAATTTAAGATTGCCTTGGAAGAGAAATATTTAATGAATAAATTTAAGAATTACTTGCTTTATAAAAATAAGGTCAAAGTTTAATTAAATAAAGGAATGAATATTAATCAAATTAAATTAGATAATAAGTTTAGATTAGTAGAAGCAAGCGCGGGAACTGGTAAAAGTTTTACTTTGGCTCACATAGTTTTAAGAAATGTTTTGGAGAAAAAAGTTAAACCAGACGAGATACTCCTGCTAAGTTTTACAAAAAATACTTGTTCTGAATTAAGAGATAAAATACTCTCAAGATTTCATAATTTAAAATTATATTTGCAAAGTCATAATGAAAGTAAGATAGATAATACTCTTAAGGATTGGTATCTAAATTTTAAGGATAAAGATAAATCTAAGGAAAAAATAATTTCTGAAATTGATAATTTTATAAATCAATTCTATAAGTTAAAAGTAACTACTTTCCATGCTTTTTGTAATAATATTATTGATGAATATAGTATTGAAATAGGTGTAACACAAGATCCATATATTGAGAATAATATTGATAATTTGTATAAAGATGTAATAGATAATTTGTGGATTGATGATTTTCTAAATCTTAATCATGAGATTATTTCTGCAGTTAACCAAAAAAAAATAAGTTCTAGATTTGGAAGTAGGATCAATAAGTCA
>QCCN01000016.1 GCA_003278925.1 Prochlorococcus sp. AG-347-L17
CTTATTTGTTTGTTCAGGTTCTTCATCATGAGGACAATGTCCAGCGCCATTAATAATATCTAATCTTTTGATATTCCTGAATTGTTTCTTCCACTCTCTTGCTTCATTTAAAGATTCCCAAGGATCGTCCTCACCCCATATCAATTGGATTGGAGAATTTACTTTATCGAAAAGGTCAGTAGCAAGATAGTCATCAAATAAGTTAATAAAACCACGAAAAGCTTCTTTAGAATTTTTCCTCTGAGAGGGTTGATAAAGTATGTCAATTAATTCTTTATCGATATTTTTTCCTGTAGGGTAAGCTTGTTCAAGTATTTTCTTTATAATTTTTGGATTGGCGGCTCTTGTAAAAAGTGTATTACTAATTACTCTTTGTCTGACTATTGTTTTAAGGACGGGTCTCAGTAGATTCATTAAAATATCACTTCTTTTTAAACGCTTATCATCCATAGTTCTTTGTGCACAATCAATCAAAATGATACCTTTGCAATTATCTTTGAGGCTTTCAGCAGCTTTCAATGCAATAACACCACCAATTGAATTTCCTACCAAGTAAACAGGAGATTTTATTACTTCTGCACAAAATGTTGAAATTTGGTTAGCCCATAAGTCAAATGAATATTTAATTGAGTTTTCTTTTTCAGGTTCGTAATTTAATAAAGCACTAGGTTGACTACTTTTTCCAAATCCTAATAAGTCAATTGCGTAGCAGTTAGAAAATTTACCAAGAAAATCTTGATTATGTCTCCAGTGGTTTTTTGATGCACCAAATCCATGGACTAATAAAATTTTAATATTTTTTTCAGAAGAATATTCTTTGGATAAAGACCAAGAAATTTCCCAATTTTTCCACTTCCATGTTTCAGATTTATTTAAAGACACTATGTATATCCATTTAATTAAACTTTAATTCAAAAAAAAATTATTTGTTTTTAATAAATTATTCTTAGTTAAGAAAAAGCTTTCATTTTATGAAAAAGAAAAAGGTCATATGTATTGGAGAGGCTTTAATAGACAGAATCAGAAATAAGTCAAATCAAGGATTTACAGATTTTTTGGGTGGTGCGCCTGCTAATGTTGCTTGTGCATTAAGAAAATTAAAAATAGATTCAACATTTATTGGAAGTTTAGGTAATGATGATTATGGAAAAAAATTTATTGCGCAATTTGATCAATTGGGCGTTAATTTTGATTTCTTGCAATTAGATAATGATTCCCCTACCCGCGTGGTTAATGTAGATAGAGATAAATTTGGAGATCGTTTTTTTTCAGGCTTTGAGAACAGTTCTAATTCACGCTTTGCAGACGAAGTTCTTAGCAAGAAATTAATCGAAAAAAAAATTTCAAATTTGGAGAAATCTTTTTTAGAAACAAAATATTTGGTTATGGGAACGATATTATTATCATCTCCAATGTCAGCAGAGACTATTTTTTTTCTTCTAGAACAGGCTAAAAAATTTGAAGTCAAAATAGTTATTGATTTGAATTGGAGAAAGGTCTTTTGGGATCACTCAAGTTTTTCATCAGAAATTAGTAAAGCCGAAAGAGTAAATTTAATAAAGAAATTTTTAAATCATGCGAATGTTTTAAAACTTGCTAAAGAAGAAGCAACTTTGTTTTTTGAGGATAAAAATCCCTTGTTAATATCTCAACAGTTGTCTAATAGACCAGATGTAATAGTAACTGATGGAAAAAATCCGGTTGAATGGTATATCAATGGATTTCAGGGAATTACTGAAACTCTTAATTCACATAAAATTGTTGATACAACTGGCGCAGGTGATGCTTTTCTAGCAGGCTTAATTTCAAAATTAATTTCTTCTGGCTATCCTTCAAATGAACAAGAGATAGAAAATTGCATTAATTTCGCAGGTGTTTGTGGATTATTAACTTGTCTTGGTGAAGGCGCCATCGAGCAACAGCCATATTATGAAAAAGTTAATAAATTTTTGGGATCTCTTATTTCGTAGTTTCTTCCATAATCTTTTGCGTAACTAATTTCTATTTTCCAGAAATTATCAATAACTGGTTCTATTAATTCTGGCCATTCAATAACTAAAATAGCTTGTCTTTGTATTGCCTCTTCTTCTTCAGAAAAAAACACTTCTTTTGCTGAAGAAACATTTCCTAACCTGTATAAATCAAGGTGAATTAGTGGAATTTTCCCGGAGTTATAGTGATGCGATAAAGCAAATGTAGGGCTTGTAATGTCTTCAGAGATTGATAAGCCTTTAGCAATCCCTTGTACGAATGAAGTTTTCCCAGCCCCAATTGGACCCTGTAATAAAACAATTGATTGGGGATTTAATTTGTGTGAGAGTTTTTTCCCTAAATTTAAAGTTTCTTTTAAATTCTCAATAAACACAAAATTACACAAAAATCATTTATAGTTTAATAGAAAAAGTATTACTAGATATGGTTATCGCAAATTCAGTTAGTACCTCTACACCAAATTATGTAATTGCTGACATCTCCTTATCAGATTTTGGCCGTAAAGAAATTAAAATTGCTGAAACGGAAATGCCTGGATTAATGGCACTAAGAGAAAAATATCAATCAGAAAAGCCACTCAAAGGTGCAAAAATAGCCGGAAGTTTGCATATGACTATTCAGACTGCAGTCTTAATAGAAACTCTTGTTGATCTTGGGGCAGAAGTGAAATGGGCTTCATGCAATATTTTTTCAACTCAAGATCATGCGGCGGCGGCTATTGCAGATCAAGGAATTCCTGTATACGCTAAAAAAGGTGAGACACTTGATGAATATTGGCAATATACCCACTACATTCTTGATTGGGGTTCAGACTCTCCAAATATGATTCTTGATGATGGTGGGGATGCAACTGGTTTATTGATACTCGGCAGTAAAGCAGAAAAAGATTTATCTGTTTTAGATAATCCCGGTAATGAAGAAGAAATTGCTTTATTCAATTCTATTAGGTCTAAATTAGAAAATGATAGTGACTTCTATTCTAGAATTAAAAGTAATATTATTGGTGTTACTGAAGAAACGACAACTGGAGTTGCAAGACTTTATCAACTCCAAAAGCAAAATGCTTTACCTTTCCCTGCTATCAACGTTAATGATTCAGTAACTAAGAGCAAATTTGATAATTTATATGGCTGCCGCGAATCTTTAGTAGATAGTATAAAGCGCGCAACTGATGTGATGATTGCTGGGAAGGTTGCTTTGGTAATGGGTTTTGGAGATGTAGGTAAAGGTTCAGCCCAGTCTCTAAGAGGACTTGGTGCAATTGTAAAAGTTGCTGAAGTTGATCCAATTTGCGCTCTTCAAGCGGCAATGGAGGGTTTTAGCGTTGTTACGTTAGACGATGTTGTGGAAGATATAGATATCTTTGTTACAGCAACTGGGAACTATCAGGTAATAACTAACGAAAATCTTATAAAGATGAAAGATGAGGCCATAGTTTGTAATATCGGCCATTTTGATAATGAAATTGATGTAGCTTCATTGAAAGATTATCCTTGGGAAAATATTAAGCCGCAGGTTGATCATATAACTTTGCCGAGTGGCAATAAAATAATCCTTTTAGCTGAAGGTAGATTAGTTAACTTAGGTTGTGCCACTGGACATCCAAGTTTTGTTATGAGTAATTCTTTTACTAACCAAGTACTAGCTCAAATCGAACTTTTTAATAAATCAGAGCAATATGAGAAGGAGGTTTATGTTTTACCAAAACAGTTAGATGAAATGGTCGCTAGATTACATTTAGATAAAATTGGTGCAAAATTAACAAAATTAACCAAAGAACAGGCTGACTATATTAATGTCTCTGTAGATGGACCATATAAACCAGAACTTTATAGATACTAAAATTGAGTTTAATTTTTGTAAATTTTCTTACTTCAATTCCTGAATACATCAGTTTGGCTGTTGAAAAAAATTCAACAATTGCATACCTTACTATTTGTTTGGCTATGTTTTTAGAAAACATAATACCTCCAATCCCCTCGGAAATAATAATGCCATTGGGAGGGTTTTTAGTCTATCAACAAAAATTAAATTTCTATATTTTAGTTTTTTGGGGATTACTTGGAACTATTTTAGGATCATTGCCTTGGTATTATTTAGGTCGATTAGTAAATGAAAAAAGACTTTCAAATTTTTTAGATAAAAGAGGAAAATATCTGGGTATTTCTTCAAATGATTTAAGTAAAAGTAAAAGTTGGTTTGATAAATATGGGGTTTCTTTAGTTTTTTGGGGCCGATTAGTGCCAGGTATAAGAACTTTAATTTCAGTTCCCGCTGGCATAGAACTTATGCCACTAAAAAAATTTTTAATTTGGACTACATTTGGGAGCTTGATATGGGTAGGACTGCTCACCTATGCAGGTTATTTATTTGGTGAAAATTATCCAATCATCGAAACTTACTTAGATCAAATCAAATATTTTGTAAAGCCTATTTTAATAATTATTTTCTTGTATTTTTTTATAAGAATACTTATAAGATTTTTAAAAAAAAATAGATCTTAAAAAGGGATTCCACTAGAGTTACTACTATTAGAATATTGGTTATTATCGGACTCTTTTCGGGAGCCTAGCAAGTTTAATCTATCTACCCTAACAACTGGTTTATATCTATCTTCACCTGTATTTTTATCTTTCCAGCTATCAATTTTAAAGCTACCTGTAATTCCAATTAAAGATCCTTTTCTAACGTAATCTGCCGCTATTTGTGCTTGCTTGCCCCATATTTCTAAATTAAACCAGTCCGGCTCTTCATCTCTACTTCTTCTGTTAACTGCGAGTGTGAAATTCGCAACAATACTGCCAGATTCAAAATATCTGACATCTGGTTCTCTTCCCGCTCTGCCAACAAGGTTAATAGTGTTAATTTCCATAATTTTTTTTTTTTATATTACTCATATTTCCAGATTCTGCTCAAAGTTTTGCGTGATATTCATAACTAAATGAGAGAATTCTGAGAGCTTATCAAAAAAGAGATATATTATTTATAAAAAAGAATTTTTATTGTGATTTTTAACCGATTTAAATTTTCTAGAGATATTGGCATAGATTTGGGAACTGCCAATACTCTTATACACGTATCAGGAAAGGGCGTTGTTTTACAAGAGCCTTCGGTGGTAGCTATGGATTTAGAAGAAGGTATTCCCTTAGCTGTTGGTAAAGAGGCAAAGTTAATGCTTGGAAGGACTCCTGGAAATATAAGAGCAGTAAGACCACTAAGGGATGGTGTTATCGCAGATTTTGATGCTGCAGAACAAATGATAAAAACATTTATTCAAAAATGTAACGAAGGTAAGGGGATAGTAGCTCCAAGAATAGTGATTGGTATTCCAAGTGGAGTTACAAGTGTTGAGCGAAGAGCAGTCAGAGAAGCTGGACTAGCCGGAGCTAGAGAAGTGCATTTAATCGATGAACCTGTTGCAGCAGCAATAGGAGCATCATTACCAGTAACTGAGCCAATTGGAACTATGATTGTCGATATTGGTGGAGGTACTACAGAGGTTGCAGTTTTAAGTCTAGGTGGAACTGTATTGAGTGAATCTGTTCGAATAGCTGGCGATGAAATAAATGAGTCAATTGCGATGTATCTTAAAAAAGTGCACAATTTAGTTGTTGGAGAGAGAACTGCGGAAGATATCAAAATTAAAATTGGATCTGCATTTCCAGATGATGATTTTGATAAAACTACTTTAGAGGTTAGAGGTTTACATCTTTTATCTGGTTTACCTAGGTCAGTTACTTTGACATCAGGAGAAATCAGAGAAGCTATGGCTGAAACACTTAGCAAAATAGTGGAAGCCGTAAAAAGAACTTTAGAGCGAACCCCCCCTGAACTTGCTGCAGACATTGTAGATAGGGGGATTATGCTTGCAGGAGGTGGAGCTTTAGTGAGAGGTATTAATGATTTATTGAGCGATGAAACAGGAATTTTTACTCACATAGCAGAAAACCCACTGCTTTGCGTAGTTAATGGTTGTGGAGAGGTTTTGGATGATTTTAAAAAACTGAAAAGAGTTGTTGATACTCCAGAATTTATAAGGAATGCTATAAGAGATTAATATTATGTTAAGTATCCGACGAATTTCTACTAGTCGTTGGTGGCATAAAAAGAAAAATTGGATATTGTTTGCAATTTTTTTATTTTTGGTTTTTGTCAGGATATCAAAAGGATCTTTTTATAAAGATTTTTATTATTTTATTTCAAAGCCTTTTTGGCCTGGTCAATTTCAAAAAGAAATTGTTCTCAAGAGTATAGAACAAGAATATTTAATAAAGTTAAATCTTCTTAAAAAAGATAATGAAAGATTGCGGAGAATCTTATCTCTTAAAGAATCATCTAATGGTGATCATATTTCAGCTGCAGTTATTTCGAGAAAAGCAGGTAGTTGGTGGAGACAATTAATTTTAAATAAAGGTTCAAAGGATGGAGTAGAAATTGGTAATATTGTTATCGGTCCTGGTGGATTATTGGGAAGAGTAAATAGTACTTCTATATTCACTTCGTCGGTCACACTTATAACTTCTCCAGAAAGTAAGTTAGGCGTTTGGGTGGATAGACCTCAAATTAATGGATTACTTGTGGGTTTAGGAGATGATTTTCCTAATTTAATACTGTACTCAAAAAATACTGATATTAAAGTCGGAGATTTTATATCTTCATCTCCTGCTAGTACTCTATTACCTCCAAATATCCCTATTGGTATTGTCCAATCTATAGATGAAACATTGAAATCAAAAAAAACGGCAAAAATTTCACTTTTGGCGAAACCTCATGTAATTGATTGGGTGCAAATCTTGAAAGTAAATATTAAATGAATAAATTTTTTACAAAAAAATTATCCATAATAAGCTTTTTTTTTATCCCAATTATTTTTTTGTGGCACCCTAATTGGCTTGGATTATTAGGTGTTCAGCCATACTGGCCGTTATTTTGGTTATTGCCTTGGTCAATGATTCATGGATCATTCAATGGATTAATAGTTGGTTTATTTTTAGGTCTTATTTTAGATTCTCTAACTTTGGATCATAATTTCACTCAAATACCAGGCTTAATTTTTTGTGGATTTTTGTTTGGGAGAATTAAATTTCATAAGGAAAATTTGGTGGGACATTTTAGGTATGGTTTAATTTGTTCTTTTGGAAGTTTTTTATGTGGGACTTTATATTTTTTACAAATTTTGTTTAGAAATTTTTTAGATAGTAATTCTCTAATGTTTATTTCCGGTGTAAAGAATATCTTGGCCGAAGTTTTTTTGACAGGTTTTTTTGCTCCCTTTATTTGCTCCCAACTTTTAAGAATTTTTAAATTTTCAAGAAGAAAATTGCATAAATAAATTTCGCTAAGAAGTAAAAAGGGTTTCAAAAAATTTATATCTTCAAATTATTTAAAATTTTTGTAAACCTTCTGGAATATCTCTTTGAGGGTTCGTAATGTTATATTTTTAATTGTTAGAATAGATTTTCAAAGCAAAAATTCTTTGCCTTGAAATATCGAGGAATCTTTTTTATCTATGTCAAAAGCAAGAATTTTAGTTGTTGATGATGAACCAGCAGTTTTGAAGGTATTAGTTACGAGGCTTCAACTGGCTGGATATCAAGTTTATTCTGCCACTAACGGCGAAGAAGCTCTTGAATCATTCCACAGAGATTCTCCAGACTTGATAGTACTTGATGTTATGCTCCCAAAAATGGATGGATTCGCGGTTTGTAGGAGAATTAGAGCTGAGTCAGTAGTTCCAATAATATTCTTAACCGCTCTAGAGGCTATTTCAGAAAGAGTCGCAGGTTTGGATTTAGGGGCTGATGATTACTTATCTAAACCATTTAGCCCAAAAGAGTTAGAGGCAAGGATAGCCACTATTTTGAGAAGAATGGGTCCAACTGTATCGGTTACGGAAACTAAAGAAGTTCCGTCAGGCAAAGGAGTTATGAAATTTGGAAGTTTAGTTGTTGATACTAATCGCAGACAAGTTTCTCGAGCTGGTGAAAGAATTAGTCTTACTTATACTGAATTTAGCCTTTTAGAATTATTGTTTGACGAGCCTGGAAAGGTTGTCCCGAGAGCAGAAATTTTAGAACAATTATGGGGTTATCCTCCTCGTAGAGCAGCAGATTTAAGGGTCGTAGATGTATACGTAGCTAGATTAAGAGGTAAGTTAGAGCCAGATCCAAGAAATCCAGAATTAATATTAACTGTTAGAGGGATTGGTTACGCATCCCAGAGAGTTGGCGAAACAGCAACATCTTTGGCAAGTTGAGCAATAGTCTGATAATTTTATTAAATAAAACAAATATATTAAAATAAATTTTGTCTGAAATAAAAGAAGCGCGCTTACAAAAAGCTAGTTCACTCGTTAATAAAGGATTTGCTTCTTATGCACAGAACTTTAAGGTATCACATACTACCAGTTTTCTTATTCAAAAATTTGATTATCTAGAAAATGGTCAAGAGGCAGACTTCAGTGTTTCTATCGCTGGTAGAGTTCTGGCAAAAAGGGTAATGGGCAAAATTGCCTTTTTCACAATAAGTGATCAAGAAGGTCAGATTCAGCTTTATCTAGATAAAAGGATTATTAATTTCAATTTAGAAAAACAAAAATTACTTTCTTTTGAAGATCTCAAGGAAATAGTAGATATTGGTGATTGGATAGGCGTCTATGGAACTATTAAAAAAACTAATAAAGGTGAGCTTTCAATTAAAGTAGAAAAATGGGAAATGTTATCCAAATCATTACAACCTCTCCCAGATAAATGGCATGGATTGACTGATATTGAAAAAAGATATAGACAACGTTATTTAGATTTAATAGTAAATCCTCACTCCAAAAATGTATTTAAAACCAGAGCGAAATGTATAAGTTTTATAAGAAAATGGCTAGATAATAGAAATTTTTTAGAGATAGAGACTCCAATACTGCAATCTGAAGCTGGTGGTGCTGAAGCAAGACCATTTATAACTCATCACAATACATTAGATATTCCGTTGTATTTAAGAATAGCTACAGAATTACATTTAAAGAGAATGGTTGTTGGAGGTTTTGAGAAAGTATATGAATTGGGAAGAATATTCCGTAATGAGGGGATAAGTACAAGGCATAATCCAGAATTCACCTCAGTTGAAATTTATGAAGCTTATTCTGATTATGTGGATATGATGAATTTAACTGAAGAATTGATTAAAGATATCGTAGCTGATGCATGTGGGTCTTTAATTATAAATTATCAAAATAAAGAAATTGATTTTTCTAAGCCTTGGTTAAGAATATCCATGAAAGCTATTGTCAAAAAATATACAGGGATTGATTTTGATTCTTTCAGCGGAGACTTTCTAGCAGCAAAACAAGCCGTTAAAAATATCAATGTTGATTGTTCTAATAAAGTAAATACTATCGGAAGACTTTTAAATGAGGTTTTCGAGCAAAAAGTAGAATCAAAACTTATAGAACCCACTTTTATTATTGATTATCCTGTTGAAATTTCTCCTTTAGCTAGGCCTCATCATGATAATAAAGAAATAGTTCAGAGATTTGAATTATTCATTGTTGGTCGAGAACTGGCAAATGCGTTTAGTGAGTTGATAGATCCAGTAGATCAAAGAGAAAGAATGCAATTACAGCAATCTCTTAGAGATGAAGGAGATCTTGAGGCTCACTGTATAGATGAAGATTTTTTGAATGCTTTAGAGATTGGCATGCCGCCTACGGGAGGATTAGGTATAGGCATTGATAGGCTAATTATGTTAATTACTAATAGCGCATCGATTAGAGATGTAATCCCTTTCCCATTATTAAAACCAGAAATAACTTCTAAAAAAAGTGAAAAATTACCCTCGAATGAAGTAAAATAATTAAATCAATCCAATACGAAATTTTTAAATGAGTGGTGAACGTGTTGGTTTCCGTTTCAAACACGCGGATGCAGTAGTAAAAAGAAATCCTCAAGGCCGATCAAGAAGAGGATGGGTTATTGAACCAGTAGAGCAAACTACAAGTAGGGGAACAAAAATGCCTGCATATAAAATTCGCTGGAGAGATAGTGAGAGGCCAGAAACTGTATTGCAGCATATGCTAATTGCAGATCCAGATCCTTCCCCACCTCCAGGTTCAGTAAGTTTAGATTGATATTTTCAATAATTCTGACTAATCTTTTATCTCTTTAGTGCAGAGTTGATTTCTTTTTTTATGCTTTTTTGTTTTTCATCTTGTCGTTTGTCATGTAATTTTTTCCCTTTACCAACTCCAATAGTTAGTTTTATCCATGAGCCTTTTAAATAAAGAGATAATGGAACAATAGTCATTCCTTTTTTTTCAGTATTAGATTTCATTTTTATTATTTCTTTTTTATGTAATAGCAACTTTCTATTTCTTAGTGGATCATGATTAAAGAAAGACCCCACATTTTTATGTGGTGAAATGTGAACATTTAATAATAAGATCTCACCATCTCTGAATGTACAGTATCCGTCTCTCAAATTTGCTTTTCCGTTTCTAATGGACTTTACTTCAGTCCCTAAAAGCTCAATTCCAGCTTCGATTGTTTCAGATATTGCATATTGAAATTTTGCATATCTATTATCAGCTAGAAGTTTAAAATTATTTCCTTTATGAGTATTTTTTTTAACTTTGTTTGAATTTTTTGCCATTTTAGTTGTAAAAAATCTTTCTACTTAGAACAATTGCAATTAACCTTTCATTATGGCAATAATTTCTTCCAATATAGGCGATAATGACTCTTCTTTTCGTAAAAAAGAACTTAGGCTATTTGATTCAAAAAACATTCCAGAAGAAAAGAGAAATAATAATTTGAACTTAGCTCGGCCTCTTAATTTAAAAGAATTTATTGGCCAAGAACAACTTAAATCTTCTTTAAGAATAGCTATAGATGCTTCAATTATTAGAAAGGAACCTTTGGAGCATATTCTTTTATATGGACAGCCTGGTCTAGGTAAGACTACTCTTGCTTTTTTGATAGCCCATGAATTGAATACAAAATGTAGGGTTGCGACTGCACCAGCAATTGAAAGACCAAGAGATATTGTAGGTTTACTTCTTGGATTAAAAGAAGGTGAAGTTTTATTTATTGATGAGATACATCGCTTAAATAGGTTAACTGAAGAGTTGTTATATTCTGCAATGGAGGATTTTAGACTTGACTTAACTATGGGAGCTAATAGAGGAGCCCGTTGCAGAACAATTAATCTTCCTAGGTTTACTCTGATTGGCGCGACAACTAAATTAGCCTCAATAAGTGCACCTCTAAGAGATAGATTTGGGATATCTCAGAAAATTGAAATTTATACATGTGATGAATTAAAACAAATTATTGTTAATTTCTCCCGATTAATAAACCTCAATTTAGAAGAAGAAGCATCTTATGATTTGGCAAAGATATCTCGAGGGACTCCAAGAATTGCTTTAAGATTATTAAGACGAGTTAGAGATTATGCTCAAGTTGTTATGAAAACTAATACTATTTCAGTGAATTTAATAAAAAAAGCTTTAAATTCTTACCAAATAGACGAAAAAGGATTGGATTCTTTAGATAGACACTATTTGTCTTTTCTTAACCAAAATAATAATATTCCAACTGGCCTTGATTCAATTGCATCTGGGTTGGGCGATGATTCCTCAATGTTAGAATTTGTAGTTGAGCCATATCTCATTAAAATTGGTTTTCTAACGAGAACTCCTCGAGGAAGATTGCTTACTACTTTAGGAAAAAAGTACATTAATTCAAAAGATGATAACTTTTAAAAAAGTTAAGGTTTGTTTTTTATTAATTTTTATTTTTTTCAATATTTTTTATATTGCACCATGCTATTCATTATCTTTGAGAGAGGATTTGTTTAAAAATGCGTTAGATCTTAGTTCAGGCGGAAAATTTAATCTCGCTTTACAAGAATGGAATCAATATCTCGATTCTTATCCTGATGACGCTGCAGGTTTTAGCAATAGAGGAAATGTAAGACTTGTTGTAGGAGATGTTAAGGGATCAATTGATGACCAAAATAAGGCAATAAGTTTGAATCCTAGTGAAATAGATCCTTACATTAATAGAGGGATAGCTGAGGAAGCATTGGGTTTATGGTCTCAAGCGAAAAAGGATTATATGTTTGTTATTTCCCTAGATAGTAAAAATTTCTCTGCATTATATAATTTAGCTAACGTCGAAGGATCTACATCCCATTGGGATAAAGCAAGAGATTTATTCTCAAAAGCTTCTTTATATAATCCAGGATTTGCCATGGCTAGGTCAAGTTTGGCGTTAGCAGATTTCCAGTTGGGAAATATTGATGAAGCTGAAAAAGAATTAATAAAGTTAATTAGACGTTATCCAACTTTTGCAGATGCTAGGGCAGCTTTAACAGCTTTGAATTGGTCTAATGGTGAATCTGGTAAAGCAGAGAGTAATTGGATAGCGGTAACTGAATTAGATCCTAGATATAGTAATGAAGAATGGTTAAAAAAAATAAGGAGATGGCCTCCACAACCAATTAAAGATTTAATGAATTTTATCGATTTAAAATAAGTAATGAATAGAGATCAGTTACATAAAAAAATTGATTCGTTTAATGATGAACTAATTAACTTAAGAAGACATATCCATGAACATCCTGAATTAAGTGGACTTGAAAATCAAACAGCGATCTTGATCAGTGGTTTTTTAAAAGATATTGGTTGGAATGTTAGAGAATCTATAGGTAGGACTGGAGTTATAGCTGATTTTGGCCCCTTAGATAAGGGCATTATAGGTTTAAGAGTGGATATGGATGCTTTGCCAATATTTGAGGAAACTAAATTAAGTTTTTCTTCAAAACTAGATGGTGTTATGCATGCCTGTGGTCACGATTTGCATATCTCGATTGGATTGGGTGTGGCAAAAATTATTAAGGATTTAAAACTAAATTTTGGGACTCGGATAATTTTTCAGCCTGCTGAAGAAATTGCTAGTGGAGCTAGATGGATGATTAAGGATGGTGCAACTAATGGTTTAACCCATATTTTGGGAGTTCATGTTTACCCCGATTTATCCGTTGGGACTATTGGTATTAAAGAGGGAAGTTTAACTGCAGCTGCTGGAGAAATTAATGTTGAGATTAAAGGAAAATCAGGCCATGGTGCTCGACCTCATGAAGGAGTTGATGCTATTTGGGCGGCCTCAAAAGTTATCTCGGGAATTCAAGAATCAATAACGCGGAAGTTAGACCCTCTAGATCCAGTAGTAATAACTTTTGGGAAAATAAATGGCGGCAATGCATTCAATGTTCTCGCTGAAAAGGTTAATTTAATTGGTACTGTTAGATGCACTAATCGTAAAGTATTTACGAATATTGGTAATTGGCTCAATGAAAATATCACTTCTTTAGCTAATAGTTGCGGAGCTGAAGCAAAAGTAATATTTAGAGAAATCACTCCGGCAGTTAATAATAATTCTGAAATTAATAGAGTCCTTAGAGATTCGGGAGTTAAGGTTTTGGGGCAAGAAAATGTTATCGAATTGCAAAAACCATCATTAGGAGCTGAGGATTTCGCTGAATTTTTAAAAGATATTCCAGGGGCTATGTTTAGGCTTGGTGTTTCGAGTTCAAATGGATGTGCTCCGCTTCATAGTTCTAAATTTGATCCAGATGAAAGAGCTATTGCTGTTGGAATTAAAGTGATAATAGAATCCATAGTACAGTTAAACAATGAAAAAATTAATAAAATTGGAAAATGAATATTAATAAAAGATTTATCTTATCTTTTGTAGCTCCTTTCATGATTCTCATATCTGCTATCGGATTGATATTTAGGGACAAATCTAGGAAGATTTTTTATTTACCTATTGGCGTAATGGGGGTTGTAATTATTTTGGAGAGGGGCATAAGCAGACAATTGGATAGGAAAAATATTCTAAAAAAGATAAAGTCTTATCAAAAAGCTAAATAAAATCACTTTATTTATTTTTACGCAACATGAGATGACTATTTTTTAGAAAAGAGCTATTAATAATATTAATACTAGGGGTGCTAAGAATTTTAACTTAGCTGAGATCATACCCTTTGAACCTGAATCATTCAACTTGATTCAGGGAAGTGAAGATTTGATCAAACTTTAGTAATAACACTTTTAAAAAATTTGTAAATTATGAGAAGTTCGTGGATTAAGCCTCGCCTTGGTAAAGACAATGTAACTCAAATGAACTTTGCGAGAAACGGATATATCACTGAAGAAATGGATTTTGTTGCTAAAAAAGAGAATCTTCCTTCTTCTTTAATAATGGAAGAAGTGGCAAGAGGCAGATTAATTATTCCAGCTAATATTAATCATTTGAATCTTGAGCCAATGTCAATAGGCATTGCTTCAAGATGTAAAGTTAATGCCAATATTGGTGCTTCCCCTAATGCAAGCGATATCAATGAAGAAGTTGAGAAGCTAAAACTGGCAGTTAAATATGGCGCTGATACAGTTATGGATCTTTCTACAGGAGGAGTAAATTTAGATGAAGTTCGGCAAGCAATAATTCATGAGTCTCCTGTCCCTATTGGAACAGTTCCTGTCTATCAAGCATTAGAAAGTGTACATGGTTCAATAGATAGATTAACTGAAGACGATTTTCTTCATATTATTGAAAAACATTGTCAGCAGGGCGTAGATTATCAAACCATACATGCCGGGCTATTAATAGAGCATTTGCCGAAAGTCAAAGGAAGAATTACTGGAATTGTCAGTAGGGGGGGAGGTATTTTAGCCCAATGGATGTTACATCATTTTAAACAAAACCCTTTATATACAAGATTTGATGACATTTGTGAGATTTTTAAGAAATATGATTGTACTTTTTCTCTAGGAGACTCATTAAGACCTGGATGTTTGCATGATGCTTCTGATGATGCCCAGTTAGCTGAATTGAAGACCTTAGGCGAGCTTACTCGAAGAGCATGGGACCATAATGTTCAAGTAATGGTTGAGGGGCCTGGTCATGTACCTATGGACCAAATTGAGTTTAATGTGAGAAAGCAAATGGAAGAATGTTCAGAAGCCCCATTTTATGTGCTTGGTCCATTAGTTACAGATATATCACCTGGTTATGATCATATATCAAGTGCTATTGGGGCGGCGATGGCAGGGTGGTATGGAACTTCAATGTTATGTTATGTAACGCCAAAAGAACATCTAGGTCTACCAAATGCAGAAGATGTGAGGGAAGGCTTAATTGCTTATAAAATAGCTGCTCACGCTGCTGATATAGCAAGACATAGAGCTGGAGCTCGTGATCGAGATGATGAACTTAGTCATGCAAGGTATAACTTTGATTGGAATAAACAATTCGAACTTTCATTAGATCCGGAAAGGGCGAAGCAGTACCATGATGAGACACTTCCTGAAGAAATCTTTAAAAAAGCAGAGTTTTGTTCAATGTGTGGCCCTAAACATTGTCCAATGAATTCAAAGATTTCTGATGAATCTCTTGATCAGTTAAAAGATAAGCTTCAGGAATGCAATACTTCAGTGTAGTTATAAATTAGTAGTTATAGAATTTCTTTCGTCTTATTAACTACGTTTTCTACCGTAAACCCAAAATTTTTCATACATTCTCCGCCTGGTGCTGATGCACCAAACCTATCCATAGTAATACAAATTCCGTCAAAACCTGTATATTTATGCCATCCAAATGAATGTGCAGCTTCTACTACAACTCTCTTTTTCACACTACTAGGTAAAACACTTTCTTTATAGGATTCTTCTTGCTCTTCAAAAAGTTCTACACAAGGCATAGAAACAACTCTAATTTTTTTACCTAAGCTTGAAATTTCTTTACTTGCTTCAATGCAAAGATTCAGTTCGCTTCCAGTACCAATGAATATTAAGTCTGGTGTTCCTTCACAATCTGAAACTACATATCCTCCTAGAGCAACTTTGTCGATCGAAGTATTTGCTTGATTTGGCATACCTTGTCTACTTAAACAAAGGGCGGAAGGTCTTTTTCGATTTTGAATAGCAAGCTTATAAGCTCCACTCGTCTCATTACCATCTCCAGGCCTGAAAACTAGCATGTTAGGCATGGCGCGAAGAGAAGGGATAGTTTCAATAGGTTGATGTGTTGGGCCATCTTCTCCTACTCCAATTGAATCGTGAGTTAAGACATAGATCACTCCTAATTCGCTAAGTGCTGAAAGCCTCATTGAGCCCCTCATATAATCGGCGAAAACAAGGAAGGTTCCACCATAAGGGATAAGACCACTATTGTGATAGGCAATACCATTCAGTACAGCTGCCATTGCATGCTCTCGTACACCAAAATGTAAATATCTTTTTTCAGGGCTATGTGGCTGGAATGATCCAGTTTCTCCTTTTATATCTGTGTAATTAGAGTGAGTTAAATCTGCAGATCCGCCAATTAATTCAGGTAAATTAGGACCTAGAGCACCCAAACATATTTGTGAATGCTTTCTGGTGGCTAACCCTTTATCATCAGGCGAATAAGAGGGGAGATCTGAGTCCCAATTCTCAGGTAATTGACCCTCTAACATTCTTTTTAACTCGGCTCCTTCAGAGGGATATTTTTTTTGATATTCTTCAAATTTAGTATCCCATTCCTTCTCTAAATTTTCACCTTTGTTTATTGAATTTCTAAAATGCGCATATACTTCATCGGGTATTTCAAATGGAGGATATTCCCAATTTAGAAACTCTCTAGTTAATGCAGCTTCTTCTTCTCCAACAGCTGCTCCATGAATTCCAGCCGTATCTGATTTATTTGGAGAACCATAACCTATGGTTGTAGAAATCTTTATAATTGAAGGCTTGTCTGTAATTAATTTTGCTTTTTCGATAGCTTCAGTGATTCCTTTAACATCATGATTTCCATCTTCAACATGTTGTACATGCCATCCATAAGCTTCATATCTTTTTAAGACATCTTCGGTAAAAGAAACGTCGGTTCGCCCATCAATTGTAATTTGATTATCGTCATATAGTGCAATTAATTTTCCAAGCTTAAGGTGACCAGCTAATGAACAGGCCTCTGATGCAATACCTTCTTGATTACAGCCATCGCCCATTATTACATAAGTATAGTGATCAACGATATTGCAATCAGGCTTATTAAATTTAGCTGCTAAATGTGTTTCAGCTATTGCTAAACCAACTGCATTTGAAATTCCGGCTCCAAGAGGCCCAGCTGTAACTTCAACACCTTCAGTTTCGAATGTTTCTGGATGTCCAGGTGTTTTTGATCCCCATTGCCTAAATTCTTTAATATCTTCTATGGAAACTGATTTATATCCTGTTAAATGAAGCAAGGAATATAACAGCATACAGCCATGACCAGCTGATAATACAAAACGATCTCTATTGAACCATTTTGGGTTATTAGGGTTGTGATTAAGTATGTTTTGCCATAATGCATAACCCATAGGAGCACATCCCATTGGCAATCCAGGATGTCCACTATTAGATTTATTTACTGCATCTACAGCAAGCATTCTTATACTATTTACACAAAGTGATTCTAATGAAACAGATGCAGCGACCATTGTTTTAAAATAAGTTAAGTTGGAAATACAGAATTGGTTGTCTTCAATTCATTTTGCTGAAAGCAAGGCAAACATTGTGACCACCAAAGCCGAAAGAATTAGAAAGAGCAACTCCTATTTGAGCTTCTCTTGCATTATTTGGTACATAATCAAGATCACATTCAGGATCTCGATTGACGTAGTTAATTGTAGGAGGGATAAAATTATGTGTCAAAGAAAGTATACAAGCTACAGCTTCTATACCTCCTGAGCCTCCTAAGAGATGACCTGTCATCGACTTAGTAGAGCTTACAGGAATGAGGTAAGATCTGTCTTTAAAAATAGATTTAATTGCAGAAGTTTCATTTTTATCATTAGCTGATGTACTTGTTCCATGAGCATTTATGTAATCAACTTTTTCAAGGCTAAGACAAGCGTCTTCAATTGCCAATTTGATAGCTTCGGCGCCTCCAACCCCGCCTGGAGATGGAGCAGTAATGTGATGAGCATCACATGTTGTTCCATATCCAACTATTTCTGCATAAATTCTCGCATTCCTTTTTTGTGCATTTTCTAAAGTTTCTAAAACAAGAATTCCAGATCCCTCTCCAATAACAAATCCATCTCTTTCTGCATCAAAAGGTCTACTAGCAGTTTGAGGGCTTTCATTTCTGGAAGAAAGAGCTTTGGCACTGGCAAAACCAGCTACTCCGAGAGGCGTAATACTTGCTTCTGCTCCCCCACAGACCATTGCATCTGCTTTCCCAAGTTGGAGTAATCTAAAAGAATCACCAATTGCATTTGAACCCGCAGCGCAAGCAGTTGAAACAGAGGAACTTGGTCCTTTTGCACCCAAAGCTATTGCAGCCAATCCAGTGGCCATGTTTGGAATCATCATTGGGACTGTAAATGGACTTACTCTTTTAGGCCCTTTATGACTCAATATTTGAGCTTGACTTTCCATAGTTAGTAAGCCTCCAACACCAGAACCAATAATCACTCCAATTCTTGATGCATTAGCTTCAGTAATTTCAAGTCCAGAATCATTAAAGGCTTGCTTTGCAGCAATAACTCCAAACTGAGAAAAACGATCCCATCTTTTGGATTCTTTAGCTTCAATAAAATTTTCAGATTGAAGATTTTTTACTTCTGCAGCAAATTTGCAGGGATGTTGTTCAGGGTCAAAGAGAGTAATATCTGAGACTCCATTAGTACCTGTTTGAAGACCGACTAAATATTCATCAATGTTATTACCAATTGGAGTTACTGCTCCGATACCAGTAATAACTACTCGATGGAAATTTGGCATTCTTTATTAACCTTTTTTTTCTTCGATGAATTTTACTGCATCGCCAACAGTTGCGATTCCTTCAGCTGCTTCATCAGGAATTTCAATATCAAATGCTTCTTCTAAAGCCATCACGAGTTCAACAGTATCTAGAGAATCTGCACCCAAATCATTTTGGAAATTTGAATCTGATTTTACTTCTCCTGCTTCAACGCTTAATTGTTCTGAAACAATAGAACAGACTTTTTCGAGGATTTCTTGTGACATAGTTTATGGAAATTATTAATTATCTATATGATTTTATGCCCTAGAGTTAACAAGAGTGAAGCATATCTTAATTTTTTTAATTTCTTTGTAAGACAATAGTATTATAAAACGAGGTTCAAAAGACAATTTTTACATGTCACACGCAGTTAAAATTTATGACACTTGCATTGGTTGTACCCAATGTGTAAGGGCTTGCCCACTTGATGTTTTAGAGATGGTTCCTTGGGACGGCTGTAAAGCTGGCCAAATAGCTTCATCTCCTAGAACAGAAGATTGTGTAGGTTGCAAAAGATGTGAAACAGCATGTCCCACAGATTTCTTAAGTATTCGTGTTTATTTAGGTGATGAGACTTCTAGGAGTATGGGTTTAGCATATTAATTTTTATAGTGCAGTTTTAAGAGAGTCCATGTTTTAGTAAATACGGATTTTATTTCAATATAATTGAAAAAAAAATTTGTATGTGTGGAATAGTTGCTGTTACTGGATATAAAAAAGCTTTACCATTATTAATTAATGGTTTAGAAAAACTTGAATATAGAGGTTATGATTCTGCAGGAATTGCAATAATAAATTCCGAAACAAATTGTATTTCTTGTAATAAAGCAGAAGGAAAACTCAAGAATTTAATAAGTAATCTTAATGATCATAATATTCCTGGAACTGTAGGTATAGGACATACCAGATGGGCAACTCATGGAAAGCCAGAGGTTAAAAATGCACATCCTCATACCGATAGTTCAGGAAACATAGCGGTTGTTCAAAATGGCATTATTGAAAATTTCCAAGATTTAAAAAATAAATTAGAGGAAGAAGGTATTATTTTTAATTCTGATACAGATACCGAGGTAATTCCCCATCTAATTCAAAGAGAGTTAAATACACTACGTAAACTTAAACTTGAGAATAATGGTTCAACATTATTAGTAGCAGTGAGAAATGTAATATCTGATTTAGAAGGATCTTATGCTTTAGCAGTTTTATGGTCTGGTGCTCCAACCTCATTGGTAGTTGCAAGAAAACAAGCCCCCTTAATTATTGGTCTTGGTGAAGGAGAATTTATTTGTGCTAGTGATACTCCAGCCATTGCAAACTTTACGAATATTATTTTGCCTATGGAGGATGAAGAGATAGCTTTATTGACTCCTCTTGGAATTGAAATATATGACTCAAGCAACGAGAGACAATATCGAAATCCAGTTTCTTTAAAAGTCTCAGAGGAAATAATGGATAAGATGAATTTTAAACACTACATGTTAAAAGAGATATATGATCAACCACAGACTGTAAAAAACTGGTTGGAAAATTATTTAATTAAGAACTCAGATAATGGTCAATATGAAATCAAATATCCATTTGATTCAGAGTTTTTTGAATCAATAGAAAGAATTGAAATTATTGCTTGTGGTACAAGTAAACATGCTGCAATGGTGGGCAGCTTTTTATTAGAACAATTTTCAGGTATCCCTACAAATGTCTTTTATGCAAGCGAATTTCGATATTCACCACCTCCACTATTGCCAAATACATTAACTATTGGAGTCACTCAATCTGGAGAAACTGCTGATACAATTGCGGCTATCGATATGGAAATAAAAAGACGTTGTTTAATTGATGATAAAAAATTTAAACCTAATCTTATTGCAATAACAAATAGAAAAGAGAGTTCTATAGGAAGGCAGATTTCAAATATAATTGATATCTGTGCAGGAATAGAAGTAGGAGTTGCAGCAACAAAAACTTTTTTGGCTCAACTACTTTCTTTTTATGGATTAGCAATAAAATTTGCTCAAATTAAAGGTAATCGTAGTCCTGATGAAATAGGTAAATTAATAAACGAACTGATAACACTGCCGCCGTTACTGGAAGATCTCTTAGAGGAACATAATAAATCTTCAGAAAAGCTAGCACATGACTTTTTTAATATTAAAGATGTTATTTTTTTAGGAAGAGGAATAAATTATCCAATTGCTCTCGAAGGCGCGTTAAAACTTAAAGAAATTAGTTACATTCATGCTGCTGGATATCCGGCTGGTGAAATGAAACATGGTCCAATAGCTTTATTAGATAAAAAAGTCCCTGTAATTTCAATTGCCTCCCCTGGTGAGGTTTTTGATAAAGTTATCAGTAATGCTCAAGAAGCAAAAGCTAGAGATTCATATTTGATTGGGATTGCTCCTGAATGTAATGGAACTGAAATCTTTGATTATTTAATGAAAGTTCCTTCCTCTAATAAATGGATTTCACCTCTAATTAATATATTGCCTTTACAATTATTGAGTTACCATATCGCTGCTCATAAGGGACTTGATGTCGATCAACCAAGAAATTTAGCTAAGAGTGTAACTGTGGAATAATTAGTTTCTTGCAAATGTTTATTTATTAATCTATAGCTCTAAAAGTCCATTTGGTGGATTGATAATTAGAAAATTTTTTTTTGTATTTACTGATGGTACTATTTCTTTAACGAATGGAATAAGAACTTTCTTTTTGTTTTTAAATAGTTCAATAACAAGTAAATTATTTTTCTCATTTTCTAAATTTATAACTTTTCCAATTGTTTTTAATTCATCATTTTCTAAAGTCTTGACCTCGAGATTTATAAGTTCTAATAAGTGGAATTCCTCCTTTTTTAATTTGGGTATCGTATCAGATTTTACAAGGATTTTAAATTTCTTAAGTTGCTCTGCATGATTTCTTGTATTTATTCCTTGGAATTTAACTATAAAGGTTTCCTTCCCAGGCTGTTTGAAACCAGATATAAGTTTTATTTTTGAAGGAGGTTCATTTTCTTTTTGCAACCATCTCATTCCCGGGTTTAAAAATCTTTCTTCAAAATCACTTAAAGATTTAATCTTTACCTGTCCATTAATTCCATGACATGATGTTATAAATCCAACAATCAACCATTCATTTTTATTTATCATATATTGTATTAATAAGAGTGTTCTATGGAATTATCTACTAAACCAATACTCCCTGGTTCTTTTGTTGTTGTAAAAGACAATAACTCTATATACAGAGGATATAAAGGTTTTGTACAAAGAGTTACAAAAAAAAGAGCAGCCGTTCTTTTTGAAGGGGGTAATTGGGATAAACTCATAACTTTTCAGTTGAAGAATTTAGATATAGTTTAAATATTAGATTTTACCTATAGTTATAAATTTTTCTATCAAGACTCTAGCTGCATTTGTTTCTGCTTGTTTATGGGACTTACCGAACGCAGTTGACTCTTTTAATCCTTCGATAAATATATCGCAAGAAAATCTTTTAGGGTCCCCATTTTTCTTTGAGACTTCAATTATTGTATAGACTGGCAAATCAAAACCTTTACTTTGACACCACTCTTGTAATACTGTCTTAGATTTGAATTTATATGGAGCTTTTAGAAATTTTTCTGCATCTTCTTCCCAAATATCATCTAACCAAAGATTTACTTCCTGAATTGAATTAAAGCACTTGTAAACAGCACCGATTAACGCTTCAGTAGCCTCACCAATAATAGTACTTCTTGAATTCTCATCACCATGAGCTTTAGGTCCTTTAATTATTATTTTCTCTATATCAATTTTTTCCCCTA
Organism: Prochlorococcus sp. AG-347-L17; assembly: GCA_003278925.1. GTDB lineage: Bacteria > Cyanobacteriota > Cyanobacteriia > PCC-6307 > Cyanobiaceae > Prochlorococcus_A. Next base: position 22,621 of record QCCN01000016.1, read on the forward strand.
ACTTAGTTAACCATTCATCACTGACAATTTGTGCCCTTAGCTCTGATCGTTCTCCTACACTCATTTGAGGATATTTTTTTTCAATAAAATTAGAAGCAGCTAATCTCAGAACTGCATCTCCGAAAAATTCTAGTTTTTCATAATTTATTATTTTGTCTTCTGAGGAATGGATAAATGCTTGATTAAAATCTTGAATAACTGAAATATTTTGAGTTCTAATTATTTCAGAAAATCTTTTTGATTTAATATTTAAAGTTTTTAAAAAGGTAGTTATTTGATTAACTCTCTCTGCATTAATTATATTTGTCATATGATTTGAATAATCACAATAAGTAGAAAGCAGGTCATAAGCCGGGTTCTGTTCATCTTAGTTAAGATGGGCAACCATCTATCTAGGACTGGAATTACTTCACAGTCTCAAGCGGCGCTCAAAAGTAGATTGTGTAATGGTCATAAATCCACTAAGCCTTGCTCCAAGCTGGGGTTTACCTAGCCAACACTTCTCAATGTTGCTGGTGCGCTCTTACCACACCCTTGCACCCTTACCATACATAATGTATTAGGCGGTATGTTTCTGTGGCACTATCCTCACGGTTGCCCGCACTGGGAATTACCCAGCAAGCCTGACCATGTAGGAGCCCGGACTTTCCTCAAGAAAGTTTTATTTTGGAAACAAAATAAAACTTTCCCGCGATTGCCTCTCCTGCTTTCATTTAGCATAATGCTTAATACCCCAAAAATCATCTATTGGGGCTGTAGCTCAGCAGGATAGAGCAACGGTTTCCTAAACCGTAGGTCGTGGGTTCGACTCCCGCCAGTCCCGTAAAAATAAAAAACTATATGTAGTATGTGTGCAAATTTGCTACTCTGTAGCTAGCGTATAGTTAGTAATAAATCTTTTATGGCTAAGTTGCATGATATGCGTTTAAAGCTCTTAATTCAACAAGAGCATGAACGCATTTCTAAATCCCAACCTAATGATTTAGATCTTTCAATAGTTCAAGCAAGATGCCTTTGCTGGCTTACTCTATTGGCGGAAGCTCACGAAGATCAAGCAAATGATGCTGAAAAAAGAGGAGATGCCGAGCAAGCTATGGGATGGTTCTCTGATTATATGAGACTGAGAGATGTTATTAATTTGGTTACTAGTATTGAGATACCTTTGCCAGATAGTCCAGATTCACTCGATGAAAATGACGAATTATTGGATGGTCCTACAATTTTGCCCAAATAGTGAGATGATATAGAAAGAATTATTTTTTCTTTTGACTAAAGAACCATGTCAATGCTCTGATTGTCAGAGATTTTATAAAGAGCATGATCGTCTTATTAGAGAATTTCCTACTTTTAAGCAGCAACAAGAATTAAATTGGGCATCTATGCAATCGTTCAGAACTCTTTGTAATAAGATTACCGATGAGTTGCAGAGAGAATTATTTGAAAGAGAGTCAAATGAAGATATCAGTTCGACAGAAAAACATATATCTAATAAAGAAATTGCTGAAGCTTTAGATGAACTTGAAAGTGTAAATGCCTATTTATATTCAATTGAAGCATTAATGGAAAGAATATTTGATACTAAAATTTCAAATAGCATTGAATCGAAATTTAAAGAAATTGCAAATCAATTAGCCCCAGATCCATTAAATATGGATCGATTAATTTTAAACAGATTATTTCATCAAACCCCAGATTCACCAGATAAGAAAAATATTAATTAGTTAATTCTTCGACATCGCAAGTAATTTCAACTGGCATTGGAGAGACCTTCCAAATAGACTTACAGTACTCTCTAATAGATCTATCTGAAGAAAAGTATCCTGATCTAGCAGTGTTTAACAAGGCCATTTTATTCCAAGATTTTTTATTATTCCAGCATTCACTGACCACATCCTGTTTATTTAAGTAATCTTCAAAGTCAGCCATAACAAAGAATGGGTCATGTCCAGTCAAGCTATTTAATAAGGGTTTAAATAATTCTTTATCCCCATTACTAAAGTGACCTATCTCAATTAGGCGTAAAACCTCTTTAAGCTCTGTACATTGCTCAATAAATGTTTTGGGAGAGTAATTATTATTTTTTAATTCCATAATTTCGCTCTCAGTTTTACCAAAAAGAAAGAAATTCTCTTTTTTCACAAGATCTCTTAATTCCACATTCGCTCCATCTAAGGTTCCAATCGTTAATGCTCCATTCATGGCAAACTTCATATTTCCAGTTCCAGATGCTTCTTTCCCAGCAGTTGAAATTTGTTCTGAAAGATCAGTAGCAGGATAAACTATTTCCCCAAGTTTAACGTTGTAGTCGGGTAGAAAAACAACTCTTAGTAAACCATCCATATCTGGATCAGAATTAACTACATCAGCAATACCATTGATGAATCGAATCATCAGCTTTGCCATGAAGTAACCTGGAGCAGCTTTACCTCCGAAAATTATTGTTCTTGGGACTTCATATTTGTTCGTACCATTTTTGATTCTTAAATATTGAGCAATAATTTGTAGGGCATTTAAATGTTGCCTCTTGTATTGATGAATTCTTTTTACTTGAACATCAAATAAACTGGAAGGATCTACAAGTATTCCAGTTTTTGAATGTATAAAACTAGCTAAATTTCTTTTACCATTTAGTTTGGTTTCTTCAAATTTATCTAAAAAATTGTTGTCATCTTTTTTTTCTTCTAACTTCTTAAGAAGTTCCATATTTGTTATCCAATCTGGACCAACTTCTTCTTCTAGAAGGTTCGATAGTGATGGATTAGATAGGGCAACCCATCTTCTTGGAGTAACCCCATTAGTGACATTCGTAAATTTTTCAGGCCATAGATCTGCGAATTCAGGCAGAAGTTGTCTTTTTATTAGATCAGAGTGAAGAGCTGCAACACCATTTATATGATGTGCTCCAATTGTAGCCAAATGAGCCATCCGAACTGATTTGGAGCCTTCTTCATCAATTATTGAGAGTTTTTGAAGGATCTTGTCATCACCGGGATAACGTAGTCTTAATTGTTGTAGAAATCTCCAATTAATTTCATAAATAATTTCTAGATGACGAGGAAGGAGATCATTAAATAAACCTAAATCCCATTTCTCTAAAGCTTCTGGTAGTAATGTGTGGTTGGTATAAGCAACTGAAGAGGTTGTTATATTCCAAGCTTTATCCCAACCTATTTGATATTGGTCAATAAGAAGTCTCATTAATTCTGCAACTGCAATAGCAGGATGTGTATCGTTCAATTGAACTGTCCAATGCTTAGGGAATTCTGTTATTGCTATTGATCTTTTTTCAAGGCTTCTCAACATATCTTGAAGGGAACAACTTACAAAAAAGTGTTGTTGTTTAAGTCTTAATCTTCTACCTTCGTCAGTTCCATCATTTGGATATAGAACTTTCGAGAGAGTTTCAGATGCAACTTTTTCTTCAACTGCTCCATAATAATCACCAATATTGAATGCATAAAAGTCAAAACTTTCTGTTGCATCAGCTCTCCATAATCTTAATCTGTCACATGTATTTACTCTGTATCCTAAGACTGGAACATCATGAGGTACCCCAATGGCGTGTTCAGAAGGAATCCATCTTGATCTGTAGTTTCCTTTATCGTCTCTATAACTTTCAGTTCTTCCTCCAAAGCCAACAAAACATGATTCATCAGGTTGTGGAAGTTCCCAAGGCCATCCACCTTTTAGCCATTTATCAGTAACTTCAACCTGCCAACCATCTCTGATTAATTGATTGAATATGCCAAATTCGTAGCGAATACCATATCCAACTGCTGGGACTTGCAGAGATGCTAATGATTCCATGTAACATGCAGCAAGTCTACCAAGCCCACCATTACCTAATCCAGGCTCCTCCTCTACTTCGAGTATTGTTGATAAAGATTCAATACCAAATCTTTTTAATGCATCCTCAGCTTCTTCAGTTATGCCAAGATTGAGGAGGTTATTACTTAATTGAGGACCTATTAAAAATTCTGCCGATAAGTAAGCTACAGTTTTTTGTGGTTTTTTTCTTATGACCTCTTGGCTGGCTAAATATCTTGTCATTAACCTATCTTTAACTGCGTAACTCAAAGCCATATATAAGTCGTGAGGACTTGCAGAGGTTGCTAATTTTCCAAGAGTGTAGAAAAGATGAGCTGTCATTCCTTGAAAAACAGCATCTGAATCCATGCCAGCTTTCTCAGGATCTAAATAGCAGCCTGGTGTAGGCAAGCGCAGATCAAAGGGTTCGTTGGAATTCATTGGATTAGACATATAACAGACAATAGCCATTTTTAAGAAAATTTCTTTGTTGTAACTTCAGATCCACACTTGTTGAGTATTTTTGCTTTTTTCTTACATATTTCTTAAAGTGGGCCCTCAATAAACTATCTTCCAATTAGGTAGTTTATTATTTACACTTAAATGTACTCTTTACTTGCTGAATTAAGTGCACATGATTTAGAAGTTGCTGAAACGTTGATAGGAGTTATTAGGTTTCTATTGATATTTTTAGCTGCAAGAGCATTAGCAGAAGTTTTAGTAAGACTTAGTTTGCCAACAATAGTCGGTGAGCTTCTTGCAGGGGTTGTAATAGGTGCATCAGGATTCCATTTGTTAATACCGCCTTCAGCTGGAACTGAATTAAATGAAGGACTTGTAAATGTTATTAGTTCTTTAGCATCAATCCCTCCAGAAGCTGTACCTGATGTTTATTTTGAAAGTTTTCCATCCCTCCAAGCAGTAGCGACTCTAGGGTTATATGCTCTTTTATTTTTAACAGGATTAGAAAGTGAGTTAGAGGAATTAGTAGCTGTAGGAGCCCAGGCTTTTACTGTCGCTATGGCCGGTGTAATTTTACCGTTTGCCTTTGGAACTCTTGGATTAATGTTTATTTTCCAAGTAGATCTAATTCCAGCAGTTTTTGCTGGAGCATCTATGACGGCAACAAGTATAGGAATTACTGCGAGTGTTTTTGGTGAGTTGGGTTATCTAAAAACTAGAGAAGGACAGATTGTTATTGGTGCAGCAGTGTTAGACGATATCTTGGGAATTGTTATTCTGGCAGTTGTAGTCGCCCTTGCTGCCGGAGGTACTTTAGAAATTGCTCCTATCGTTAAATTAGTTGCAGCAGCTGTAGTATTCGTTATTGCAGCTATTGCATTAAGTAGAACAGCTGCTCCAGGTTTTGATTGGTTATTAGATAGATTAAAGGCTCCTGGAGCAGTTGTGGTTGCTTCTTTTGTGATACTTGTATTGTGTTGTTTTGTAGCAACAGCTATTGGATTGGAAGCAGCTTTAGGTGCTTTTGCAGCTGGATTAATTCTAAGTAGTTCTAAAAATAATCACGCAATTCAACAATCCGTTTTACCTTTAGTATCCTTATTCGCAACTATTTTCTTTGTATTAGTTGGTGCCGGAATGGATTTATCAGTTATCAATCCACTTGATCCAACAAGTAGGTCAGCTCTTGTAGTTGCAGGATTTTTATTAGTTGTTGCAATTATTGGAAAAATTGCAGCAGGATGGGTATTTTCAAGTGATAAACCTACAAATAGATTAGTAGTAGGTTTGGGTATGATGCCTAGAGGAGAGGTTGGTTTGATTTTTCTTGGATTAGGAACAAGCGCTAAATTGTTAACTCCTTCTCTCGAAGCAGCTATTTTATTAATGGTTATTGGAACTACTTTTCTTGCACCAGTTTTATTGAGAATTGTCCTAAAAGATAAGCCCCCAAATGATGGCAATAAAATTTCAGATGATGTTGCAGCTGATCCTGTGGGTCTTCTTTAGGCAATAAGTTTATTAGAATCAAATAACAAAAAAATTTTCAATAAATGGAAAAATTAGCTCTGATAGATAGTGATGTAAATTATGACTGGAATTTTTTAAATTACCCAATACATACTGTTTCAGCTAACCCTGAACAAACATCAAAAGAATACGCAATCTTATTAATTCATGGTTTCGGTGCTTCTACGGATCATTGGAGATTTAATATTCCTGTTTTGAGTACAAAATACGAAGTCCATGCTATGGATTTACTAGGTTTTGGAAAAAGTCCTAAGCCTCAGGACGTCGAATACTCAGGATCTTTATGGAAAGATCAGGTTGTCGCTTATGTAAAAGAGAAAATAAAAAAACCTACAATTGTTGTTGGAAATTCATTAGGTGGTTATGCAGCATTAGCAGCTGGTGCAGAATTAAATGAGCTAAACGCAGGAGTGATATTACTTAATGCTGCTGGATATTTTAGTGAAGAAAAAACTATTAAAAAGAATATGTTGCAAACTTCAATTGAAACAGTTGCCGGTATATTTTTGAAAAATATTATTCTTCAACGTTTGATTTTTGAGAATATGAGAAATCCAAAAAATATTAAAAAAACTCTGAATCAAGTTTATGTTGATAAAAAAAATGTTGATGATTTTTTAGTTGAGTCAATAAGGAAGCCTTCTCTAGATTTCGGAGCTTTTAATGTTTTTAGAAGTGTATTTAACCCATCAGGTCCTCAGGGATTGCCGTTGGATAAGCTATTCGCAAAACTAAATGCACCATTATTACTTCTTTGGGGAGGGAAAGATCCATGGATGAACACTCCAAAAAAAAGAAATCTATATAAAAAATTTACACCAAAGAATACAAAAGAAATTATTCTTGATGCAGGACATTGTCCTCATGATGAGATACCTGAATTAGTTAATCAGCATATTTTGGATTGGGTTGATTCTCTTTAACTAATAATAGTGAAACTTGAATTATCTAATAAAGAACAGAGAATTTTTGTCTTTCAATTAGATAAAAATAACTACATTAAATTTTGTCCTGAAAGAGGAGGCGTTATTACAAATTGGGTTTCGGATGGTAATGAAATACTTTATTTCGATGAAAAAAGATTTATGGATAAGACAAAAAGTATTAGGGGTGGCATACCAATCTTGTTTCCAATTTGTGGAAATCTCAATACCTCTAGTTCAATTTTTGGAACAAATTATTTGCAATTACCACAACATGGTTTCGCCAGGAATTTGCAATGGCAATTCTCCCTTAATGAAAATGAAAAATCTTTATGCTTATTTTTAAATGAATCTGAAAAAACTAAAAAATATTATCCTTTCGATTTCGAACTAAAAATTGAAATTACCTTAAAGATTAACTGTTTAGAATTTGAAATTACGATTTTTAACAAAACAGACATTTATATGCCTATTAATTTTGGATTGCATCCTTACTTTATTGTTTCAGATTTCAAAAATTTAGAATTTTTTGACAATCCACTTAATTGTCAGAATCAAGAAAAAAATATCATAAGTAATACTTTGGATGAGTTGAAAAATATTAATTTAGGAGTTGATTTATTAATGTATACTGCGGGTAAGACCGTTTTTCGGGATAAATTTCTCAAAAGACAAGTAACTTTAAATCATCCATATCCTTTTGATCTAGGGGTTATTTGGAGCGATCCTCCAAGAAGAATGATATGTCTTGAACCTTGGACTAGCCCCCGAAATTCTTTTGTTGATGGAGTCAGAAACATTATGATTTCTTCAAATGATAATCTAAGATTTGATGCCTCAATACAAATAAAATCTCTTAAGTAATTACGCAATAATTATGAAATTCGTTGTTATTGATGATGATCCAACAGGCTCTCAAACTGTTCATGATTGCTTATTACTTCTTAAGTGGGACTGCGCAACTTTAGTCAAAGGTTTTGAATCTAAATCTAATTTATTTTTTATTTTGGCTAATACAAGATCACTATCGGAAAATGATGCAAAATTAACAATAGAGGAAATTTGCAAAAATCTTAATAAAGTTATAGCTTTTCAAGCTTATGAAGAAGAAATTATTTTTATAAGTAGAGGAGACTCAACTCTTAGAGGGCATAACTTTTTAGAGCCAACTGCCATAAACGGTTGCTTAGGCCCTTTTGATGCTACTTTTCATATTCCAGCTTTTATAGAGGGTAAAAGATTAACAATTAATGGATCACACTTTGTTGATGAAACTCCTATAAATCAAACAATTTTTGCAAGAGATAAAATTTTTGGATTTGAGACAAGTAATGTCAAGAATCTTTTATTTCAAAAGAGTAAATCGCAAATAAATATTGATGATATTCAAAATCTTTTATTGTCAGATATTGAGATTTTAAATGATGAAGAAAATAACATTGTTTTTAAAACATTAAAGAACTTGAAGAATAATAAACATGTAATTGTAGATGTAGAAAGTTATTCTCAACTAAATAAATTTTCTTTAGTAATTAAAAAATTAACTCAGCAAAAAAAATTTCTTTTTCGAACAGCAGCAAGTTTTATAAGTTCAATTTCTCAGAAAAAAAACGTCCCTAAGGTTGAGGCATTTTTCTCAAATTTAAGAATAAGAAATAAAGAAAAGAGTTTTCTTCCAGGACTGATAATTGTTGGATCTTATGTAGAACTGTCGACAATTCAATTGAATAATTTATTAAAGATGAGTAATTGCAATCCAATTGAATTAGATGTTTTCAAATTCTTTAAAATTACTTCATCTGAGAATAATCACAAGCGCAGAAATTTATTCAAAAATAAATTTTTGAAAGAAATTAGATTTTCTTTTGAGAAAGGACAAACTCCTGTATTGTTCACTTCAAGAAAATTGATGTCCTTAAATCATTCTGAACAATTTAATTTTTACAATTTACTCTCTTCTTTTATTGCTGAATTAGTGGCAGATTTGAAGTATGAAATAGGATATTTGATTTCAAAAGGTGGAATAACAACAAATGTGATTCTTAGTAATGGACTTAATGCAGATTATGTTTATCTTGAGGGACAGATTTTAACGGGCATTTCAGTGGTGACTTACAACCTAAAAAATGACGAAAAACTTCCTATTGTTACACATCCTGGAAACATTGGGACCGAAGATTCATTAGTTAATATTTGGAAAGTTTTTGAAAGTAAAAATAATACTTAAAATTAGAAATTTGAAATAATTTCCTCAGCAAAACTGCTGCATGATAAGGGCTCTACTTTCGGCTCCATTAAACGTGCTAGATCATAGGTGACTTTTTTTTGCTCTATCGCCTTACTTAAACCATGAGTAATTAAGTTAGCTGCTTCATCCCAACCAAAATATTCAAGCATCATTACACCACTAAGAATTACTGAGCCTGGATTAATCTTATTTAAGCCTGCGTGTTTTGGCGCAGTCCCGTGCGTAGCTTCAAAAATTGCTGCATTATCTCCAATATTTGCACCAGGAGCCATACCGAGGCCGCCAACAATTGCTGCAGCCGCATCAGAAACATAGTCCCCATTGAGGTTTAATGTTGCAAGAATTGAATATTCTTGAGGTCTAGTTTGAATTTGTTGAAATATACTGTCAGCTATCCGATCATCAACAAGAATAAGTTCTCTCCATTTCCCATTTCCATGGGAATTTGATATTGATGTAATAACTTCTTTAATTTCTTCGCAAATAAATGCTTTTTTGTTATTTGTTAGTTTGTCAAAACCCGGTTCTATTTTTCGAGCATTATTTTCAATTGTAATTTCTGGGTTTTTCTGAATATTATCTAAAATCCAGCTTTCTCTTTCTGTAATGCAATCTTCTCTAAATTCATTAACTGCTAATTCATATCCCCAATCTCTAAATGCACCTTCGGTATATTTCATTATATTTCCTTTATGTACGAGAGTCACATGCCTTTTATCTCCTGATAATCTTTTAGCATGTTCAATAGCCTTTCTAATATGCCTTTGGCTACCAGATTTACTTACTGGTTTTATTCCAATTCCTGATCCTTTTGGTATAGATCTATTTTTTAAATTTTTGCTATTTGGTATGACAACGTTATTTAAGTGATTAATTAATTCAAGACAATTATTATCCTCCGCTTCCCATTCAATTCCCATATAGATATCTTCAGTATTTTCTCTGTAAACAATAACGTCTAAATTTTGGGGATTTTTGTGGGGACTTGGAGTTCCTGAATAATATCTGCATGGTCTAACACAGCTATATAAATCAAAGATTTGTCTTAATGCAACATTAAGAGATCTAATACCTCCACCGATGGGAGTCGTTAAAGGACCTTTGATGGCTACACCAAAGTGTCTTATTGCTTCAATAGTATCTTGAGGAAGATAGTTATATGTTCCATAAAGTTCACAAGCTTCGTCGCCCGCAAAGACTTTAAACCAGTTAATTTTTCTTTCATTTCCATAGCTTTTTTTAATCGCTGAATCAAGAACGATTTGAGTGGCTGGCCAAATATCAACCCCAGTACCATCACCTCTGATAAAAGGGACAATGGGATTATTAGGAACACTAGGTTTGCCTTGATTAAAAGTTATTATCTCGCCTTCATTAGGTAAAGTTAATTTTTCAAATTTTGGCATAGTATTGAATTAATAAAGATAACTCATTGAAGTTCTTCGTATTGTAATTTGCGATGAGTTATTTTCTTTCAAAGCTAGAAATTTATTATTCAAATGTGAATAGAGAATGTTTTATTGATCAGCATTTCAACATCTTTATTAAAAGAAAAAGTAGTTAATAAGCAAGTTAAAGCAAATTATGTCATTTTTCAAAAAAATACTCAGCTATTTATGAATGCGAGTTCAAATGTAAGTAATCTTGAAATAGCTAATAAAATCGCTTCCACTGCAGTCTTGTTTAGGAAATATTTTCCAGATGCCAGCGTAAACTTTAGTCCATGGGAAAATTCAAATAATGAATCTATGCAGGATACTATTGATTTTTCGTTTCATTTTCCTGGTTGGAGTCCTCTTATTGAATGCAGAGCCATACTTTTACAATTAAGAATTGAAAATGATAACAATGATAGAGTTCCGAAATTATTAGGAATAATAATGCGAGGTATGATTGTACCCTCTGAGAGATGGAGAGTGGCTACTATCGGTGATTGGGAAATGACTGGCACTCATCTACCGCAAAAGGAACAAAAAGATAATCTTTTTTTGGTTTGTAAAGAACTTTACAAGTTATTCTCCACAACATCCACTGGTAACAAAAATTAGCTGTTTTATGTATTTTCCTTGTAGATTAAATACACTAACAAACATATTTCAAAATATATGGCAGTCGCTCTTGCAAGACAATTAAGAGAAGGGACAAAAAAATCCCATACTATGGCAGAAAATACTGGCTTTGTGGCTTGTTTTTTAAAAGGAGTTGTTGAAAAAAAATCTTATAGAAGATTAATTAGTGATTTATATTTTGTTTATGAAGCTATGGAAGTAGAAATTGAGAGATTGGTCCATGAGGAACATCCCGTAATAAAACCAATTGGTTTTAAATCATTATTCAGGAAAGAAACTCTTGAAAATGATCTTAAATTTTATTTTGGTGACAACTGGAAGAATGAAATTAATATTTCTCAATCAGCAAAAGAATACGTTGAAAGAATCCGTGAGGTTGCAAAAAATTCACCAGAATTATTGGTTGGGCACCACTACACACGTTATATAGGAGATTTATCTGGGGGACAAATTTTGAAAAGGATCGCTAAGAAAGCATTAAATTTGCAAGGAAATGATGGTTTAAATTTTTACGAGTTTGAATTAATTACTGACGAAAAGAAATTCAAGGAAGAATATTCCCTCACTTTGAATCAACTCCCTATAAATCAAAAGACTGCAGATCAAATTATTGACGAAGCTAATAAAGCTTTTACATACAATATGAAAATGTTTAAGGAACTTGAAGGCAACTTGATTGCTGTTTTAGGCAAGATTGTATTCAATTACATGACAAAAAAAGTTAGGAAAGGAAGCACTGAGATCTAGTAATTTATGTTTGATGTATTAGTTGATTTCCTAAAAACCAATATTGATGATTTAAATGGTCATGAAGTACAAATATCCAGAGAATTCAAAGAACATCACAATGAAGACTCAAAGTATATTATTAAAAATTGGCTTTTTTCATCTCCCGAGTATAGAAAGTGGCGAATAACTAGATTAGATGGTGGAAAAAATCTGCAAGTGTTTAATACGGTCGCATATCCAAATTTTGATAGTGAAGTGCCTATTTTAGGTGCTGATATTTTATGGTTTGGAAATTCTCAAAAGTTATTAGCAATACTTGATTATCAACCTTTAATTCAAGAAGGAATGTATCTTGAAAAATATTGTTCAAGTTTAGGTAGTATTAAGAAAAAATATTCTGAATTTGATAATAATAAAATGAAGAATATCTATGATGCAAAAAAGTATTTTTCTCCATGGGTGATTATATGTAGAGGAAATAAATTAAATCTTGATAGAGATTTAAATAATATATTCCAATCATTTGTAAATAATTATTTGAACATTTATAAATTGAATCCTGTAAATCAATTTTTAATTCCAGAAGAAATAAAGATTAATCAAATTAAATATGATAAGTACAGTTATGAAAAAGACCCCGCAGAAAAATTGTTTAAATCTTTTTTTGGAGAAAAATGGACTAAAAAATTTATTAATAAATTTCTTTTTACATTAAATAATGAGATTATTTATTGAATGTTAATTCAAGATACGATTTTTTATAGACCAGAATGGAGATGGCATTATTTTCTAAAATATTTAATTAATAATTTAAGTAAATATAACTGTTCAGAAAAAATAATACCCTCTGAATATTCTTATAAAGATTCGACTTATGGTTCAAAAAAATTAATAAAAAATGTGAATCTTTCTACCTGGGGTGTAATTCATGAAACAAGAATTCAATTCGCGAGAGCAGTTTGTATAAATAGTCCAAATTATTCTGTTTTAAATTTTTTAATCATTCCCAATACTATCTATAACGTCCCGTTTTTTGGAGTAGATTTTGTTTCTCTTCCTAATAGTCATTTATTAGTATTAGATTTTCAGCCTTCATTAAAAATACAAAATCAATACAATAATGAATTATTAGAAAAACTTATAAAACTCAAAAATCGATGCCATTCATCACTACCATTAGCCAATAAAATGTCTGAAGATGTAGCTAGATTTTTTTCTCCTGGATTAATCTGGTCAAAATTACCAAAAGATGAAAAGAGTGATTTTTTAATTGCTAATCAGCTTTATAACTCATTTAAGGAATACCTTGATTTGTATTTAGAAATTCTGTTCGAAAGCAAAGAGGCTAATATTGATCTGCAAACAGAATTAATAAATGGTCAAAATAATTATTTGCAATATAGAAGAGATAACGATCCAGCAAGGCCAATGTTATCGACTTTGTTTGGTAAGGAGTTTACTGAATCTTTAATTAAAGAAGTTTTATTTACTACTTGAAAGTCTTATAATAATTTAAATTTGAAATCATATGAAAAAAATTTCTGTTCTTTTTGTATGTTTGGGAAATATTTGTAGATCTCCTGCAGCAGAAGCTATCTTCTTAAGTCTTCTTGAAAAGAAGGGATTAACCGATGGTTTTATTGTAGATTCTGCTGGAACTGGGAGTTGGCATGTTGGGAAAAAAGCTGACTCTAGGATGAGAATTGCGGCAGAAAGAAGAGATTTAAATATCTTGAGTAGGGCTCGTCAAATTACTAGCAAAGATTTTGAGGAATTTAACTATATTCTTGCGATGGATGACTCAAATTTTAAAAATATTCAAGATCTTAAAAATAGAGCGCCTTCAAATGATTTTGCATCAATTAAAAAAATACAAGATTTTAGATCAGTTTTTAATGAGCAAGAAGTTCCTGACCCATATTTTGGAGGTGATGAGGGCTTCGATTATGTTCTTGATATTTTAGAAGACTCTGTAAAAGGTTTTTTGGAAAGTATTTCTTGAATTTATTGGAATTCAGTCTCTTTAGGAATCTTTTCATAATAAAGATCAATAATTTTATCTACTACCTCATGTATTGAATATCCATCCGTAATAATTTCTATCGCGTCATTAGCTTTTTTTAGAGGTGAAATTTCCCTATTAGAATCTTCAAAATCTCTTTTCTTTATAAGTTCCTTAAGTGTATCAAGGTCTATTTCTAATGAATCTTTACTATTGTTGTCCGATTTTCTTCTTTTTGCTCTTTCATCGATGCTAGCAGTTAAAAATATTTTCAGTTCCGCATGAGGAAAAACAGTAGTTCCTATATCTCTTCCCTCAGCTACAAGTCCGCCTGATTCTCCAATTTTTCTTTGTTCTTTTACTAAGAATTTTCTTACTTCTTTAATGGAGGAAATTTTAGAAACTATGGAGCTTATCTCTTGTGACCTAATTTCTTCTGTAACACAGAAGTTATTAATAAAAACATCCTGATTTGAATTTGTATTCGACTTAAAAACAATAGATATATCTTTAAGAATATTATGTAATTTTTTTTCTTTTTTATAATCAATATTTTCTTTAATCAGAAGCCAACTCAAAGCCCTATACATTGCTCCAGTATCCAAATATAAAAGTTTAAGTTTCTTCGCTATTAACTTTGTTACAGTACTTTTACCTGACCCTGCAGGGCCATCAATTGCGATAATTGGTTTTCTTTTCATTAGAAAAACGTGATCAATTAATCTTGTCTCTCCACATTTTATCGCACCAGCCAGTAAGGAAATATTATCCTCAGGTCTTGCTTTTTGAAGGGTATTAGGGTGTAAATGTTCTAAATATTCAATTGAAATTTTTTTTTCTGATAGCTTTTTAATTATTTCATTTAATTTAATCTTTTTTTCTTCTTTAAAAATTTTTTTTGTCTCTAATAACTCACTTGAAAAAAATCTAGCTAACTGTCTTTCGTTTTTTGACAAATGTACATTACGGGAACTAAAAGGAATGCCATCAAAATCTCTTTGTGTAGGAATAGATTTAATAGCAATATTTAATTTATTTGTTAGAACAAGATTTTTTAAAATTAAAAGTTGTTGCCAATCTTTTTCTCCTAAGTAAAGATTTTTTGGCTTAATGAGATTCAGTAATCTATAAACTACTGTACAAACGCCATCAAAATGTCCAATTCGATTTAATCCACATAATGCAGAAGATAATTCTATTGGAGCTTTCAGAAATTTAATATTTTTATTATTGGGTGGATATATATCCTCAGTAGTTGGGATGAAAATGGCATCTGCACCATTTGCAAAGGAGATTTTTATATCATTGTCAATTGTTTTAGGGTAATTCTCTAAATCTAAATTGTTATCAAATTGAAGTGGATTAATAAAAATACTTACTAAATTAGCATTATAATTGTCATTTTTTGCTGTTGATATTAGCTTTACATGTCCATTATGAAGATTACCCATTGTTGGAATGAAGTTAATTTTACTATTTATATTTCTCCTCCAATTTTCTATTTCTTCAGTTTTCCTTATGATTACTTTATTCACTTTGTTTTTAAAAAATAAATCTTTTTGATAATTAATTACTGGACAAAAGCAATCTTAATAGGAATATCTATATAGAGGAAGTCTATCATTTTTATTTTATGGATTACAAAACATCAGGTGTTGATATAGAAGCTGGGCGAGAATTTGTTTCTGAAATTAAACAAGCAGTTGAAGGAACTCATACATCTAACGTGATTGAGGGTATTGGTGGGTTTGGAGGTTTGTTTAGAATTCCTATTAATAGTTTTAAAAAACCAGTTCTTGTTTCAGGAACTGATGGTGTTGGAACGAAATTAGAATTAGCCCAAAGTAAAAACTTTCACTTTGAGGTTGGTATTGATTTGGTTGCTATGTGCATGAATGATATTATTACTAGCGGTGCAAAACCTTTATTTTTTCTTGATTATATAGCTACTGGTAAGCTTGATAAGAAACAATTATTAAGGGTTGTTCAGGGAATTTCACATGGCTGCGGAGAAAATAACTGTTCATTACTCGGCGGAGAAACTGCTGAAATGCCAGGATTTTATTCAAAAAATAAGTATGATCTTGCAGGTTTTTGCGTAGGAATAGTTGACGAGGATAAGATTATTAATGGTAAAAAGGTATCTGAAAATGACTTAATAATTGCTTTAAAAAGTAATGGAGTTCATAGTAACGGTTTTAGTTTAGTAAGAAAAATAATTCAAAATAATAATCAAATAGATATAGAATTTAAAAAATTTTCTCAACTAAATTTTTATGATGAGTTATTGAAACCTACAAAAATTTATAATAATGTTATTAAACAAATTTTATCTGAAAATATAGAAATTAAAGCAATGTCTCATATCACTGGTGGAGGAATTCCAGAGAATCTACCAAGATGTATGCCTTCTGAATTTATTCCTTATATCAATACCAATTCTTGGGAAATACCTATTTTATTTAAATTCCTAAAAGAGAAAGGATCTGTTCCTGAAAAAGATTTTTGGAACACTTTCAATCTTGGAGTTGGATTTTGTTTAATTATTGATAAACAATTTAAGGAAGCGATATTAAATATCTGTAAAGATCATGAAATAGATAGTTGGGAGATTGGAAAGATAGTTCGAAAAAATGATTCAATAATTAGTAAATTTTTGCCAGAAATTTTAACTTAAATTTTTTCATCTCATATAAATGAGTTTGAAAAAATTATTTTTTATACCCAAATCAAAAAGATAGGTGTAATATAATAAAATCACCGCCGAATTATATCGGAAGTTTAAGTATTAAGATTTAACCTTTTATTCAATGCCCTTTGCTAATAATCAAAGAATTACACGTAGACGTAGTTCAGCTGGCCCTACACCTCCCAAAAGACCAGTAGGTAATAATTCTGAATCAATTAATAGACAGGCTCAAGGTCCAAGACCTACTTTTTTGTCGCTAAGGGATCATGGAAAAGTTTTTGTCGCTGATTTACCCAATTTGTCTGATGGTCAATTAGCGCATATTAGTAAAGAAGCTAATGAAGTTTTAAATAGTTTGGAAAAAAGGCTTAGTGATCTTGAAAATGAGCCTAACATTAGTAATCCTGAAAACGATACGCGAATAAAAGCTTCTACTAAAAGAGATGTGACACTTAGGTTTATTAAATCAATAGAAGAAGAACAAGAACATAGAAAGAATAATCCTGCTTTACGAGATGCTGCATCTGAATCGTTACCGAGAACTTTTCTTGAGGTTGCTAGACATAGATTGCCTGGAGCAACTTTCGATTCACTACTTCGAGAAGCTCTAGAAGCTTGTGCAATTGATGATAGCACTGAAGAAAATCAAGTTAATGATGAGCCTAAAGAAACTGTAAAAATCATGGATATACCTACTTCCAACACAAATGCTT
>QCCN01000017.1 GCA_003278925.1 Prochlorococcus sp. AG-347-L17
AAGAGTGCGCAACTTCCTATTTCTTTAGAAACTCCAATAGGGAAAGAAGAAGACTCAAGACTAGGAGACTTTATAGAGGCTGATATAGAAAATCCAGAACAAGATGTTTCTAAAACTTTACTAAGAGAAGATTTGGAAGGAGTATTAGCCACTCTTAGTCCAAGAGAAAGAGATGTTCTCAGATTGAGATATGGAATTGATGATGGAAGAATGAAAACTCTAGAAGAAATTGGCCAGATTTTTGATGTGACTAGAGAAAGAATTAGACAAATAGAGGCAAAAGCCCTAAGAAAACTTAGACATCCAAATCGAAATGGGGTTTTAAAAGAATATATAAAATAAAAAAAGTTAAATATAATATTCAGCTTTAAAAACTGGCAAAATAATAGCTTAAGATAGATTCGACTTAATTTTTAATTCAAACTCAAAATAATATTTAATGACTGATTTTAAGCTAAAAATAGCTAGTAGAAGAAGTAAGCTAGCAATGGTGCAAACTTTATGGGTTAAAGATCAACTAGAAAGGAATATTCCCAATTTAGAGGTATCAATAGAAGCTATGGCAACTCAAGGTGACAAAATCCTTGATGTAGCCTTAGCAAAAATAGGCGACAAAGGCTTATTTACAAAAGAACTTGAAGCACAAATGCTCGTAGGCCATGCAGATATAGCTGTACATTCTCTGAAAGATTTACCAACCAATTTGCCAAATGGCCTTAAATTAGGATGCATTACAAAAAGGGAGGATCCTGCGGATGCTCTAGTAGTAAACAAAAAAAATGACTGTTATAAACTAGAAACCTTACCTGAAGGTTCGATTGTGGGGACAAGCTCTCTAAGAAGACTTGCACAATTAAGAAATAAGTACCCACATCTTGTTTTCAAAGACATCAGAGGAAATGTTATTACAAGAATTGAAAAATTAGATGCAGGAGAATTTGACTGTATAATTCTTGCGGCCGCTGGTTTAAAGAGATTAGGCTTTGAATCAAGAATTCACCAGATTATCCCAAGTGAAATTTCCCTTCATGCCGTTGGCCAAGGAGCACTAGGCATTGAATGTAAATCTGATGATAAAAAAGTTTTAGAAATTATAAATATCTTAGAAGATAAACCCACCAGTCAAAGATGTATAGCAGAAAGGGCTTTTTTAAGAGAGCTTGAAGGTGGATGCCAAGTCCCAATAGGTGTGAATAGTAAAATTCAGAATGAACAACTTTGCCTTACTGGTATGGTTGCATCTCTTGATGGGAAAAGGCTTATTAAAGATCAGTATATTGGAAATATTAATGATCCCGAAGAAGTAGGCAAGGAACTAGCTAAAAAATTAAAGCAGCAAGGTGCCGAAGAAATACTAAGCGAAATATTTGAAAAATTTAGAGAAAAATAAAATTTGTTAATTTACTAATTTAGGATCAATTTCTTTTTTGTATCTCTCTTCACAATCTTTAATCACTTTAACAGCTTCTTCTATTCCAAAAAAACCATTTACAGTACATGTTCCTGGTTTTTTTAGATCTTTGTAGTGCTCCCAATAATACTTTGTTTCTTTTAACCAATGATCTCCAAGGTCTTCATAGCTTGAGATATGATCCATTCTTTTATCATCCGCGAGAACCGCTATTACCTTATCATCGACCTCTCCACCATCATCAAATTTCATCACCCCAATAATCCTTGCTTCCACAATAGATCCGGGTATCAATGGCTCAGTTACTCCAACAATTTCTACATCAAGTGGATCTCCATCTTCATCCCATGTCCTTGGAATACATCCATAAGCAAAAGGATACGCAAGTGATGAATAACCTACCCTATCAAGTTTAAGATGGCCCGTTTCTGTAATTAATTCATATTTATTTATGGTATTCGAGTTCAATTCAACAATAGTGTTTATTATTGTATTTGAGCTATCAGTGAAAGCATTTAGTATGTGCAATAAATTGGGAGTAACCCTGCTTGGGGGCTGATTAAGATTTGCCATCAAGAAATTATTTTTATTTATCTTACATCCTCACACCTAACCAAATTCTTTAAAAGTAATGTTTCAGCAAAAATCATTTATTTTAGACCTTAAATGATTAATAAAATAGTTTGGAGATAGTTCTTCATTAGTTACAGCTCTAACCAACTCCATACAATTAACTGATCTGCCATATTCATGTATATTATTTTTTAACCAAAAGATGATCTTTTGATATTCACCGTTTTCAATTAAGTTGTCAATCAAACCTATGTCTCTTTCCATTTGAGAAGATATTTGCGCACTTATAACATGTCCTAACAAATATGAGGGGAAATATCCAAACGCCCCTTCACTCCAATGAACATCTTGAAGACAACCTTCTGAATCATTAGATGGTTTAATTCCTAGGAGTTCATCATATCTTTTATTCCATTCTGTTGGAATATCTTCAGCAGGTAAACCTCTTTCAATTAAATCTATTTCAAGTTCGGTTCTTATTAATATGTGTAAGCCATAAGTCAATTCATCCGCTTCAACCCTATTTAATCCTGCTTCCAAATGATTAATAGATTTCCATAGTTCTAAATAATTATTAAGAGAACATCCAGCTGAAACAAAATTGTTAAAAAATCTTTTTGAAAAAGATTTGGATTTAACTATTCTATTTTCCCAAAATAAAGATTGACTTTCATGAATACCCATAGAGGTTGCTTGACCTAAAGGCCAAGCAAACCATTGATGACTTTGAGAGGGTAAACCCTGCTCATAAATAGAATGCCCCCACTCATGCGCAGTTGCTAAGAAACTTGATAATGGTTCACCTTCAACAATTCTTGTTGTAATCCTGTAATCATTAGGCCCTAATGTAATCGAAAAAGGATGGGGAGATTTACCAACTACAACTAGATCTTTATCTCTCCCAAACTCATCAAGTAATTGAGAACATAAATTATGTTGAGATTCAGGACTCAAATCCCAGTGATATTTCTTAGATTTATTAATCCCTCTAATCAACTCTGGGAGAGTTTCTTTCAAAGGCTGAAACATTTTATTCAGCCACTTTAAAGTTAATTCAGGCTCAAAAGGTTGGGCTAAAGTTTCCCATGGTGAATATTGATCTGATATTTGTTTTGCCTCTTCAATCCGCAATTTAACTAATTCTTCAAAGAAAGGAAGAAAAATTTTAAAATCTGATTTTTCCTTAGCTTCTTGCCAGCTTTCATACCCTTTAGATTTTGCCTTTGCTAAAGACTCAACTAATTTAGGATCTAAATTTCTTTCTCTATTAAATTCCTTTAATAGAAGACTAATATTTCTTTCTTTATCTTTTATGAAAAGTTGATTATCGGAATTTCGATCAATATCTGCTAGTTCATTTTTAGCAGATTGTATTAAATTAGAAAATTCCTCGGAAGAATTTCTCTCATGCAACACTTTTGCAATATAAGTAAGTTGTTCAGACCTCCAAGAAGCACCTTTCTTTGGCATTCCAGTATTCTGATCCCAATAAAGTGTATTTTGGATTGAACCTAATATTTGTGTTTCTTTAAGGTAAGCACCCAGCTTATTCCAATGAGTTTCAGCCAAAGATTTAAATGGAAACTAAGTTTATCTTAAGATAAAAATTTTAATGTCTGCAGTAAAATATAAATCTTTATCCATAATAAGATATTGATTAATTAAGTTTTAACTTATATGGAACAAATATTTGCAAAATTAAAGTTCATAACCCATGGCGAGGGTTTTATTGATATCACATATGATTTAAATTTATGTGTTGAAAAAAATAATTTTCATTCCGGAATTTTAAATTTAACTTCACTTCATACAAGTTGCAGTTTAACTATTAATGAGAACGCAGATCCAAATGTACTGAGGGACCTAAAAAAGTATATGCAATCGATAGTTCCCTATGATTCCTACTTAACCTTATCAAAAAATAGAGAAGAAATATCCTATAAACATTATCAAGAGGGAGCTGACGATATGCCAGCACATATTAAAACATCCCTAACAAACACTTGTTTATCTTTGAGTTTTCAAGACGGGAAAATTATGCTTGGCACATGGCAGGCAGTTTATTTATGGGAACATCGATTTGATCAAAAGGAAAGAATCATTAATGTACATATAATTGGTGAGAAAAAGTAAGATATTTATAATGTAATAAGTCAGATTTCTTATTTTATGGAACCCTACATTTTGCAAGATGAAGAATTGAATGAATTAGTTGTCAAAATACCTGGCTGGGAAATTAAATCTAAACAACTCCAAAGAGAATTTAACTTCGCTAATTTTATTGAAGCCTTTGCTTTTATGACTAAGGTTGCTTTAATGTGTGAAAAATATAATCATCATCCTAATTGGGAGAATGTTTATGCAAAAGTAATAATTAAATTAAATACACACGATCTAGGAGGTATTACGAATTTGGATCAAACATTAGCTTCGGAAATCAACAAAATTTTCGATCGATAAAAATATAAACTTGTTTTCAATTATTCAAAATGTCTAAAAATTTATTGCCAGTTACTATTATTAGTGGATTTTTAGGTTCTGGAAAAACTACACTTCTGAATCATATTTTAAAAAATCAAGTTGGTATCAAAACAGCTGTTTTAGTCAACGAATTTGGAGAGATCGGAATCGATAATGACTTAATAATAGAAGGCTCAGAAGATATGATCGAATTAAATAATGGATGCATATGTTGCTCTATCAATGGCGAATTATTAAATACCGTATCCAAAGTTTTAGAAAGAGCTGAAAAATTAGACTATTTGATTGTTGAGACAACTGGATTAGCAGATCCATTACCAGTAGCCATGACTTTTGCGGCTGGTGATCTTAGAGAAAAAGTAAGATTAGATTCGATAATCACTGTCGTTGATGGAGAAAATTTTGATTTTGAAATCAACAATACAAGTGTCGCCTACTCTCAAATTTTATACGGAGATATCCTCCTTCTAAATAAATCTGATCTAGTAAATGAAAAACAATTAAAGAAAATAGAGGAGTTTATAAATAAAATAAAAAAAGAACCAAGGATTTTGAGATCAACTAATAGTGAAGTTGCATTACATACAATAATGAGCGTGGGTCTATTTGAGACAGATACTTTTGAATTCGAGAAAAATAAAAAAAATGTAGAACAAAATTCCCACGATCACTCTTCTCACTCCCACCATCACTCTTCTCACTCCCACGATCACTCTTCTCATTCCCACGATCACTCTTCTCATTCCCACGATTTGATTAATAATATCGAAGGTTTTACCTCAGTTTCATATGAGACATTTGAACCATTTTCTTTAAGGAAGTTTCAATATTTTTTAGATAATCAAATCTCACAAAATGTATTTAGAGCAAAAGGAATATTATGGTTTATGGAAAGTGAAAGAAAACACATTTTTCACCTATCTGGAAAGCGGTTTTCTCTAGATGATGAGGAATGGACAAAAGAAAAATCTAACAAGATAGTATTAATTGGGAAAAATTTGAATCACCAAATTATTAAAAATCAACTGTCATCATGTAGATTTAATTCAGATTAGAATTCATACTAGGATTTAATTAATTTTTGAAAATAAGCATTAAAGAGTTTAAAAAAACATTAACAGAATTAAATTTTCTTTATTTCACTTCGTTTATTGTTTCACTCTTAGTAATCATTCCAATTTCCAATTTTCTTCTAGAGGGAATTGGTTACATTATTAGTGGAAATCTTTCATTAGGTATTGCTGGAGGAGAAGAGGTATTAGGCACTTTAAAAGTTCTAATATTGACAAGTTTTTTTGGCGGCGGGTTAGGAACTTTGAATGGATGGTTACTTTCAAATTGTGATTTTAAGTTCAGAAAAGTTCTCCGTATTTGTCAGCTAGTTCCACTAGCTGCCCCAGCATATCTAATAACAGCTATTTTGCAGGATTTAGGAAGTATTTTTGGGTATCAAGTAACTGGTTTATGGTGGGGGGTATTAATACTTTCAATTTCTACTTATCCATATGTATTCATTCTTGCTAACGAAAGTTTTAATAAATTTGGAGTTAATCAAATCAATGCTAGTAGAGGATTAGGTGTAGGGCCTTGGAGCAGCTTCTTTAAAATCGCTTTCCCAATGGCGTTACCAGCACTAATAACAGGAATAAGTTTAATGTGTATGGAAGTAATGAATGAGTTAGGTACATTTGCATTATTAAACATACCAAGTATTTCTACTGGTATAGCTGAAAATTGGATAATTGAGGGTAATCCAAAAAGTGCTATTGGATTATCTTTGGTAGCCTTATTAATGATTTTCACTTTAATTATTTTCGAAAAGTTATCAAGAAAAAAATCAAAGAGGTGGAGTGAAAATCCTGCATCAAAAGATTCTCAAGGATGGGAATTAAAAAAAACTAGAGCTTTTTTAGCAATAATCATATCTTTATTCCCTCCAATTTTCTCTTTTGGGATTCCATGTTTTTGGGTTCTACTCAATATAGATCTAATTCAAAAAGGGTTATCTATAGAGTTACTTAGCCTATCATTAAGGACCATAAGTCTAGGACTTTTAACTGCATTAATAGCGATGCTATTCTCCTTAATAATTTCTTTAGTCAGACGCGTAAATAAAAGCTTTTTACTAAAACTAATAACAAATCTTGCGGGAATAGGTTACGCAATCCCAGGGACTGTATTAGCTTTATCTTTAATAAGCATTTCTTCTTCAAAATTTAATTTTATTGCTATTTGCTTACTAATTTGGGGTTATCTTGTCCGATTCCTAACTATCTCTAAGGGTTCTATTGATTCAAGTCTTGAGAGAATTTCTCCTAGTCTTGATGAAGCAGCACTTGGACTAGGAGAGAATTGGCTGGGGATCATCAAAAGAATTCATCTACCTCTTCTCCAAGGACCAATATTCGTAGGATCACTTTTAGTTTTTGTTGACACGATAAAAGAATTACCCATTACCTTTATTTTAAGACCATTCGATTTCGATACATTATCTGTGAGAATATATCAATATGCTGGAGATGAAAGAATGGTAGAGGCAATATTACCGGCCATTCTTATCATGACTTTAGGCCTTATTGCATCAATGACATTGATACCAAGTTTAGAGAAAAAACTCTAAATTCTTTTAGACACTTTTCTTATTAGGAAAGGTAAGCTTAACAACAAATCTGCCGATGTAGATATAACCCTAAAATAAACTAAACTTATAAAGATTAAGTTTTCTGGAATACTTTTGCCAACAAATAAAAGGAGGCAAGCCTCAAAAACGCCAACTCCTCCTGGAGCTGCTGGGACTACCAAGCCTATGGACCATGACAAAGAAAAAATTACTAATAAAAATATGATGTTCAGGGTATTACTTGTATAAAAAGTATTTAAGCAAATATAAAACCCAATAAATTTTGATAAAACAAAACCAATTTCAAGTATTAAAGCTCTAATAGGTAGAAAAGAAACTATATTTATTCTCTTTTCAAATTGGTCTTTTGAATTTGGAAGTCTTAAAACCTCAAATACTTTTCCTTTAAGAGAACCTATTCTTTTTAATACAAGATAAATTAATTTCCTGTTTAAAAATACTAAAGGAAAAATTAAAAAAAAATAAATTGGTGAAAAAATTAATCCCAGCGATGCCAATAGAAAAGATCCACACAACATAAAATAAGGTTCTATGAGAGTCGAATACAAAGCAATTTGAGTATTACTTATTTTTTTTATAAAATTAAATCTTTCTACAAAATGCCAAACCCCTCCTGGAACATATTTAAGAATATTGGTTAAAACATAAAAAGAGACTAGATTATTACTTTTAAATTCTATCCCGAACCATTTAACAATATATTTCCATGCATAAGCGTTTAGGTAAATACTTAAAACACAAAATAAAAATGATAAAGATAGATTAATTCCATTTCTTTCTAAATTGATGTCAAAATAAATTTGATCAATATTATAAAAAAAATAGATGCAAAAATATAATAAGCTTGAAATAAAGAAAACACTCTTTAAACTACCAAAATTAATTTTTTTAAGGAATATCAAATATGGTTGAATACTTTTATTAAATCTCATTTCCAATTTTCAAATGCTTTAAATTTCTTACTTGACTCTTTTATTATTTTTCTTATTTCGTAAGTTGATATTTTATGCTTTAGTTGTAATCTCAAAACCTCATCATTTTCTGGTTTCGTAATTATTGATCCATCTGGTTTCAAAGTTTGTTTAACTTTTATGTTTCCAAAAGTCGTTGAACATTCTCCTCTGCGTCTGAGTAATATCCATCTAGATTGGGTCCTTTCACGAACGCCAATAGTGTTGGAATAATCAAACCATAATCTCCTAAAAAACTCTTTTTTATTTATGGGCAAGATTACTTGAATAGAAAATCCAATTCTATTTTTTTTCATACTGATAGCTTGATAGGAAACGTCGTAGGCTCCCTCAATTCTAAGTTTCTCAACAAAATTCGATATATCTTCGGGTGTTTGATCATCAATCCATGCTTCTTGAATAGATATCTCTTCACACTTTGGACTAATTTGTTCATTATCGTTAATAGAAAAATCCTCAAATGCAGTAATTTTATAAACTCTTACCAAATTAGGGAATATAAATTTTAGATTTCCAATGCCTACGCCATAAGAGTTAATAGAGTATTTTGAAGGAGGTTCAAGATAGTCGACTAAATTAGCAAGTAAAGCAACGCCAGTTGGTGTGGAGAGTTCACCATTAATTGAGTTAAAGCTTGATAAAACCTTGATATTTTTTTGTCTTATTAGCTCTATTACAGCAGGAGAAGGTACAGATAATTTTCCATGTTCAGTTTGAACAAAACCTTTCCCTAGCATTGGTTCATTACAATAAACCCTCTTTGGATTTAAGTAATTCAATGCAGCACATACTCCAATTATGTCCACCAATGAATCTATAGCTCCAATTTCATGAAAATGAACTTCATCAGATTTAATGCCATGAACTTTTCCTTCCGCAATTGCTAAAGATTCAAATACTTCATAAATTATTTTTTTTAATTTATCTTCTAAGTGGCTATTTAAAATAAGTTCCTTGATACTTCTCCAAGTTCTTTTAATAGTACTACAGTCAATATTCTCAACCTTTACCTTGACGCCTCGGATTGAACAACTTTTTGATTCCTTGAATTCTAGTTGATATAGATCCTTTAATCCAAGATCAATAAGTGGCTGTTCAATTACTTTTTTAGGCACCCCTAAATCATAAAAAGCTCCTAATAACATATCTCCAGAGATACCAGGAGAACATTCAATTAAAACATCATCCATAGATCAAAGATTTCTTAACTGGAAAATTGCTGTGGAAATCAACCTTTCATTCTAGTTATTTTTAGAAAGATTTTTTTCAATCACTTCGTACCTTACTAATTGCAAAGAATTTCCATCTCTGTTGATATCTAAACTTACAAAGCTATGCAAAAGTTCAAGAGAAAGCTCCCCTTTTATGACTAATTTAAAATTTTTATTTTTTAAATTTTTTAACTTTATAGCGGGGCAAATTTTAATAACAATTTCTTTCTTTTGAGTGTTAACAAAAACTAATTCTCCTCTAACAGAAAAATAATTGTCTTTTAGATCTAATTTTTCTAATAATTTTGAGAAGTTAGTTTTTGAAGAATCATTAGGGAAATCATTCAGTTGATAGGGATCCCATATACCTGCAACCTGTAAATGCAAGTTTTGAGTATTTTTATTCTTTGGATAAACAATCCAATAATAACTTTTCTTTAAATCAATATGCTTTTTTAAAATGGACAATGCTTTGCCTAGTATTACAGTCTCAATTTTGTCGCCTTTATTGTCAATTAAAAAGCCTCTATTTAGTTGTTCACTGCCATGGGGAGTAAACTTACCATTAATAATC
The DNA here is from genome assembly GCA_003278925.1 of Prochlorococcus sp. AG-347-L17. GTDB lineage: Bacteria > Cyanobacteriota > Cyanobacteriia > PCC-6307 > Cyanobiaceae > Prochlorococcus_A. Next base: position 9,863 of record QCCN01000017.1, read on the forward strand.
CCAATTGCTCTGTTCTGTAATTGGTTAGTAACTTTGGGGATAGGGTTTTTTAACATATTTAAAATTCAAGATAAGGATTTATTGTATTAAATTTCTTATTTTTCCTCCAAACTATTAAAAGATTTTAACGCATCGTCAATTGCATCAGAAGGTTTAGTGGCATCATACATACTATTTTGTCTCCGAATCATTTCCACAAGTTCAAAAGGATTAGTTGGAAGAACTGAACTATCCTCTTCTGTTTTAGTTGAGGTATCAATTTCTAATTCTTCAAATAAATATTCAGCATTAAGGTAATCACCTTTAAAGGAAATTAACAAAGTTAACAACATTAAATATCTTATTGAGTTAATTAAGCTTATGCAAAAGTAATTGTTCATTTTATTTAATTTCAAAATTCTTTAATTTCAAAAATTTCTGCTAATTTAATCTTACATAATTTGTTAGAAATTTGTTAATAGCAACTTGGAATGTTAACTCTATAAGAACCAGAATTTCTCAAATCATAGATTGGATTAATCAAGTCAATCCAGACATTCTATGTTTGCAGGAAACAAAAGTGATAGATAATAGTTTCCCTTTTGAACCTTTTGAAAAATTAGGATACTCAGTAGAGGTATATGGACAAAAATCATACAATGGTGTGGCTATTATTTCTAAAATAAAGGCAGAAAATATTAAAAAAGGATTCTACGGTTGCGTCGACTCTTATCAAAATATAGAAATCTTCCGAGATCAAAAAAGATTAATTTCTGCTGATATTAACGGTATTAAAATCATAAATGTCTATGTACCAAATGGATCCTCTTTAGAATCTAGTAAGTTCGAATACAAAATAAATTGGTTAAATTGTTTAGCTTCGTTTTTGGATGAACAAGAAAAGAAAGGAGAATTAATTTGTCTTATGGGTGATTTTAATGTTGCTCCATCTAACTTGGATATTCATGATCCAAAGAAATTTGAGGGAGGAATAATGGCATCTGAGACAGAGAGAAATGCACTAAATAATGTTCTAAAAAAAAGATTAATAGATTGTTTCAGGATTTTTGAACAAGATGCTGGCCATTGGAGTTGGTGGGATTACCGTAATAACGCATTTGAATTAAATAAAGGTTGGAGAATAGACCATATATATGTCAGCAAAGAACTGTCAGCAAATCTGAAAAGTTGTGTCATAGACAGCAGACCTAGAGGTAATTTACGTCCAAGTGATCATGTCCCAGTAATGATAGATCTTCACTTAAGCGACAGAAATATAGATTTTTTTGAGGATGAGGATAATTTCTTCGAAATATAAATAAAATAAATTGAATACTTTTAATTCCTGAAAACGCTTATTAATAAAGAGTTATCTAAAGTAAGACTGAAATTTATCATGATTTCTTTAAAATTAATAATTTACAATCCTAACTATCACAACAAAAATATCATAATGTAGAATTTCAATCTGATTGACAAAATTTTTACTTATTTCTAATTTAGAACATGACAAGATTTTTCTCAAAACATCATTTAGCTAAATTGTGACTGATATATTAAATTACACCAAATCAGAAGAAGTTTTCTCTTCCGCCCAACATTTAATGCCAGGAGGAGTTAGTTCTCCAGTAAGAGCTTTTAAGTCTGTAGGTGGCAAGCCAATTGTTTTCGATAGAGTCAAAGGTCCCTTTGCCTGGGATATTGATGGGAATAGGTATATCGACTATATAGGGAGTTGGGGGCCAGCTATATGCGGACATGCCCACCCTGAAGTTATAACGGCATTACAGGAAGCACTTGAAAAAGGAACGAGTTTTGGTGCTCCATGCGTTCTAGAAAACAAACTTGCTGAAATGGTAATAGATGCAGTCCCATCTGTAGAAATGGTTAGATTTGTTAATAGTGGAACTGAAGCATGCATGGCTGTTCTGAGACTTATGAGAGCATTTACTGGAAGAGATAAAGTTATTAAATTTGACGGTTGCTATCACGGTCATGCAGATATGTTTTTAGTGAAAGCGGGTTCAGGAGTAGCCACTCTAGGTTTGCCAGATTCTCCAGGAGTGCCACGTACAACAACTGCGAACACACTTACTGCTCCATACAATGACCTTGAAGCAGTAAAAAAATTATTTTCTGAGAATCCTGATGCCATTTCGGGGGTTATACTTGAGCCTATTGTAGGTAATGCAGGATTTATTACTCCAGAACCTGGATTTCTAGAGGGATTGAGAGAGTTAACCACTGAAAATGGATCCTTATTAGTTTTTGACGAAGTAATGACTGGATTCAGAATAAGTTATGGAGGGGCTCAAGAAAAGTTTGGGGTTACTCCTGATTTAACCACCCTTGGTAAAGTAATTGGTGGAGGCCTACCCGTTGGAGCATATGGAGGCAAGAAAGAAATAATGTCGATGGTAGCTCCTTCTGGACCGGTTTACCAAGCAGGTACTTTGAGCGGTAATCCACTTGCAATGACTGCTGGAATAAAAACCCTTGAACTTCTCAAACAAGATGGTACATACGATAAGCTTGATTCAACGACTTCTAGATTAATTGAAGGGATAATTCAGTCTGCAGAAAATAATGGTATCGCTATTAACGGTGGAAGTGTAAGCGCTATGTTTGGATTTTTCTTATGTGATGGGCCAGTAAGGAACTTTGCTGAAGCCAAAACAAACGATGCTGAACTTTTTGGTAAGTTGCATAGAGAAATGCTTCGACGAGGAATTTACTTAGCACCAAGTCCATTCGAAGCTGGTTTCACATCTCTAGCTCACAATGAAGAAGAAATTGATAAAACAATCGAGGCTTTTGACGAATCTTTTAATGCAATAAAAAAATAATCATCTACTTATTTTTATTAAAGCAAAATAAGTAAATGATTGAATTTTTTAGAAAGATTATTTTTAAATAATTATCTTCTACCGCCAACTATTACTGGGGGACTACCTCCTTCTGAACCAGGCAGGCCAGGAACAACCTGCGTACTACCATCCCATTTGTCTAAAAACAATTTGAAAAGCACTTGATCATCGAGACTTCTATTTAATGTCTCATATCTAAGTGCTTCTTGTTCAGCGATTTCAACTTCTGTCTTAGCTCTAAGTAATTGCTGACCCGCTATCTGCTTTTGTTCAATCGCAGCTCTATATTCTTCAGCAATCTCTAATCCAGTAAGATCTAAACTTTTAACATCTACATAATCGAATGAATTTAATTCTTGTGCAACGGTGTCTCCTACTTTTTCAGAAATTACTGCGAATTCAGTAGCAATTGTTTCTAGCTCATATTGAGAAAAAACTGATTTTAGTGCTTTTAGCAAAGATGGCTGAACAATTTTTTGATAAACATCGCTATTTCTGCTTGCAATAGTTGCGAAGATCCTTCCTGCTTCGTTAGGCTTTACTGAATATTTTACAGTAGCTGTAGCCCTAATTACTTGAAGATCTTTTGTTAAAGTTTCAAATTTTTCGGGTTGAACTTGAGTTTTTATATCAAATGGATATACAGACTGAATAAATGGAAGTTTAAAGTTTAAACCAGCTCTCCTAGAGGGTCCACTTACTTTACCTAATGTTGTAACAACTGCAACTTGCCCAGAAGGAACAACAAAGAGGGATTGAGTGAGCAAAAGAAAGCCAGTAAAAGACAATACAATTAATAATGTTGCTGTCCCACCAGGACCGGTTGGCGTGACATTTTTAAAGGATGTTGACATTAAATTATTTCTTTTAGTTAATCATATTTAAATAGACTAATTAGTGCATTAATAAGGCATTTAATTAAAATATTTTTTTAATAATTACAGATTCAAATATAGATAATCATTTCATTTAATAGAGATTTGATTTGAATTCTTGCAAAAGTGCTAAATAAAGTTTCTCATCTATCTCCCTAATGTCATATTCAGAGGGTAAAATACCATGTTTGTGTTCATGTACCGCCATCCAACAAAATTTCTCTATTTCTTCTTTTGAAAAACGAGGATATCCTTTTACTTTCTTAATCAATGATTTAATGAGAGATTCTGGATGATCTGACATTTTTAAAAATAATCTTACTAAAGATACTATCTAAAGTTATTAGCTTTTAGAGGAATGTTCAAAGACTCTTCCAACTCACTAACAAGCTTAATTGCTAATTGAAGATCATTTTTGCTCTTACTGGCAACTCTGAGTGTTTCTCCATTTATGCTGACATTAATTTTTTTTATTTGATCTCTAATATTTTTACTGATTTTTTTTGCAATTTCTTGTTGAATTCCTTGTTTTAACAAAATTGTCTGTTTTATTCTATTACCGCTCACCATTTCAACTTCACCATAGTCAAATATTTTTAAAGATAAATTTCTTTTTATTGCCTTTTGTCTAATTATATCGTTGACAGCATTCAAGGTTAGTTCGCTATTGGTGATTATAAAAATATTTTCTTTATCTAATTCAACTGAAGTGTCTGTGCCCTTCAAATCGTAACGCTGAGTAATTTCCCTTTTTACTTGATCCAAAGTGTTGACTAATTCATGTCTATCAAAATCAGAAACTACATCAAATGAAAAACTTTCTGCCATAGTAAATTATATAACGCTAAATATTATTAGCATAAAGCATCTTTTTATAAGCGGGAATGAATTAATTTAATCAAAAAATAACAAACTAACCAACTTTCCCATTTCTTCCGCGCATTTACAACTATTTAGCAAAGTTTCACTGTCGTGAAAGGCAAAGCATATTAATTGATCGCACCTAGTAATAATTTCTTGATTACAAAGACTACTTGCTAATGGCAAAGGTAATTCATCATTTTCACTTTTTTCAACCAAATGCATAACTCTTTCAAGTTGATCCTTTATTTCTGGTATTTGTCTATCAAGACTTTGTGGTAATAAAACAGTTAATAATGATGGATTAATATCTAAGACTGCTCGAATAACAGCTGCATTGACACCTTGAGATCCAGAAGTAAGGATATTATGACCTTCTTCTGCTAATGACCTTGCTATCAACTCAATTAGGTGGATATCGACAACTGGTACGTGTCTACTGCCCAAAAAAGCAATTCTCCTTTTCCCATTATCTTGAAGTTTTGCAAGTTCTTGAGCTAAGGCATCAACACCTTCAGTTGCTGGTAGATCTAAAGAGCGGCTCAAAATAATAAAGTTCCTATATTTGAAATTAGCATTTATCTGAAAAATTGCAGGGAAAATCTATCTTTTCGAGAATTCTTTTTAGATTTACATGCTCTTGAACTAATTGAATAGCATAAGAAGCTTTAATTGATTCATGTATTCTGACATGACCAAAAGCTTGCTCAATAATTTCTACGGAGGAAAGAGTATCTAATTCAACCTTTAAAATTGGTACCTCCAATTCCTCCGCTCTATGAATCAATTGTGACAAAGGATCTCCTAAACCAGTTAAAATTAGGCATTGAGTCGAAGCCTCCAAAGCAGCAAGTTGGATATCAGTTCTATCAGCCCCAGTAACTACAGCCATATTACGTCTTCTCCTAAAAAATTCCATTGCAGAATTTACTCCCATTGCACCAATACTTAATGTTTCAACAAGTAAGTGATCTTTTTCAGGGCAGCAAATTACTTGAGCATCAAGTCTTCTTACAAGTTCACCGACGGTGACACTTCTAAGAAGTGGTGATTTAGGCATCACACCAAACACTTCAATATCCAGATCTTTAAGAGAAGGTATTATTTCATTTTTAACTTTTTCGACTTCTTGTGGCAAAACTCCGTTCAATACGACACCAGCCAATTTCTCACCTAATTGTTTTTTCGCATCAAGTAATGCATCAACGCTTTTACAATCTTCCCATAAATTTATAATTAAAACTTTCGCATCTAAATCCTTAGCTAGTTGTGGGAGACTTAAGCCATAAATCATACCTTCATGAAGATTTCCCGCTGCCTCTAAAATATTCAGACCTTCAAAATGATCATTAACCAATCCTTGAATTTGATCAAAACCTTTCCCTGGGAGTAAGTCTTTATTAAATATTCTTTTTTCAGCTGATATATTATCCAATAATCCTACAGAAGAAATTAAATTTTCCTCTTCGATATTTAATGTAGATCCAATAAACTTAACATCATCATCTATTAATCCTTCATAAGACATCGAAGGAAGATTAGTAAGTTCAATACAAGTTGCTAGCGGTTTTCCTATGCGTACTTTTTTTTTCTCCTGTAGAAGTCTTTTTGCTATACCAAGAACCATTGCAGACTTACCACTAAATGGCTCGCATGAACCAATTAATAATATATCGCTCATAATTAGTAAAATTATTTATCAATAGATTTAAGATAATATTTTTTTCACAACTAAACAAATATTAATTTATGAGTTTTAATCAAATAAAAAAAAAATAAATTATTTTTGGTAAATTTATTTTAATCCTTTGGTATTTCATAAAAATCAAGCAAAATGATAAAGTCAACCAAAAACCAAAAAACCATAGGAATCACTGGAGCCTCAGGTGCGCTAGGGAAAGAATTAACAAAGTTGTTTCGTCAAAAAGGTTATAAAGTGATTGGATTTACTCATAGTAAAACTAATTATGAAAAAAATCTCGAATCTCCAAATGAATGGATTAAATGGGAATGTGGGAAGGAGTCGTCATTAAAAAAACAATTAGAAAAGATTGATATTTTAATTTTGAACCATGGTATCTATGATTTGAGTAGAGAAAATTCCAATTATGAAAATTCAATTGAAATCAATGCATTAAGCAAATTCAAATTTTTAAGTTTATTTGAAGATATTGCTCTGGCCAAAGATTCACTGATTAAAAAAGAGATTTGGATAAACACATCTGAAGCAGAAATATTACCAGCCTTAAATCCGTCATATGAGATAAGCAAATCCCTTATTGGACAACTAGTTTCCTTCAAAACAAATCTTCTGGACAAAAATTTGAAGAAAAAATTAATTATTAAAAAAATTATCTTAGGACCTTTTAAATCAGAACTAAATCCTATCGGAATAATGAGTCCTAAATTTGTATCTGAAAAAATTTATGATTTAGCTAATTCAAAAAATTATTTAATAATAATTAGTCCAAACCCATTAACCTACTTACTTTTTCCAATAAAAGAATTTTTTATTTTTTTATATTGCCAAATTATCTATAGGTACAAATCTTAGTTTCTAGAAATCTCTATCTGTCAATATTTCAATACCATCTTTTAAAACAACTATTGTGTGCTCCCATTGGGCCGACAATTTTCCATCTTTTGTTATTACTGTCCATCTATCATTTAGTGTTTTACAAAATTTAGTCCCTTCATTAACAATAGGTTCCACAGCTAATGTCATTCCCTCACGAAGGACGACGTTAGGCAATTCTTTAGTCCGAAAATTAAATACCGATGGTTCTTCATGAAGATTTCTTCCAACCCCATGGCCTGTGTAGTCTTCCACAACACTAAAACCATTTTTTAAAACAATATCTTCAATTTCCCCAGCCACATCTAAAAGTGTATTCCCAGCTTTAATTTTCGAAAGCCCAGCATACAATGCTTTATGAGCTACATCGCTAAGTTTTTGTGCCTGTGGACTAACTTCTCCCACACAAATTGATATGCAACTATCCCCATGGAAACCGTCTAAATATGCTCCTGTATCAATTTTAACTAAGTCACCATTTTTAATTATTTTATTTTTATTTGGTATACCATGAACAACCTCATTATTGATACTAGAACAAATACTAGAGGGAAATCCATGATAACCCTTAAAACTTGGAACAGCTCCAAAACTTTTTATCCTCTTTTCTGCGAAATCATCTAGGTCTTTTGTACTCATTCCGGGTTGAATTAAGTCATTAATTTCCCTCAAAACAGTTGCTACAATCCTGCTAGATTTTTTCATCAAATTTATTTCACGTGAAGACTTTATCTCAATTCCTCTTCTCCTCTGTATAAAAGGAACTTGATCATTAGTCTTAGAATTATTTTTATTTAACAAAAGATCTGCAAAATGTCTCATTGGAATAAATAATAGTATTAGATAGATATCTTCAAAATAGCCATTATGTTTTGGCTATCTTAAATCTATCAATAACAATGGGGAAGAAACAAAAATGAAAATTTTATTTAATTCTAGGCAATTTCATAAGACTTTGGCACCTTGGGTTTTTCTTCCATTATTTATATCTTCAATTACCGGTCTTCTTTATAGGGTTTCAAAAGATTTATTAGGTTACTCTAGAGAACAAGTTCATTGGTTAATGTCACTTCATGAGGGCGAATGGCTTGGAGATAATGGAGAACTTATATATGTAATATTGAATTCCCTCGGAGTTTTATGGATGCTCATAACGGGATTCCAAATGTTTTCAAAAACAATTTCATTTACCAAAAAGGTTACTAAAGGCGAGTCAAAAGGTTAAGATATAGAACTTGTAGGATAAATGAAGACCAAAATGGCTAAAGAGCAACAAGAGAAGGAATTAGAAACCAGTATTAAAGCTGAAGCATCAGTTGATGTAGCAGTTGAACAAAAAGAACAAAACAAGGTTTCTAAAACTATTCCAACCTTAAGCGCATCTAATCTTATTAAGGAATTTGAGAATGAACAATTAAAAAAAGAATTACCTGAAATTTATGTTGGGGACACTGTTAAAGTTGGAGTAAAAATTACAGAAGGTAATAAAGAAAGAGTCCAACCTTATGAAGGTGTTGTCATAGCGAAAAGGCATGGTGGTATTAACCAGACTATTACAGTTAGAAGAATTTTTCAGGGTATAGGAGTTGAAAGAGTCTTTATGCTACATAGTCCACAGGTTGCCTCTCTAAAAGTAGAACGTAGAGGTAAAGTAAGAAGAGCTAAATTATTCTATCTGAGAGATAGAGTAGGAAAAGCTACTCGCGTAAAACAACGCTTTGATCGATAAAGTTGTAAATTAATCAACTTATTGGTCACAAAGACGCTTATAATTATTAAAATGCGTCGTTAGTTCAGTTGGTAGAACGCAGGTCTCCAAAACCTGATGTCGGGGGTTCAAGTCCTCCACGACGCGTTTGATCAACATTATGTAAATCATTTTTTCATAAGATGGAGTTAGACCTTCAACCTGGGGACGTAGTTAAAGTCCTCGAATCAGCAGCTTTAGGATGGGTTCGTGCAAGAGTTATCAGAGTTAAGTCTGGTGGGAGAGTTGTCGTACAAAGTGACCAAGGCAGAGAATTTACTGCTAGAGGCAATCAAGTTAGGTTGATAGAACCTGCTGGTTTTAGACCTCAAAAATAAATAGTTGTATACACTAAGGCAGTTAAAAAACTAATTATTTCTGTAAATCCTCAAATTAATAAATTTTTTTTATTACAACCCCATAAATTAAGTATTATGATCTGATAATTTTAAGAATGAAGTTCTAAATAAATTTAGAACAAAACTCTGGGACCGTAGTTCAACTGGTTAGAGCACCGCCCTGTCACGGCGGAAGTTGCGGGTTCGAATCCCGTCGGTCCCGTTTTTTCTAAAAGAAATTTGGAAAAACGTTTAAGACTAGCCCCGAGTCCAACGGGTTTATTTCATATTGGGACAGCGCGAACAGCACTATTCAATTGGTTGTATGCACAAAAAATAGGCGGAAAATTTCTTATCAGAATAGAAGATACAGATTTTCTCCGATCTAAATCTGAATATACAAAAAATATATTAGAGGGCTTGAAATGGCTTGGACTTAAGTGGGATGAAGAACCTATAAAGCAAAGTGACCGAATTTCGATTCACAAAAGTTATATCAAAAAACTATTGGAATGCGGAGCTGCATATAGGTGCTTTACATCAGAAGATGAAATATCTGAATTAAGAGACGAACAAAAAAAGAAAGGATTACCTCCAAAGCATGATAATAGACACAGAAGTCTTTCAAAGGAAGAAATAGCAACATTCATATCCCAAGGGCGGACTTCAGTAATAAGATTTAAGATTGATGAAAAAATTGATATCAAATGGGTAGATCAGATAAGAGGTGAAATCAAATGGCAAGGGAAGGATTTGGGCGGTGATTTGGTTTTATCAAGAAGGGCTAAGGGATATGAGATTGGTGATCCTTTATATAATCTTGCAGTTGTAGTTGATGATAATTTCATGAATATTACTCACGTTGTAAGGGGTGAAGACCATATCTCGAACACTGCAAAACAAATATTAATTTATAAAGCATTAAATTTTAATTTGCCAACTTTTTCGCATACACCCTTAATACTAAATAGCGAAGGGAAAAAATTATCCAAGAGAGATTGCGTTACTTCAATCGACGAATTTAGAGAAATGGGATATTTACCTGAGGCCCTATCGAACTATATGGCATTTTTAGGTTGGTCTCCAAAATCTGCCGACAGAGAAATACTTTCACTTGAAGAGATATCTGAAATTTTTGACTTATCAGAAATAAATAAAGCCGGAGCCAAATTTAGTTGGGAAAAACTTAACTGGATTAATTCTCAATATATAAAAAAAATGGAATCAATAAAGTTAATTGAGATCATGAGAAAATACTGGGATGACAATGGTTGGGAGCCGCCATCTCAAGAATGGGCTAATAAATTAGCAATTTTGATTAGAGACTCTATGACTCTTTTAAAAGATTCAATTGATCAATCAAAACCATTTTTCTTAATACCTACAATTCAAAAAGAAGGTCAAGATTTTCTGGAAAATCGGGAAAGCAAATTATCTTTAAAACTAATCTTAAATTATTTAATTAAGCAAAATACTATGAAACTAAATAAAGAGAAAGCCAAAGAAATAATAAACGAAATCTCAAAAAAACATAATATTAAAAAAGGGATATTAATGAAATCATTAAGAGTAGCCTTTTTTGGATCTCTCAGTGGGCCAGATTTAATTCAAAGTTGGGAGCTTTTCGCAGAGAGTAAAACTGATAGAACTCGAATTGAAAGAAGTCTTTAATCAATCAGAATCATTTTTTTGGCCTAATTTAAGTCTATTTACCAAAGGTTTAGCTGAAAGTCCTTGTATTCCTACTGTCATCAAAATAGTAAGAAAAACTAAACCTTGTAGACGGCCAGCCCCAAGGATACCAGCCTGCTCTAATCTGATAGAAAAAAGAGAAGCTACAGCTGCAGTAACAATACCTCTTGGGGCTAACCAAGCTAAAAATATTTTTTCTTTTAAGTTCAAGTCTCTCCCCATTGTTGCTATCCAGATAGAGATAGGGCGAACAATTACCATCAACATAAAAACGCAAACAACCCCTCCCCAGCCTAGCGGACTTAATTCACCCCAAGAAACGTCAGCGGCCAAAAGAGGGAAAAGAACTGTTATTGCTAATTGAGCTAATTCACCTATTAGATTATCCAATCTCTCCTTATCTATAACTTCTCTTTTGCCTACAATAAAACCCGCCGCAACTGAAGCCGGCAAGCCTGATTCTGGTAAAAAATATTCGCAAATTCCATACACAAGGAAAATAAATCCAAGGGTAACTTGAAGCTCTGTACCCAATAAGGCTTCATTTTTTATTTTTTTTAAAATTTCTGATAGTAACCATCCTGCACTTAATCCGATTAAAACTCCTCCCCCTAATCTTTGCATTAATGCTATAAATACATCGTTAATCCCATGTAGGTCCCCTAAAGTCAATTCTAAAAGCAGTAATGCTAGTACTGCGCCAATTGGTTCAAGCAGCAACCCCTCAGCTTTTAAAACTTCCGAGAGTGGGGAAGCTAATTTTATTTGTTCCACTAATGGAGAGACAACTGTTGGTCCAGTAGCTAGAACTATGGCACTATATATTCCTGCGACTTGCCATGAGAGGCCAGCCAGCCAATGCGCAATGAAAATGCCAGCTGATAATGAAATAAAAAGTCTTACCAATGAAATTTTTAAAACAGTATTTCTTATATTCCCCTCAGGCAGTTTTAAATTTAATCCCCCTTCAAAAAGAACCAAACAGACTAAAAGCCCCACAATAGTTTCAAGCCCTTGCCCGAGATCTAAAGGCTCAACAAGTCCCAATACTGATCTTCCAATTAATAATCCAGAAAGCAATAAAATAACAACACTTGGGAATCCTGTAAAAGAAGAAAATAATCGAGCGCAAGCGCCTGCAAATACAGTTATCCCCCAAAGTAATCCAAGCCTTTCAGGCGTCATAAAAAATTATAAATAATAAAAACATTCATTATTTTGATTAAATCAATAATCTTATCTCTAGTCCAATAAAAACAATACTTTTTAATTTAATTCATCGGCTGGACAAGAGTATTTAAAAAATTCTTTCAAAAATACTTTTAAGAAAATTAATTTTATTTTCTATTAAGAAAACTGGCTTATTAAAGCAATAATTATAAAAATAATTCCTATACCAACAGTTGCCATCCTTCCATTCCATATTTCAGCTTGAGGGGTAAAACCTCTTTTCCACAAATTCAATTCCTTTTTATCAACGAAGTTTTTTGTCTCTTTAATCTCGATTTTAGGTTGTTTGTTCATTGAAATTAGAAAGGAGGGTTTTCTTCATAAAGGGTATTTGCTTGTTCAATTGATAGTCTTCCTGCGACACCTAATTTAAGGGAACTTAAGTGATCCTTAAATTTGATTCTGAACAACGCCGCCGCTCCAATCATTGCCGCATTATCTGTACAAAGATCAAGAGGCGCTAAATGAACTTTAATAGATTTTTTACTAGCTTCACTAATCATCATTTTTCTTAATGTATTGTTAGCAGCCACTCCACCAACCACAACTACATTATCCAAGCTATGGTCTTCTGCGCATTTTATTGTTCTCTCTACCAAGACCTCTGCCACTACTCTCTCAAAACTTGCAGCAATATCTGGAATTGGAACAGTCTTCCCAGCCAAATTTATTCTCTCAACTAATCTTAATACGGCAGTTTTTAAACCACTAAAAGAGAAATCATATTTAAGAAATCCACCTTTTTTATCAGAGATCTTACATTTTGGTAAATTAAATTTCATTGGGTCCCCATTTTTAGCAATCTTTTCAATTGCCGGTCCTCCTGGATAACTAAGACCTAATAGTCTGCCAACTTTATCAAAGGCTTCTCCCGCAGCATCATCAAAACTTTTCCCAAGTCTTTCCATCCCCCTACTATCATTTACCTTTATCAATTCAGTATGCCCGCCGCTAACAAGTAATGTAAGAAAAGATTTCTTTGGATAGTTTTCTGAAAATAGAATTGAAGATAAATGCCCCTCCAAATGATGAATTCCCAAAAATGGTTTTGAATGTAACATGCAAAGTGATCTTGCGGTTATAGAGCCAACTCGTAAACAACCAACTAATCCAGGAGCTACTGTTGATGCAATATAATCGACTTCCTCAATTTTAATTTTTGCTTCTTCTAGAGCCTTATCTAAAACAAAAGGTAATAATTCTAAATGCTTTCTAGCTGCAAGTTCAGGCACAACTCCTCCCCATTTTGAATGATCTTCAATTTGAGAGGCAATTATATTTGAATGTATTCTGAAAGTATCGCCAATATTAGAAACTATTGAGACAGATGTCTCATCACAACTTGTTTCAATAGCTAAAACTTTATGCATTTTTGATTCAACTTGTTCTATTTTAATATTAATTTCTTACTTAACACACTATAAGGAATTAAAGATTGCAACTTATGAAATTCTTTTTTTCAATTATAACCTCAGTTTTTCTGTTCTTCGGAATTACTCCAATTGCTCTAGCTGCAAATGGGCCTGCCTTAAACGCAGATAGAGCTAGCACAGAATATACCGCTTCAGCCCTCACAAAATGCTCTGAAAATCCTAAATTCATTGAGAGAGCAAATTCTGCAACTACTCAAAAAGACATTGCAAGATTTGAAAGATATGGAAAAGCTTCATGCGGAGATGATGGTCTTCCTCATTTAATAATTGGACCTCCTCTTGAGCCATGGGGGGCCCTTCTAAATAGAGGTCATGAAGGAGATTTACTTATTCCAGGAGTATTGTTCATTTACATTGCTGGAATTATAGGTTGGTCAGGAAGAGAGTATCTCATTGAATCAAAAAAGACTAAGAATCCAGCAGATCTTGAGATCATTATTGACCTAGACTTAGCTAGAAAATGTCTTGTAAAAGGAGCCCAGTGGCCTCTTCTTGCCAATAAACAAGGAAGAAATGGAGATTTAAGAGAGAAAGATAACAACATTACACTTAATGGTCCTCGCTAAACATCCTTAAAAAACTTTCATAAAACAAATGTTCAAAATTCTAAACACAAAATTTGTCAGATCTGCGCCAGTAGTAGCAGCAATTTGGCTAAGCCTTACAGCTGGAATAATTATTGAATTTAATAGGTTTTTCCCAGATTTATTATTCCATCCAATGAGTTGATAAATAGAAAATAATCAAGTTTTTATTAACTTGATTATTTTTTTTGCTGTTTCATCAACATTGTGATTTGTTAATGCAAAATCAAATTCATCTGATACTGAAATCTCATAATTAGCCCTTGAGAGTCTTTTTTTAATTGCCTCTTCTTTTTCTGTACCTCTATTTCTTATTCTTCTCTCTAACTCTTCTTTATCCGGAGGAAGTAAAAATATTGACTGTGAATTAGGAAACTTATTTTTTATTTGCCTCGCACCCTCTACTTCAATTTCAAGTAGTACGGTAAATCCCTTTTTTATTTTCTCATTAACAGAAGACAAAGGTGTTCCATAGTAGTTCCCAGCAAATTGAGCCCATTCAAGGAAAAGGTTTTGTTCAATCATTTCTTTAAACTTTTCTCGGTTTAAGAAATAATAATTTTCTCCGTCCTTCTCTCCCTCTCTAGGTTCTCTAGTAGTTGCAGATATTGAAAGCCAAAAATTTTTTTCTTTACCTAATATTTCTTTAACAACTGTTCCTTTACCTACCCCGCTGGGTCCAGTAAGGATAATAAGTTTTTTTTGATTTTTCATATTAAATTTTTTACAGTAAAATGGACATCTTGTGAATTAAAAAGGAATAATGCAAAAAGGTGTTCCACAGATAATGGATATTACATCTATTAGATCTGTCTTGCATTATTTGACAAAGAATATCTTACCTACAAAGTTTGAGACTGCCCAACAACCAGAGCCTAATACAATTCAATTATGTTTCAGAGGAGTTGATTCTCAAACATGGTTGGAAGTTTCATGGAATGGAGACTCTCCAAGAATACTAAAGGTAAATAAGCCAGAAAAGATTGGGAGAGAAAGCACACTTTCCAAACAAATAAGATACGGATTAAAGTATATGGCTTTAATTTCGATTGATCAAGATGATTTCGAGAGAGTTATAAAATTTAGTTTTGCGAAAAAACCTGGAGATGAAATTAATAAGTATTTAATTTTTGAATTAATGGGGAAACATAGTAATATTTTTTATCTGGATAATAAACATAAAATAATTGCCGTTGGTAAACAAATTAAATCAAGTCAATCTAGTTTTAGAACAATTTCAACAGGATCAATTTATTCTGGTCCTCCAGTCAATCTCAAAAAACAACCTAGAGAAGATGAATCTTTTCAATCATGGAAAGACTCAATTTCAATAGTACCTGAGTCTTTGAAATACTGTTTAATAAATACCTATCAAGGAGTAAGCCCTATCCTCACAAAACAATTAGAGTTTGTTAGCGCAACTGTTAATTCAGGAATAATGGGAAAAAATATTGATTTCATTAGCAACTCAGACTTAAAGGAGGTATTTAAAAATTGGAAGATTTGGATAAACAGATTTAAAAACAATAACTTTAACTTTTCTACATTCAACAAAGATTTTTATTGCGTTTGGTTTTTTGATAAGGAAATTAATTACGAAAATAAAATAGATTTATGCACAAGCTTAGAGAATTATTATGATTATCATCTGAAACAAAAAAAACTTGAATTATTGGAAAAGAAAATTGAAGGGATAATTTTTAAACAAATCAATACTGAGAAAAAGAATTTAAATATTCAATATGATCTTCTGACAAAATCAGAAAACTACGAGATTTATAAAGAAAAAGCTGATATTATATTCTCCTCACATGAAATTAAAAAACAAGACATTATAAAGGGACAAAAACTATATAAAAAATCAAAAAAACTAAAGAGATCTAGAGATTTAATAAAAGAAAGATTATTTATTTACAAAACAAATATAGAGAGATTAGACGAATTCACTACGCTTCTAGAAAATTTAAATTCTTTAAATCATGAAAAACTTTCTATGAGAATCAAACTGCTAGAAGAAATTATGGAAGAAATTTGTAACGAGTTTAATATCAATATCAAGAAGCAAAGGGAAGATCAGAAAAGTACACATGAGATAGAGTCTTCACCAATTCAAGTTGACACTCCCACAGGATTAAAGCTTCAGGTAGGGCGAAATATGAGGCAAAATGATTTAATAAGCTTTAAGTTCTCAAAAAAAGGAGATTTATGGTTTCATGCACAGGAATCACCAGGCAGTCATGTAGTTTTGAAGTCTTCATCTCAAGTAGCATCTGAACAAGATCTTCAAATAGCTGCAGATTTAGCTGCTTTATTTAGTAAGGCAAAAAGAAACATTAAAGTGCCAATTAATTTAGTAAAGATTAAAGATTTGCAAAAAATCAAAAACGGAGGACCGGGATGCGTTTCCTTCAAAAATGGAGAAATTATTTGGGGAAATCCTACAAGAGGAGAAGATTACATTAAAAAAAATCTTAAAACAGTAATTTAGTTTATAATAAAAAAAATTTTAAAATCTAAATGTTTGATTTTCTTTTAGGCACTCATGAATTTTTAGGAAATCATAGTTTTCCAGAATTTATTGTTGGATATCTATTTGGTGCTGCATTAATAATTGGAGCTCCTACTGTTTTCTTACTACTTGCCTTCGTAAGCGCTTTAATGAAAACAAATGGGAAAATGGGTGGATATAGAGAATATGAAACTTATGGTGAATCATCTTTAAATGATGCCCCTCCTTTCTTATTACCAGATCCAACAAATCCTAAATTAAGCAAATAATTAAGTTTATCAAAAAATAAATTGGACTTTGACAATATTAGTTTTAAACCTTTTTCTTACACAATTTTTATCAAATAATAATGAGAGGTACAGGTCAAAGTGAAAAAAAATTATCCGATTCGATGACTTTTAGTGATCATTTAGAGGAGCTTCGTCAAAGGATACTAAACTCAATTTACTCAATACTTATTTCAATATTCTTTAGTTTTCTCATCATAAAGCCATTAATATCTTTTTTAGAAATTCCAGCTGGTGATATTCATTTACTACAACTTGCTCCAGGAGAGTTTTTATTTGTCGCTATTAAAGTTGCAGGTTACAGCGGATTGATAGTTTCTATGCCTTATATTTTTTATCAAATAATATTATTCATTTCTCCTGGTTTAACAAAACAAGAAAAAAGCCTTATCTTGCCTGCCGTTTTTGGTTCAGGTCTTCTATTTTTTTTAGGATTAATTTTTTCATGGTGGATATTAGTCCCTGCTGCAATAAATTTCTTCATTAGTTTCGGTGCTGATATTGTTGAACCAACTTGGTCTATAGAAAGATATTTTGATTTTGTTCTCTTACTAATGTCAAGCACTGCAATAGCTTTTCAATTGCCAGTATTACAATTTATTCTTGGTTCTCTTGGAATAATCACAACAGAAAAAATGATTTCGAATTGGAAGATAGTTGTAATTTCCTCTGCAATATTATCTGCAGTGATTACCCCTTCAACTGACCCATTGACTATGTCATTGCTATCGATATCGATTGTGTTTTTATTTTTTGTGGGTACTGGATTAACTTACTTATCAGAAAATCTTAAGTCAAAAACTCTTTCATCTTCTCATTAAGATCTAATTGCAAGCTGACAGCTCTACCTAACCTTGGCTTAGCATTGACTTTTTTTAGCCATTCCCTTACTTCTTCTGAATATCCACATCTATTTAAAATCTCGATTTTATCAGCTATCGATTTTTTATATTCATCTTCACTTAAAGGGAATGATTCCTGTCCAAGAAATCCCCACATCATTTGTAAATACACGAATTTTCCTCTTCTAAAGAGTCTAAAATCATATTTTTTTCCCCAGCGATGAATCAAATAATGTATAACTTCATCTACTAGCAATGGGTTCATTTAAATCAATTAATTAAGACTTCCTAAACTTTTACTTTAAATTATTAAAAGTCCTATCTATTTGCAACAGAAATTGAACAATTTGATCCATAATAACTAATAAATAACAGAACCAAGTAGCGAATGACTCAATTAAGTTCCAATGATGTCCCTTCTATGGGTCGAAGGCAATTTATGAATCTTCTTACATTTGGTACTGCAACTGGTGTAGCTTTAGGAGCCCTTTACCCTGTAGCGAATTATTTCATGCCTTTAAGAGCAGGCGGTGGTGGGGGTGGAACTTCTGCTAAAGATGAATTAGGGAATCCAATAACTAAGACAGGTTGGTTAGCTACCCATCAATCAGGAGACAGAAGTCTAGTTCAGGGTCTAAAGGGAGATCCAACTTATTTAATAGTTAATGAGGGTGGGGAAATAGGAGAATTTGGTTTAAATGCAATTTGTACTCATTTAGGTTGTGTTGTCCCATGGGATAGTGGCGCTAATAAATTCATATGTCCTTGTCATGGCAGTCAGTACGATACTAACGGGAAGGTAGTGAGAGGGCCTGCGCCTTTATCTTTAGCTCTAGCTCATGTCGATATTGAAGATGATGCTGTACTCGTCAAACAATGGTCAGAAACTGACTTTAGAACTAATGAAAATCCATGGTGGGCATAAAAAAATGAAAGGTCTTAAAAATCAAATCATGAAAAAAACAAGTTTATTTATCTGTACTCTGCTTTTCATTTCAAGCATTGTATTTTATCCAGAGATCAGTTTTGCTTATCCATTTTGGGCTCAGCAAAACTACGAATCCCCAAGAGAAGCCACAGGTAAGATAGTTTGTGCAAATTGTCATCTAGCTCAGATGCCTACAATTGCAGAGGTTCCACAATCTGTGGGAGCAGACAGTGTTTTCAAAGCTGTAGTCAAAATACCCTACAAAAATGATTTAAAAGAGATAGGGGCTGATGGTTCGGAAGTTCCATTACAAGTTGGTGCTGTTGTAATGCTGCCTGATGGCTTTAAACTTGCTCCACAAGAAAGATGGACCGAAGAAATAAAAGAGGAGACGGAAGGGGTTTATTTCACTAACTACAGTGAAGAGAAAGATAATATCATTATTGTCGGACCTTTACCTGGAGATACCAATAAAGAAATCGTTTTCCCTGTACTTTCCCCTGACCCATCCACTAATAAAGAATATCACTATGGGAAATACTCGTTACATATTGGAGGCAATAGAGGTAGAGGTCAGGTATATCCAACTGGAGACAAGAGCAATAATGTAGTATTCACTTCTTCCACCGCAGGAACTATAAATTCAATAGAAACAATTGAAGATGGTAGCTATCAAGTCAATATAGAAAACGATAATGGTGAAATAACAGCTGAAACAGTGCCCGTTGGTCCTCAACTTATCGTAAAAGCGCAAGACAAAATTAATGTAGGTGACCCTCTTACTAATGATCCCAACGTTGGTGGCTTTGGGCAATTAGATGCTGAGGTTGTACTTCAGAGTCCTTATAGAGTTATTGGACTGATTGCATTCTTCATTGGAGTAGGCTTAACACAAATACTTTTAGTATTAAAGAAAAAACAAGTAGAAAAAGTTCAAGCAGCAGAGGGTATCTAACTTTCTCTAAATGCTTATACTTCAAGCTTTTATACAATCTCCAGGAGAAACTTTTTTAAATTTAGGATTTATAACTATAAGATGGTATGGACTTCTTATTTCGGTTTCAGTTTTAATAGGCCTATTTGTCTCTAAAAAGCTAGCAAAGGCAAGAAATATTAACCCAGAGTACATTAGTGAAATACTTCCATCATTAATAATCTCTTCAATAATTGGAGCTAGAGCTTATTACGTAATTTTTGAGTGGAGGCAATATAGCGGAGAGAACTTTTTTACTTCTTTTGAACTATTCAATAACATCATTCAAATACCTTCTTTTCTTGCAGTTTGGGAAGGAGGCATAGCAATCCATGGAGGTCTAATTGGTGGATTAATATCTATTATCTATTTCTGTAAGTCGAAAAAAATTAATTTAAAAACCTTCATAGATATATTAATACCCTCCATTATTCTTGGACAATCAATAGGAAGGTGGGGAAATTTTTTCAATAATGAAGCCTTTGGAGTTCCTACAAATTTGCCTTGGAAATTATTTATACCTATCCAAAATAGGCCTTTAGAATTTATTAATTATGAATTTTTTCATCCTACATTTCTCTATGAATCATTCTGGAATCTTTTGATTTTCATCGTCCTTATTATTACCTTTAATAAACAAAATAAAACAGATTTTTTCAGGCCTGGCTTTATTAGCTGTCTTTATTTAATAACTTATAGCTTTGGACGATTCTGGATTGAAGGTTTAAGAACTGACCCACTATGCATTGGTGGACTTCCACCTTTCTGTGATGGAGGTATAAGAATGGCTCAATTTATAAGTATTTTTCTATTTTCTTCTGGATTAATTGGAATATTTTTTTTAAGATTGAGAACATATAATGGGGAAAATAGAAAGAATGGATAACAAAATATCCTTTATTGGTGTTGGTCCAGGCGATCCAGAATTATTAACTTTAAAAGCATTAAAAAAAATAAAAATTGCAGATGTCATTATTTGGACTGATTCTCTAATTCCTGAAAAGATTTTAGATTCTGCAAAGGAAGGTTCTGAAAAAATAAAAACGAGTTCACTTAACTTAGAGCAAATCACCTCAATTATGATAGAAAAATTTCAGGCGGGGAAAATTGTTGTAAGGTTGCATGATGGAGACCCTTGCCTTTTTGGAGCAATTAGAGAGCAAATAGAAATTTTAAAGAACGAAAAAATTGAAATCGAGGTTGTTCCTGGAGTAAGTGCTTTTCAAGTTGCTGCAGCATATCATGAAGCTGAGTTAACCATCCCTGACGTAACGCAAACAATAATTTTAACTAGAGCAGGAGGACGAACAGGGATGCCCGAAAAAGAATCTCTAAAAGATCTTGCGAAACACAATTCCTCTATATGTCTATATTTAAGTGCTAGGCATGTGAAAAGGTCTCAAGAAACTTTACTAGAGTTTTACCCTCCAGAGACTAAAGTAATTGTTGGATTTAGAGTATCTTGGGATGATGGTTGGACATCATTAATAGCATTAAAAGATATGGAAAAATTTTCTATTGAGAAAAAACTAATTAGAACAACCATTTACATAATTAGCCCAGCAATTAGTAATTCTCAAAAAAGATCTAATCTTTATAATCCATCTTATAAGCATCTCTTTAGGAATAAATAATCTTAAAGTTGATAGAAAAATATTAATTACTATAATTAGTAAAAATTTATTTGCTTTGAAAGAAATAAAATCTGTTTCGGGAATTAACAATAAAAGAGGAGATTCCTCTTTAAAGAGAATTGGAAATTTCATTAAGGAGGCTAGGTTAAGTAAAAATCAATCAATTGAAGAATTGGCTTCTGATTTAAAAATTGGAGCTCATCAACTTGAAGCCATAGAGGAAGGTAATGAAGAAAAACTACCTGAAAAAGTATTTATCAAAGCAATGATTAGAAGGATTTCACAGAAGCTAAAACTTGATACAGAATTTTTAATGGAAGAATTCAAGACAGAGAGGAAAGAAGTGAAAATTGAAGAAATAGTTGAAGAAGTTTCCAAAAAAAACTATAAAACTAGGCAATCTAAGAATTTTAATCCAATAGGATTCCTAATATTTATTTTAATTTCAGGCTTTCTCGGACTAATCGCCTCGTCCTTAATTTTCAATTTGTTTTCAGATTCTTCTCAGAATCAAACTCCAAAACAAGAACTTATTAAAAAAAACTAAATAACTTTTAATTCCAAATTCTTTAGTTCTTTTATTACATTACGGCATAATCCTAAGTTCCATTTTTCAAGAAGAAGATCATGGTTTCTATCTAAAGGTAAAAGTTGAAATGTAAGATTATTTTCCTGCAATTTTATTTGAACTGAGGAGATCACCTTATCAGGTCTTTGATCAAGAGCTGCTGCCAGTCTCAAGATTAATGACATTTCAAGAACTAATGTTTTATCTTCTTTGGATATTAAATTTTGCCAAGACTCATGTCTTTTCTTGGGTAGAGTCTTTCTATGGTACCTAGCAATTGAAGCAATAATATTTGTTTCTGCTTCAGAATATCCCAACAACTCACAATTTTTTATTAAGTACCAAGAGTGTTTGTGATAGGAACCAACATTCACATATTTCCCACAATTATAAAGATGAGAAGCTGCCCAAAGAAGTTCTTTAGCTTTAGGGTCATTATCGCTATGAATGATATTTTTAGTCTGATCATAGATTTGAAAGGCAATATCAATAACTTTATCAGCTCTTGTATTATCTACTCCAAACTTTCTGGCCTGATGAACTATAGTTGTTTTTCTAATATTGCCTTGAATATTTAACTCATTTTTAATTATCCCTTTACGAAGCATCCAATCCACAACCAAACCCTCTCGAAGCGCCCTCTCACTTATCATTAATTCATCAAAGTTCAACATCTCCATTGCGGTGTTTAATATCAATGCTCCTGGAATAATTATTTCTGCTCTTCTCTCACTTAATGAAGGTATTTTCTTGATTTCCGAAACTGGTAATTTAATTAGTTTTTCCAATACATTTTGTAAATTTTCCCTTTTGAATTTATAACCATGCAACTTTTGTTTAGATTCTCCCAAATCATCTGAAATCAAATTTCCTAATGAGGTTGCAGTGCCACTGGTGGCAATCATAGACAAAGGCTTATCTCCCTTAGATCTACTCTTTATTTTTCGAACAGATGGTTCTAAAGATCCTTTAATAAAAGTTGTTAAAAAACTCGATCTTTCTGAAGTTATAGACCCTTTATTTAAAAAATCATTTTTAAGTCTTACCGCACCAATTCTCGAACTGGTAAGAGCTATAGCATCTTTTTTATCTGCAAGTATTAATTCTGTAGATCCTCCTCCAATATCTATGATTACAAAAGACTGATCTTCAAAAGACATCCCAGAAAGAACACCAAGGTAAATTAATCTAGCTTCCTCAGAACCACTAATCATTTCTATTTGAATATCAGTTTCATCAAGAACTCTTCTAATAAAATCTTGACCGTTTGGAGCTTCCCTAACTGCACTTGTTGCTGCTGTTACGATTTGTTTTACTCCATTACTTTTACAATATTCCTTAAATCGCTTAAGAGTAGCTAATGCCCTTTGGATTGATTCTTCGGTAAGATTACCCTCCTCATCTCTTTCTCCAAGACGAGTGGTTGATTTATCAGTAAATTTTATTGAAAATGATTTTAATTCTAGATTAATTTCTGCTACCAAAAGATGTGTAGAGTTAGTTCCAATATCTATAGAAGCTACTAAAATTTGCTTTTCTTGAAAATATCTTAAATCTTGTTTGAGTATCATTTCTTTTTATAAGACGAAGATATCTTTAGTCCATTAATAAATATACCCAACATTGATTATTAAATAATAGAAATCATTTAATCCTAGTAAGATTATTTAAAGTTATGAAATATACAATAGGTCATATGCAAAATAAAAATCGACAAATTAAATTAAGTACTTTTTTTGAATTATTAAGGTGGAATAAGCCGACTGGAAGAATGATCTTACTTATTCCTGCTGGATGGAGTTTATATTTAACCCCAGATGCTAATCCAACATTTTTAATGTTGCTAAGAATAATACTGGGAGGACTACTAGTAAGTGGATTAGGCTGCGTGGTTAATGATATTTGGGACAAAAAAATTGATCAAAGAGTTGTTAGGACAAAAAATAGACCTCTAGCTGCAAATAAAATCGGTCTTAAAACAGCTTATTCAATTCTTTTCTTTTTAATTTTATGTAGCTTCTTTCTAACTTTGTCACTACCTCAGCCTGGAAGAATCCTTTCAATTACACTTGCTTTTTTAGCTTTACCTATCATCTTAATTTATCCTTCTGCTAAAAGATGGTTTAAATATCCTCAATTAATCTTATCAATATGCTGGGGTTTTGCTGTCTTAATTCCCTGGGCCGCAAATGAAGGCAATTTAAATAGTATTGTTTTACTATTTTGCTGGCTAGCTACCATTTTTTGGACTTTTGGCTTTGACACGATTTATGCTTTAGCAGATAAAAAATATGATATCAAAATTGGAATTAATAGTTCCGCAGTTAACCTCCATAACAATACAAGAATAACCATTCAAATTTGTTATTTTTTAACTTCTTTTTTTCTCGCAATATGCGCATTTATTAATCAAATGGATTTTATTTTTTGGCCAATTTGGCTTGCAACGTCAATCTTAATGCAGAGAGATATACTGAAAGTATTTCCTGAGGAAAAGCAATCAATAAAAAATATAAGCAATCACTTCAAAAATCAATCAATTTATGGAGGAGTCATTTTAATAGGAATTATTATTGCTTCATAAATTCTAAATATGGTTTTTAGATTAAAAAAAGGGGATTTAATAGATATTTTAGCTCCAGGTTCCTTTATTGATGAAGACGAAAACTTTCAAAAAGGCGTAGAAATCTTAAAAAACTGGGGTTTGGAAATTAATGAAAATAATTCTCTATCAAAAAAATTTGGTTATTTTGCAGGCGATGATCTAACTAGATTTGAAGAACTTGAAAAAGCACAAAATAGTAAGCTAATCATTTTTGCAAAAGGAGGCTGGGGTTCAGCAAGACTTTTAGAAAAAGAACCTTCTTGGCAGCATGGTTTAATGCTTGGATTCTCAGATACATGTTCTTTATTACTATCTAAATATTCTCAAGGATTTATAGGTTCTATCCATGGCCCCATGGTTACTAGCCTTTTCAAAGAACCAGAGTGGAGTCTTGAGAGATTAAGAAATTTACTTTTTGAGGGATATGTTGAGGACATAATAGGAATCCCTTTAAGAGGTGGGAAAGCGAAAGGAGAAATAATAGTTTCTAACTTAACTATTGCTACTTTTTTAATTGGTACTAATCACTTTCCAGATTGCAAAGGGAAAATAATAATTTTTGAAGACATTAATGAAGATATTTATAAAATTGATCGCATGTTGACTTACCTTAGGATGACTAAAACAATTTCTGAAATTGCGGGCATTGGATTCGGAAGTTTTTCTAATGATACCTGCGACCTTGAATTGAAAGATTTACTAAAAAACTGTATTATTGAAAGACTTCAAGAGTTCGATTTTCCTATTATTTTTGATCTCCCAATAGGCCACATATCAGGGAATGCATGCATCCCGTTAGGGTATGAAGCGACCTTAAATGGTGACAACGGCATTCTTAGTATCGATAAACCTTTTTAACTAAGAGTTCTTCACAAAAAGTTTTGCTATTTTCAAATCTATAGGGGATGTAATTTTTATATTTGAATAAGTTCCTTCAATTATCTTCACTTTCCAATTAAGCATTTCGAATAGAGAAGCATCATCTGTGACTTTCCAGTTTTTATTAATTGCCATCTTATGAGCTTTTTTTAATCTATCTACTAAAAAGCCCTGAGGAGTTTGCGCTGCCCATAAATAATTTCTGTCTGGTGTTTCTTTAATAAAACCTTCATTATCAACAATCTTTATAGTGTCTATTACCTTAGTAGCTAAAATTACAGCTTCATTTTCATCTAATTGCTTGGCACAAAGGTCTATCAATTCAGGATTAATTAGACATCTAGCGCCATCATGTATTAAAACTTTTTCAGCATCTTTTGGTAACGCTTTTAAACCATTAAAAACTGACTGTTGTCTGGTGTCACCACCATTAATCCAATGAACTTTATGGGCAAAATCCTTAGCTGAATTTAGTAATAAGTTTTTATCTTTCGGTTGCCCAATTATTCCAACCCAGTTTGTTGAGCTTGCAGAAAATACAGATTTAAGTGTCCAATAAATCAAAGACTCTCCCTCTAAATCAATAAGTAATTTATTTTTTCCAGCTTTCATTCTGCTACCACTTCCTGCAGCTGGTATTAAAAAGTGCACAATAGAAGGACTTAATATTTTCTAGACAATTATAAATAAAAGCAATATCTTTACACAAATAGTACTACGATTGAAAATTATAAAATTTCATAATGTCCAATACAGATTCATTATCAGGCAAAGTTGCTTTAATCACTGGAGCTAGCAGAGGAATTGGTAAAGAAATTGCTTTAGAACTAAGCCGCTTAGGAGCAGAAGTTTTTATTAATTACTCTTCTTCTGATGAAAAAGCTGAAGAAGTTGTAAATTCAATAAAAAATTCAGGAGGTAAAGCTCATAAATTAAAATTTGATGTATCAAGAGAGGATTCTGTCAGTTCAGCTTTTGAAGAAATCATAAAAATTAATGGTTCCATTGATATTCTTATTAACAATGCTGGTATTACTAGAGATGGACTATTGATGAGAATGAAATCGGAACAATGGGATGATGTATTAAATACAAACTTAAAAGGGGTTTTTCTTTGTACAAAATATGCTTCAAAATTTATGATGAAAAAAAGAAGTGGTAGTATCGTAAATATTTCATCTGTTGTTGGAATAATTGGTAATCCCGGTCAAGCAAATTATTCTGCAGCTAAAGCTGGAGTTATTGGATTCACCAAAACTTGTGCTAAAGAATTTGCTTCAAGAGGTATAAACGTAAATGCAATAGCTCCAGGCTTTATAGAAACAGAAATGACTGAAAAACTTAATACTGAAGAGATACTCAAAGTTATCCCTTTAGGGAAATTAGGAAGTTGTACTCAAATTGCAAACTTAGTGTCATTCTTAGTTTCAAATGATGCAGGAACTTACATTACAGGCCAAACAATCAGTATAGACGGGGGTATGAGTATTTAGTTATGTACTTTCATAGGGCTGGCCCAATTCATCTCTCAACCTTCTAATTTTTTGTAAAAGTTTTAGCCTTCGACTTCTAGCAGTTAATGTTAAGAAAAATCTTAAAGGAAAGTATATTAGTGTCATAGCAATCGCGAGGATTGCGGTAAGAGTAAAAATAAGATTATTTGTTTCTTCCATAACTTAAAGATACTCTTATTTGAGTTAATTTGTATGTCCTATTAAAAGAAATTCGGCTTTCCCCACTTAATTAAATATCCCTTAAAAATGATTCTATGGGAGATTAGAATAAGACAAAAGATTGAGCAAACATGGCTAAACAGTTAAGTTTTTCTAATGAATCAAGAGAAGCGCTAGAAAAAGGTGTTAATTTCGTAGCTAATGCGGTTAAGGTTACTATTGGGCCGAAGGCAAAAAACGTTGTCATAGAAAAGAAATTTGGTTCACCAGATATAGTAAGAGATGGATCTACAGTTGCTAAAGAGATCGAGATTGAAAACCCAATTTCTAATTTAGGTGCGAAATTAATAGAACAAGTTGCATCCAAGACAAAAGAGAGTGCTGGTGATGGAACAACAACAGCAACCATTTTGGCTCAGAAGATGGTTCAGGAGGGATTAAAAAATATTGCTTCTGGCGCCAACCCTATGGAGTTAAAAAAAGGTATGGAGGCTGGCCTAGCTTTTGTCTTAGAAAAATTAAGTTCCAAAAGTATTTCATTAAATGGTTCTGATATCCAAAAAGTTGCAACAGTTAGTGCTGGAGGTGATGAAGAAATTGGATCTATAATTTCGAAAGCAATGGATATTGTTACTTCAGATGGTGTAATAACTGTCGAAGAATCTCAATCACTAGAAACAGAATTAGATATAACTGAAGGTATGTCTTTTGATAGAGGTTATAGTTCTCCGTATTTCGTAACAGACCAAGAAAGACAAGTTTGTGAACTTGAAAATCCTAAAATATTAATAACTGATCAAAAAGTCTCAACTTTAGTTGATCTAGTTCCAATACTTGAAGAAATTCAGAAGTCAGGCTTACCTTTTCTAATTCTTGCTGAAGATATCGAAGGAGAGGCTTTAACCACTCTGGTTTTGAATAAGAATAGTGGGGTTTTAAATGTAGCTTCCGTAAGAGCTCCGTTATTTGGTGAGAGAAGAAAAGCTGCCCTTGAAGATATTGCAATTCTTACAGGGGCTAAGTTAATTAGCGAAGATAAATCGATGACACTTGATAAAGTATCGATTAATGATTTAGGCAAAGCAAAAAAAATAACTATCACAAAGGATAAAACTACAATTGTTGCCTTCGAAGACACTAAAGATTTAGTTAAAGCTCGAGTAGAGAAATTAAAGAGAGAAGTTAATATAACTGAATCTGAGTATGATCAGGATAAAATCAATGAAAGGATAGCCAAACTAGCCGGAGGAGTAGCTCTTATCAAAGTAGGAGCTGCTACAGAAACAGAGATGAAGTATAAAAAGTTGAGAATCGAAGATTCCCTTAATGCTACGAAAGCTGCTATTGAAGAGGGTGTTGTTTCTGGAGGAGGACAAACTTTAATTGAAATATCAGATGATCTTTTAAAATTAAGTGAAACATCTTCAGATGATTTAAGAACGGGGATAAATATAGTTAAAGAAGCCCTTTTGGAACCTACCAAACAAATAGCAAAAAATGCTGGTTTTAATGGTGATGTAGTTGTCGCTGAAATTCAAAGGCTTAACAAAGGCTTTAATGCTAATTCAGGACAATATGAGGATTTAAAAGATTCAGGAATATTAGATCCAACCAAAGTAATAAGATTATCTCTTCAAGATTCAGTATCTATTGCCGCTATGCTCCTCACAACAGAAGTTGCGATGGCTGACATCCCAGAACCTGAAGCCGCAGCCCCTGGAGGACCAGGTGGAGATCCAATGGGAGGAATGGGTGGCATGGGAATGCCAGGAATGGGCGGCATGGGAATGCCAGGAATGGGCGGCATGGGAATGCC
Source organism: Prochlorococcus sp. AG-347-L17 (assembly GCA_003278925.1). GTDB lineage: Bacteria > Cyanobacteriota > Cyanobacteriia > PCC-6307 > Cyanobiaceae > Prochlorococcus_A. The sequence continues at coordinate 38,758 of QCCN01000017.1, forward strand.
AGGAATGGGTGGCATGGGAATGCCCGGTATGATGTAAAAGCTAACTAGCTTTTTTATCGTTGTTAATCCACTTTCTTAAATTTTTAATATAAGGTAGGGGTAATTTTGGGGTTTCAGTAAATTGATTTATTTTATTAGAATTTTGATTTTTACTAGATATTTCATTGCTTCTAGCAGTTTCCAGGCCATCTGATTCCATCTTTGTCTCTTCAATATTTTCAAAA
>QCCN01000018.1 GCA_003278925.1 Prochlorococcus sp. AG-347-L17
CAAATGACTTTCCATTGAAATACATGTTTACCATGATGCAGCTCCTGAACTTGCTCAAGTCCCCGTCCTATGGCTTGAGTCGTACTGCGGTCTATCAGATGGTAGATCGGACGATTTTGTAGTATTCACTACAATCTATTTATAAAGTATTTATACTTAGATGTCAATAATTAATAGAAACTAAACTTCAATTTAAAATTAGATTCCGCTCTCATAAACTCCCTAAAAATAATATAGAACATATAACTACGAGCAACTCCCATAAAAACTGAAACAAATGCTAGTACTACACAAATAGGGCAATGTGGGAATCCCATTATTTATTTTCCAATATAAATCTTAATTCAGCCTCTGCATTAAGAATATCGATTCTTCTCTTAAGTAATTTAAAAAATTTAATTATTTTTTTCAAAATTAAACCTTAAACAGGCATAAATAATAATATTATTCTATGAATGAATATATCAATGAGCATTAATACTGAATCCATTGCTATAAAAAAAGTTTTATAGCACTTTTATACAATAAACACCACCAACATATGCTCAGATAATCTTGATCAATTAACCAATAAAGGCTTATTCAGAAGCAAATATAATAATTAATGATCTACTTAACTTGCAGTGCTATTTTTCTTTTGCTAAAAAAATAGAGCGGGCTAAAGTCCAATACTCCACGAGGATTTAGTCCGCTGCCTAAAGCCTGAGAGTACAAATTTTCTTAATTAATTTGCAACTATGCTTTATAAAGGAAAAATATCTTGATTGCTTAATAAATTTATTTTGTATATTGTTATTACAAAAATAATGAGTTTATTTAAATTAGTTACTAAATCCTCGTGGAGAAAGCTTTAGTAAATTTCTTTTATTTGTTAATAATTAGATCAGCCGAATCTCATTATTTAGGATCATTTGTATCTTTAGAAGTTCCATCTAATTCAATCAAAAGTTTTTCTTGATTTTAGAAAGTTTTTTATACTTAAATTCATAGCTTTCTGAAGATTGAAAAACTTATTTGAGTGAAGTTGGTTAATTATCTCTATTGCAAATAAAGATAAAATTGTTAATCTTTCACTTAAAGAAGAAACTTAATTTCTCAAACTGATGCAATTTGATCATTTAAATTTCAATGAAGATGATGGCCTCATGTCAATTGAAGATTTAAGGGCTTTACGTCTTAGAAAAAAGAAAATTGAAAGTGATAAGAAAGCTAGGAAGTATATCCAGGATATAAATCAAAGATATAGAAAAATGAGTACCAGCAAAAGTAATAACTTTTTAAGGAATATGAACCCTTTTAAGCAAGCCGCATAAATTGTTAATCTTGATTTTTTTAATTTGTTTAACTTTGCAACTTTCAGAGTAATATTTTAATGGTGTTTCTTTGGAAGAGTTTCACCAAGAGGGGTCAATTTTTGGCCCCTTCTTTGCGGCGATATTTTTAATTGAAACGCATTCTAAAATAAAAGTAGTACTTTCTTAGAAGGCGAAAGTGATGTAAATCTTTTGTTAAAAGTTTTTTATTACCACTTAATGAAAACTCTATATCTTCAATTAAATTCTCTTATTAAAAAAACAAAAGTTTTAGCTTATGGACCATTTCCCATAATTTATTGAATTTTTTCATTTGCGATTTTTTAATAGCTTCACCTACAAGTTGGGAATTCTACAAAAAAGTTGAAACTAAAACTCTATGGGTCAATATTTGTACCCAAAATTTAGAAGGAGTTGCTATTTCGATCAATAAATGGTGGAAAACAAGATATCCAGCATACAAAATCAGAATAGTTTCTAAAAAAGAATTTGAGCTAATAAAAATGCAAGCTGAGAAAAAGGAGCAATAAAATTATTCTTTGGTAAATATTGATGCTGAATATTTAATTTATGCAGCTATTATAAAATCAATAAATTAAGGAACAAATGAACTCTGCATTCGCAAAAGTCTCAAATTTGAAAGTTAATAGACTTTCCAAAATAGCTATTACTCTTGCATCATCAACTTTCTTTTTGTATGCCTTGGGTCAAGCCCCAATTTTTAAAAATATTCTTGCAGGTGCCTTCTCTTGCTCTGGCTAAATAAAATACTATTTTTTTAAGAGAAGCTAAAAAGCTAAAATAGATAGTGATTGACAGTCGATCTAAACTTAGAGGGATGACCCCCTCTTTTTTAATGTTTAATAGATTTATTTATGAAAAGATAATGACTCTTCTTATTTCTCTTTTCTGCTGATGAATATTTCCCCGCACCTATTAATTGATGCTGTGATATTAAGCGCTGCCCTTACGATAACTTTGGTATTAAGAGCAAAAGGTAATGCTGCAAGAGAAAAAAAAAGAAAATAAATGATTACTAAAGAAGAAGAAAAAGAATTTAAAAAACCTAAATTATATAGATTTTGGAACTTTCTTATTTATGGAAGTTCCATTGCTATTGGAGTTTTCTTAGTTTATTTATATTCTGCTTATATCTTTATAAATAAATGACCTACATGTACGGTATAGCCATTACTTATGGAGTTGTGAGTCTTTTATTGCTTGGTGGGTTTGCATACTTTACTTTTAAAATGAAACGCTAATTTTTATGTCCTCGTCAATGAAAGATTTCTTAGATAAATTTTTTGATTTATGTAGAGAATATCAACAAGAAATTCCACCTCAGAAGATGGCAGAGATTTTAAGAGAATATGCAGATAGATTAGATGAATGATAGATAATAGCAGAGCTAAGAAGGTATTAAGAGAATATAATTTCTAGCAAAATTTACACAACCTTTTTAAAGGTGGAATAAATTTTTTGAGGATATTTTCCTTACAATTATTCATAATTTGAGATTTTTTTTGATCCTTAATCCGTACAATTTTGTTCCTCTAACCGCACACATAAAAATTGAAATTTACTATTCAAATAAATTAGAACATAGGTGTAGTCAAGAGGTAAGTCTTATGGCACTAAATGACACATTTACTATCCAAGAAATTAATTTGGATAAAAAAAACCTTTCATTTGATAATAAGCTCAAAGAAATTGAAGCATATTGGAATAACGAATGTGCAGAACATCCAAGTAACAACCATTGCAAGATTTTTTGTGATTAAAACTTTAACTTTTAGGTATTCTTACGCTTGATTTTTACATAATACCTGTACTAGAGAATAATCAGACAGAAAGGAGGCAAAGCAAATGACTAATTTAGGTATAGAAATTTTATTTTGGACAATTTTAATTTCTTATCTGGTATTAAGGTTTTCTCAAACTTGGAATGGATTCAAAAAACAGTATTAATTAGGAGAATAGAAAATGAAACTACAAACTCAGTTCACGGTTCCAAAAAAAGAATTAAAAGATCTTGATTATGTTAAGAAAGTAGATCTCTTAGAAAAAACTTTAAACAAAGAATGTATAGATTATCCAAATCAAGAAGATTGCTTGGTTTGTTGCAATTAGAAATCAAGAAATAGCTGTTTTTTAAAAGTAAATAAATTTTTATTTGTATTTATAAATTTTCTAAAAGGGAGTTAGCACTATGGAATTAAAATTCTTCCCAATAAATATTTTTAGAGAGACTCCAAAAGTAACATTCTTTGATGCAGACATAGATAGTTCTAATGGTTCTGATGTTGTGATCCATTCTGGGGAAGCTATATCTCCTCCAGATGATTTAAAAGATGAGCAATATTACGTTCACAATCATCAAATTGACCACAATTTAGTTATCACTGGAGAAAGGACATTTGTTTTAATAAATCCTTCCTGGGATGAACCTCATCATGTGATTTATTTAAATAGATCTATGGGAGCATTAGAAATTCCTATAGGAACTTATCACAGATCTATCTCAGGGAAAGAAGGTAGTATTGTTTTAAACCAACCCAAAAGAGATAAATTTTTTGATCCTGCTAAAGAATTTATCCCTCAAAAATTAGACAAAATTAATTTAATTAAAGCAAGAAAAAGTCCGCCTGTTTTTTGGATTTACGAAAATAACAAAATCAAAAGAATATATTTTAATCCTCTAGAAAGAAAAGTTAAAACTCTTGTTTGAAATGAAAAAACATATATCCCCTAGTAAGAATTTTAAAAACCTGAATTTAATTATTAATTCTGATACTTATAAATTGGCTCAAGAAGATATTGGTTTACTTAGCCGAAATGAAATGCGTGGAGTCAGAATGCTTCTTGAAATTACTAAACCAGATTTAATCCTTGAAGAAAATAAAATTCTTTCAACAATAATTATTTTTGGAGGTGCAAGTATTATAGAAGAATCAAATATAAAGAAGAGAATTGCAAATATAGAAGAGTTAATTAAAAAAAATCCTAAATCGATACTTTTAAAACGAAATTTAAATAGATTAGAAAATTTGCTTTTAATGAGTCATTACTATCAATCCGCAAAGGAGTTTTCTAAACTTGCTTCAATTAGTAATCAAAATAAAAACTGTAATTCTCACGTGATTGTAACAGGTGGGGGCCCTGGAATTATGGAAGCTGCTAATAGAGGTGCATTTGAAGCAAATTGTAAATCTATAGGGTTAAATATCAGTCTGCCTAATGAACAAATCCCAAATGCTTTTATAACTCCAGGTCTTTGCTTTAAGTTTAATTATTTTGCATTAAGAAAGATCCATTTTGTCATGCGATCAGTTGCTGCTGTATTTTTCCCTGGAGGTTTTGGAACACTAGATGAATTATTTGAACTATTGACACTTTGTCAAACAGGAATGAAAACTAAAATCCCAATCATACTTTTTGGTAGAGATTATTGGAATAAGATAATTAACTTTGAATATTTAGCTGATCTTGGATTAATTGAAGATGATCACTTAAATCTTTTCGAATATGCAGACACCGCATCAGAAGCATGGGAAATAATCAAATCATCAAAAATCTCAGATTAAAATTAAGCTAATTATTTTTAAATAACTTTTAATTACTTAATTTATAATTTGTTTTCACAGTTTTTATGATTGAATCTTGTGGTTCTTCACTTGGGAAACAATTAATAATTCTATATTTGCCTCCTTTTTTATCAGTCTCAACAACTGTAAATTCAACGTATTTACCAATTCCATCTCTTAAATCCTTGACTTCAGTATTTATTAACTCTTCTTTATCATTTTCGATAATACGAGATTTACCTCCGCAACTTAACAAAGCGTTCCCCTCAGTGAGAAAAAAATCTTGGTCATTACTGCAAGAAGATAGGAAAGATAAAGAGGCAATAATAAGAATAAAATTTTTCATAATCAAATTTTTGTACTTAACTACATTATCAATAAGGCCTATTAAATATATAGTTAAATCCCTACCAAATTAAAAATTTAATTAATAATATCAGTGCACTAAATAGAAATTATGTTAGAAAACAATGCCCGATGCATTTAGAAAATTTTTATAAATATTTTGCCAGTGTATAATCCTTTGTTCAAGTCTATTAGGCGGACCAAGTTTAAAATTTTCCAGATAAGATTTTTGAACTGATTCGACAATAACTTTATCTTCTCCAAGAAATTCTAATATACTTTTTTTCCATTTTTCCAAATCACTTTCACATAAAGAAGCAGAGGCTAATTTAATTTCAATAATACACTGATCAATATTTTTAGGAAGATAATTTATTAAAACAATCCCTTTACCAGGCCAGATTATTAGATGGGTCCATGGGAGTAATCCAAAGGTATATAGATTTCCTTCACTACTAAGAGGGTTAACAAGTACATTACAAAATTCACTGAAGAAATACCTATAGTTTTTAATTGGACCTTGTTCTTTATGTAGGGTATCTTTATGAGCTATTGCTACGTGATAATCATCCAGTGTATTATCATGGGCAATTTTCCAATTGCAATTTAAAGTATCAGAAAATTCAGAAAAAATGCTGTAATTTATATCCCATTCATCATTACATTTTCTTCCAACAAGCTCAATTTGATCATCTATAGATATTGTTTTTTTACTGAAATTAATCCAAATTAAAGGTCCATTTATTAAAGAGTTTACTTTTTCTAAAAAATAATCCTCTGTTTCTATTTTTGTCTCAAAATCGTACTTTAATGGCAAAGTTTTAAGTTTGCCAAAATTATCAAAAGTCCAACCATGGTAAGGACAAAAAATATTTTTAGAAGGATTTAATTTTGTTTTTGGAAGACACAATTTTGACCCACGATGAGGGCATCTATTTTTAAAAACAGTTATTAAATTATTTTCTGAACGGGAGATTAATAATGATTGATTAAAGAATTTTTTTTCCAATATTTCACCAGGTTTGATTTCTCCTATGAAAATCAATGGGTGCCAATAATTTTTTGAATATTTATCTAATTCAAGTTCAAATATTTTTTGGTCGTTATAAAGCCAAGTAGGCAAAAAGCTATTTGACATTATTTATTTTTTTTGGAGGCCTCTTAAAAAATCAGATAACTCATATCTTAATTTTGCAAAATCCGAATCAAGTTTCAATTTATCTAAATCTCCTTTTTGTAGATCTACCCTAACTTCTTTTATGATTCTTCCAGGATTAGGTGCCAAAATACATATTTGCTGAGAGAGAGCTAATGCTTCTTCAATATCATGGGTTATAAGTAAAACTGTCAATGAAGTTTTTTTCCATAATTCATAGAGAAATTTCTGCATAGATTCTCTTATCTGTAAGTCCAATGCTCCAAAAGGTTCATCTAAAAGTAGAATTTTAGGGTTAGTCGCTAGAGCTCTTGCAATTGCAATCCTTTGTTGCATTCCTCCAGATAATTCTTTTGGATACTTATTTCCAGAATCCTGAAGACCTACTACTTCTAATAAATAAGATGTCCTATGTTTTATTTCTTTCAACTTGTAAGAATTTAAATTCATACCAAATGCAATATTCTCAGATGCAGTGAGCCAAGGGAAAAGACTATATTTCTGAAAAACCATCCCTCTATCCAATCCCGGTCCACTAACTATTTTGCCATCTACTTTTACGTTCCCTTTAGATGGACTCTCAAGCCCAGCAATAATCCTCAATATTGTACTTTTACCTGATCCAGAGCTCCCAACAAGAGTTTTAAATTCGCCAGAACTTATTGAAAAGCTTATTCCCTCAATTGCCTTTTTTCTATTTGAACCTTCCCCAAAATATTTTGAAATATTATTAACATCTAATTTCATTTAAACAGCCCATTTACATGTACGTCTAAGTAGCAATCTAAAACTCATATCCAAAGCAAATCCTATTAATCCAAGAACTATTAATTCTGCAAATATTTGATCTGTGCGAAAAAATCTTTGAGCCAGTTGAATCCTTTTACCTAAACCAACTTCTGCTGCAATTAACTCTGCAACAATTACTAAATTCCATGAAGTTGCGATATTAATTCTTAAAGTATCAATAATACTTGGCAATGAATATCTAGCTATTACTCTGATCAATAAATCTTTTGTATTACCTCCTAAAGTAAGCGTTGTTTCAATGAGTTCTTTGGGTACAAATTTTACTGAATCCATAACCATCAAAACATTAAAGTAAACAGTACCAATGAAAATTAATGCGATTTTTGGAGCCTCTTCTATTCCTAAATAAATAATAAGCAAAGGAGAAAAAGCAGCGGCAGGCATATACCTAAGCATCGCAATTAATGGTTCACATAACGCACAAAAAGAAGGGAAAGAACCCATTAAAATTCCTAAAGGAATTGAAAAAATTGTTGCAATTATAAAACCAGCAAATACCCTACCAGTACTTGCGAAAATATCTTCAAATAATATTCCACTTTCAGCCATATCCAAAAGAGAATAAAAGACCGCTAACGGTGATGGTAAAAACATTTCACTTACAAGTTTTAATTGACAAACTAATGTCCAAATTAAAAGGGGAAGCAAAAGTGAGGCTATTTGAAGAAATATTTTTTTTAATTTTTTCGGTTCACTACCAAATGAAAAGAGGGATAAATATTTTTTATCCCTCTTGATTAATTTCGAACTGACCATTTTAATTTTGTATTAATTAACTGATGTTTTTAACGAACGAAGAGTCAAATAATTTACTCATATCAGGTTTTTCAGGGATAAATCCTACCTTTACCATAAAGTCTGCCATTTGTTTCGCTGCATAAGGCATATGTTTCATACCAAACCCATCACTAAAAGCTTCTAAATTTTCTTCCAAAGAAAAGAACCTAGTTCCACCTTTATATTGTTTGTATTCGCGTGTTGGGATCCCAGCTCGCTTTGCCATGATCTTTTCAGATTTTCTTGGATTTTTTTCCATGAATTCTCTTACATCCCACCATGTTTTAACAATTTTTTGAACATCATCTGGTCTTTCAGAAATCAAATCTCCGCTTACCGCTAATAAATCTGGGATTGCACCGGGATAATCTTTTGAACTAGCAATAACTCTTGCTCCAGGCCTCTTCATTGCAGTTCCTGTAAATGGAGGGAATGCACCAACTGCATCAACTTTTCCTGCTGCGAATGCAGTTGCAGCCTGATCAGTTGGAAGACCTTTAATAATTACATCATCTCGAGTTAATCCAACATCATTCAAAGCTAAAACAAGTAAAAAATCATCCACAACACCTTCTTCTACTGCTACTGTTTTTCCTTTTAAATCAGCAACACTTTTAATTGATTTATCTGCAATTATTTGGTCATTTCCTGCAGAATTATCATTAACTAAAACAACTACTTCCCCTCCATTCTCTCCTGGCAAGAACGAAATAGTATCATTAAGAGTCTGCGAATTTCCATCTATTTTACCAGCAGCAAAAGTTTCCATGGATTGAACATATCCATCAAACCATTTCATCTGAACATTAACTCCATTTTTTTCAAACATTTTTTGATCAACAGCTATCGCCCAGGGCCACCATCCCGCCCAATTACTGTATCCCAAAGTAATTGGTTCACCTTTTGGAGCTGCAGGACTTGATAGTGTACTTAATGAAATCGCTAATATTAGAGCCAGCAAAGAGGCAACAATAACTCTCAATTTTTTAAACATTTTTAAAAAAAAATATCATTTAATATCAATACTCAAGAAAAAGCAAATCTAAAGTTGTAATGACTGATACTTTTAAGAGATTACTCTTACTTAATCAATATTAATTATTTTTAAATTTTAGAATCTTTTTACTAATCCAATCTTGCCATAAATCGAATCCAGACTTGGTTATCGAAGAAATTTCTATCACATCTGCCTTCGGATTAGTTGAAGCTATGTTTGACTTTAATTCGTTAATATCAAAATTTAAATGGGGTAACAAATCAACTTTAGTTATCAAAATTAAATCTGCTTCTCTGAACATTATTGGATATTTTAAAGGTTTATCCTCACCTTCGGTAATACTTAAAAGTGCAACTTTAAAATGTTCTCCAATCTCAAATTCTGCAGGACAAACTAAATTTCCTACATTTTCCACTAACAAAATATCTAATGAATAAGGATTTATTTTTTGTTCTAGTAATTTCAAACCTCCACTAACCATATTTGCATCGAGATGGCATGCTCTTCCAGTTGTGATTGGTATTACTGGAATATTTAATTTTTCTAATCTTGCCGCATCAAGATTAGTGGTCATATCACCCTCTAAAACAGCACTGTGAAATTTTTTTGAAAGATCTTCTAAAGTTATTTCAAGTAATCTCGTTTTTCCTGCACCAGGACTACTCATTATGTTCAAGCAAAGTAAATTATAATTATTAAACTTAACTTTATTTTTCTCAGCTTGATGACTATTTTGATGGAGAATATTTAATTCAATTTTGTCTGAAATTGGTAAATGCATTTATATTTGAAAATACGTTTTTATTCTAGATACTAAATTTCTACTTTTCTTTAAAATCAATAGATGCTATTTTTAATTCCCTCCCACTAATAATTTCCTCTAAATTAAAATTGCAACATGGAGATTTATATCCATTCTCTTTCTTTGGAAAATATAATTTATTGCATTTAGAGCATTTCCCTTCAAAAGGTATTTTCTCAATTGTAATTTCAGAGGAATCTAACCATGAACCCAAGACTGCAGCATTAAAAGTATTAATTAATGATATTGGTTCTACGCAAGTAAATTCGCCAATCTTAAGATTAATCTTTTCAACAACTATTTTTTTTTTATTTTTTTTCTCTGCCCACTCTTCGATGGAAAGAATAAGGCATTTTGTCATATCTACTTCATGCACGAAAATCTATCTCCATTTTTGATCAACTGACATATTGCATTTATCTGAAATCCATTCTGGTTTAGATTTTCTTGGGAGCTGACCACTCACTACAAGATGTGCAATTGAATCACAAATAACTCTAGTAGCTAATAGAGCTGTCATATCGCTTACATCATATGGAGGCGAAACCTCAACAAGCTCAATTCCACATACATTAACTTTTCTGATAATGTACTCCAAAAGTTTTAATGCCTCTCGAGGTAATAAACCTCCAGGTTCAGGCCAACCAGTTCCAGGGACAAATCCAGCATCAATACAATCAATATCAAAAGAAATATATACACAGTCAGTTCCATCCGTAGCTTTTTCAATCGCAAAATCAGCGGCCTCTTTTAATCCCATTTCACAGATATCAGTAACTGTTAAAACATTTGTACTTCGTTCCCTGCAAATTTTCACTCCTTCTCTTGGTACTTGCCAACCTCCAATTCCTAATTGAACAAGATTTTTTGCAGGTGCATTTTTCATATTAGTTGCATGAAACCATGGACAGGTATGCATTCTTTCATCTAAATCCGTTTCTTGAGTATCTACATGTCTATCAAAGTGAATGATCCCTACTTTTTTATCTCCTAAGTGGCGACAAACTCCTCTAACTGTAGGAAAACCAATTGAATGATCTCCACCTAAAATAATTGGAAATGCACCACTAGCGAAAATATGAGCAACTCCCTTTGAAATTTGATCAAAACTTTTTTCATTATTAGCTGGAATTGTAAAAATATCTCCTACATCACAAATAGATATTTGCTCTCTCAGATCCACTCCCATTTCGTAATTGTAAGGAGTATAGAGAGCGGAAATTTTTCTTATTCCTTGAGGTCCGAATCTTGTCCCTGGTCTATAAGTAGTTCCAGAGTCATGAGGAACACCAACTATCGCAACATCATAATTTCCCACCTCATTTACATTTTCAACATATGGAGCTTTCATGAAAGTATTGATACCTGCAAAATGGGGTAATTCTCCTCTTGAAAATGTAGATATATTTCTATCGACAATACTTTTTGCACCTTCTAAACCATATTCCTTTGCTCTGGCAACCTCCTTTTCCCATCCTTTAAGAGATAATTTTGATTCTTTTTCTAAAGCATCCATTCCTTCGCTGGGATGCTTCCTTGTAAATTTTTGATTTTTAGATGATTCAGTAGTCACAAATTTAAAATTCTTTTTACACTTATTTCAATATTGTCAATAAAAATAAAAATGAACCATAAACTTGCTTTAAAAGATTTTCATTTAAACATTGTTAAATAACTATTCGCAAAAATAAAATAAATAACTCTATTAAAAAAGCCAGCTGGCTTAATTACAAAATTATTTAAAATATTTAATAACGGATTAATGATATAAGAAGTAATTAGTTAAAAAGTATTAGAGATTTTATTTTTCATATTTTCAATTTTATTGATTAATTCATCTAACCATTCTGTATTATTTTGCTCTTGTCTTTTACGGCTTTGACTTTTTTGATTATTCATAAATTTCTTACTTTTATAGTTAATTTAATATATCTTCAGAAATTGCAAGAATCAATAAGCAATATTACTAGATCTATTGATAAGACAAGCTTTAGTAGAATTTCATACTAACCCAACCATCACAAATTAACTAAGAAAATCTCAATATATTCGATTAAGTATTTTCTACGATGTTTTTATTTGAAATTCTGATTTGAATTAGGAAAGAGTATAGATATTCCTATGGAAAAATCATTGCTAAATTTCATTTATTGGATCTTAGTAAAGTCAGCTGAAAGTTACTACGGAGATTCATTAAAAACAGAAGTACCATATACACCTTATTTTTAGTTTTAGTGGGCCTTAAAGTTTAATATTAAATCTCTAGTTTGAGATCTATTAGTTTGGAATTAATTTATCAAAAAACACAATATGGGTTACTTATAGATTCATTACAAAATAATCTCTTACGTTGAATTTCTTTTACTGATTGTGAATAAATTTTAGAGGTAAGGATCGCTCCAAAATTAACTAAAACTACAATTAGAAGAAGTAGCTCAATTGCGAGGCTGGTCATAAGATTAACCTCCTTAAATTTATATGAAAATCTTATAACGTCAGAATAGGTATTGAATAGAGTTTAAATTCCTATTTTTAGCCATCGAGATTCTCTGGTAATAGTCTAGGTTCACAATTTTCGACACATTCTTCTAAAGACTTTTCAGAATTACTCTTAATTTCGCAACTTCGAAGACAATCATAAAAGGCATACTTGGGATCTAATTCATTTTTGAATTGTTTATTTCTAAATGTATTCATGATTAAACTCCCTTTGATTTTTTTTCAAGTTGATTAATTAATTTATCCAACCAAAGAGTGTTATTGATCTTTTTTGTGTTTTTAAAGTATTTAGTTTTATAAGTACTCATGAAGTGAAAACTCCAATCAGTGGATCTAATCTAAAGGTGATGATTTAAATTTCCTAGAGCAAAAATACCGATTATGAATTTAGTGAAATATTTAAAAAAAATTAATTTTTAGTTTGTATTTAGGTATTAAAACTCTTGATTTTTGTAACTATCCAATACTAATTAACTTGTAAAAAGGGAGTTAGTTATGACTTACGGAAATCTAATTAAGAATAAAATTCAACATGCATTTGGTGGTCTGTTTGATAGGTTATCAATTGAGAGAAAACTAACTGATGCTCAAATGGAATGTATGCAATTCGGAATTTGTGATTATGTTCCAAGACAAGTTGAGGAAGTTCCCTTTTTTCATTATTAACTTGAATTAATTTTAAACGAAGAGCAATTAGCTCCTCCTCACCCAATCAGGAGATCCGCTAAACCAATCAGCAAGATCATCATTTTTGGGATCGAAATGATTTTCAGTTTCTAAACCATCAAGGCCAAGATTCTGGATAAGTCCATTTATCCCATCTGATTTTTGCTTGCCATATCTCCTTAAGCTATTAGCTTTCTTAAGCCATGTCCATATAGTAGAGTTATGTTTTGCAAACTTTTCTACATAAATTCTTTCTTCCAATGCGACAGGTTCATCTAATGAAATCCTTTTTACAATATCCTTAATTTTTAAACGAGTCTTGTTGGTTAGAAACATATTCATAAAAGAAGTTAATGTTTTATAAAAGTTTTTTTTATGAATGTCTTGTCAATCTTTATTTCAAGAAAAAGTATTTTTTAGGAGCTTTTCAAGGACAAATATATTTATTTAACAACAGGTATATTAAATTGGTAAAAAAGACTACTTAATTTGATTTATATAACTTATATAAAAATGAGTTCTATATAAGTTTCTCTACATAATTTAAGATTTAATTTATAAAATTGAATAAGGAAAATTTACATTGACAATCGATCTAAACTTAGAGGGATAAAACCCTCTTTTTTTTGATGAGAAACAAATTTAAAAGATCAGCTTTTTTTGATATGTCTGATGACCTTTTCTATCGAATATCATTAATAGGATTTTTAGTTGTTTTTAGCTCAATGGTATTTTTCCTAACGAAATATAGAGAAAAAAAAGTTAATAATATAAGCCAGATTTCCATAACTGAACAAATTTAATTTATAAAGCAGTAATGCAAAGATTTATAATTTCACCGTTATTTGCTTTATCTAGGTTTTTTATAAATATTTACGGAATATTTTTAAAGTTTTTTCTTCAATTAAATGGTGGTTATTGGTCAAGAATTGGTTTAGCCGAAAATATTACAGAGGAAAGAATTAAAAAAAGAAGATTTTATATCCTGCCTTTTTATATTCTTCTAGCTTTATTGTTTGGATTACTATCTGCTCTATATTGGTATTTTGTTATTCTTCATGTGCCACTTTCAATAGAAAGATATTTAAGTCCATTGAATAACAATATTGCTTTAATAATTGCTTTTGCTACTTTCTTTGGTTGGCTTTATATTCTTTGTAAAACAAACAAATAAAATGCTTACTGAGAGATGATGTGGTCCGCGGATTAAAGATTTAATTAATCATGATTAAATCATTCTTAAGGATTCATGCAATATATTTATGACCGATTAATTTGTATCTACGACAGTTCTGGTGATCGACCCGACCAAGGTTGACCAACTAGATCTTCACTAATCCATGGTCTGCAACACCAAGGTAAATTAACTTATCTAACCTTTACGGTAAGAAAGTTAAGTGATCAGAAATTAATCTTTCGGGATTAATTCTGAACTATCTTAAAAATAAAGTCGTTTGTAAAGCATGAAGAAGTGAGTAATCACTTTTACATTCAAAACTAATTTATAAGAAAATTCTTAATCTGATTATTAAATAGATCTCCTTTCTGTCGTCACATTTAAAAAAGACCTGTAAAAGGGTCTTTTTTTATGTCTTAAATTTTATTTATTTACTATTCCACAAATAATTAAATATTTTTATCTCGCTCTTTCGCGATCAGTTAATGCTTTTTCAAAAGTAAAAAAGAAAGTACAAATGCTATTCAATTCAACCAACAAAAGAACTACTGATCTTCCATGTTGATTTAATTGAAGTGATCTTTGAGTCATACTTTTAATAATCTTCATTGTAATCGGATGGACTACCAGTTAAAGAACAAACAACTGATTCCTCTTTTTTCATTTCTTTTATTTCCATTATTGGTCTGCCCATTTTCTTAAGAACATCTATATCTTCTTTAGTCTGACAGCGTGCAATTATATTTCCTTTTTGATCAAAGCAACTGTAGTAAGTCATTTTATTAAATGCAATTTAACGTTCATGGTTGATTTCAGTTGCAGCAACGCAACCGACTCATGACAACCATATTTCTAATTTAGGTCAGCCATAGATTTAAATGGCTAAAAAAACATACCTCTTTCCGTACCTAAATGTTCCTCAAACCGCACACATTAGATACGCAGTGTTTTAGTCAAATCAATTAGAACAAAGAGGTAGTTAAACGAATATACAAAGGAGAATTTATGAGTGGAGATTTTGAGACTCTTGAAATTAATCAACCAAAAATTAAATATTTAAAACCAGAAGATAATACAAAATGGTTAGACAAATTAATTAATAATATTAAGGACATGAAGAGGAAGATATCAAAAGATTCTTAGAAATTTAAGAATGAAACTTTTTTATTTGACCTTTAGTTTGAATGAAAAGAAATTCAAATAAGAATTTAAATTTTGTATTTAAGGTAACCGCTTTTTTGTGAGCATTATTCAGAATAAGAGTCCGACTATTTTTTATGCAAAAAAATTTAGATGAAAATTCTTATGAAAAAAGAATTAAAAATATAGAAAAAGGAAAATCTTATTTAAAAAGTAATGGATTTTTCAAATCAAAATCTAATCTTTTCGAAGACATACAAAGATTTATCTATAAAAGGTAATTTAAAAAATATTTTTTACTTTTGATTAATTAAATCTCTCCATAAGCAAGCCATCACATAAAAGAAAGAAAGACTTGAAAAGGTAAAGAGAAAAAAAGAATGGGTCAATTTTCTATAACTAAATTAGACCAAATAATCCTGCAGTAAAACCAACAGCCGAAAAGAATGTGAACTCAATCAAATCTCTTGGGGCAGAGTTCATAAATAAACCAATTTGAGTCATGATTTTATGACTTGAGAGAATCTTTTAAATCAAACTTTTCAGCTTTTTCAATTTGACACTCAGTATCATCTTCAGCACATTTGATTTCAGCTTTTTTGTTCATGTGGCTACTACAACCGCCTGCTATAACTGGTAAACCGTTCGTAGCCGTAAAACCAGTTAAACATGCAAAAGCTATATAAGGAAAAAGTCTTTTCATTTAATTGTTACTTTATGTAAATTTATTATGTTACATAAAAAGCTCAAGTGTGAGTAGCTGATAATTCGCGTGCACCCTATACCAATCATCTAAAGTGATTTAGCAAACCTATGAGTTTTATATTTATCTGAGTATTTTTACTTATATGTTGAGTTGAAGACTTTAAATAATTAATGTTTGTTTTGGGTTTATATATAAGTCATGGATAAAGAACATTTAATTGATTTAATATCTAGCAGCATTATTTCTGAGATTAAAGATCTCGAAATTAATGAGGAAAAATTGATTGCAAATAATTATTTAAATAATCTGAATTTAAATCAGCTTAGAATAATTTCTAAAGAATTTATTTTGTAATTTTTATTGAATATTTATTTAAATAAATGAGATTTTCTTTACTATCATTTGAATTTTAATAAGTTAATACCTTTTAATTAATATGAATGATTCAGAAGAATTTAAACCTAGCCTTAAACAAATAAATGAGGATATCAGACCTACATGGGAAGATATCAAAAAACAATCAGAAGTTTTAGTTAACAAACTTGGTTGCCCTAGATCATTTGTAGGAGGGATGCTTCATGCAATAGCAAGCGACTTCTCTGATATGAAAACTTGGGAATAAATGAAAAACTTATTACTTACACCACTTTTCAAACTATTCAAAAAAAGCACTTTTCTCTTATCACTAAATCAAAACTCGTGCCCTGTTTTAGATGCTGAAGACATAAAAAAGCAAGAACAGAAAGAAGCTATTGAAAGGTTGTACCCGTAAACTTTTAACAGAAATGTATCAGATCATATATACGATGCAGCACGGTCCTATGCACCCCCATGCCACCCATTACTTTCCTAAATTGTGACTTTGATGGATAATAAACATATAAAAAAAATCTGATTCTAGCAAAATTCTAGCAGATAAATTCCTTCAATTCCCTTGATATGACTGAAAAAAATTTTTGGCTAATGAAAAGTGAGCCAGTCTAGCTATTACTAGGATTTCAAGAATTCTAAATTTTCTATTCACACTTTTACAGACTAAAAAACAAACCGATATTGCGTTCGGTTCGAAGTAATAAAACCCGGAACTATTAATCTCTTTTGATGAATAGCCTTTAAATAACAAAGACACAAAGCACAAAAACTACATTAATTAGCAAGCTAAGTGTCTTGGAAGTAATCTTCATTAATAAAAAAGGTTTTTGTACTCGTGTGCAGGAGTGCGGGGTTAACCTTGAAACCGCTAGGCTCAAGTCCTTACAAAAAGGACAAGTCCTTAGACCACTTATACCGATAAAATATATTCATAACAAGTTTAGGGAACTTGATTCACTAGCTAAAAACTAAAGCATTCCAAATCCCTTAATTCTTTTTTCTGATTTATATCCTGCTTGTAAGAATTGAGTATTATCAGTCCCTACATCATAAAGAGTATAATTTTTTCCTGCCCCAATACCAATAACAGCTTTTTGCGGAACTTTCTGCTCTTTCTTACGATTTCCATTTAAATCTTCTACTTCAGAATTAACAGTTCCCTCTGTCAATTCCAAATGAAACTGTTGTTTGCTTCTTGCAGTAAATAATCTGTTTACCTGAAGACGTGTAAGTCGATCAAGGAGTGTCAGTGGGGGTGTATCTAGTGTTAAATTTTCGCCAATATCTTTTGAGCTTCCGTGAATTAAACCACAATCAAGTTCAACAAATCCAAATTGAAGTGCTGCTATCCAATCAAGAAATGATTTGTCTACAGCATTCGTAAGAGACTTAACTAATTCTTCACCCTTATTTATTCTCAAAGCTTCAGCTCTTTGATCCCCACGGTAACCACTTTCCAATAGGATTTGTTCTTCCCACCAACCATATATACACCATGGTTGTAAATCATTACTTTTTGGATTAATTAACCTATGGAGAAGCCTATTACAGTTTTTTTCAGGACCTATCATATCCCCCAAAACAAAAAGAGTTATATTACCTGGAGTTTTTTTTAAGTCTTTTTGAATAAGTTCATAAGTATCTAGATCCCCTTTAAGACCACTTACGAGTGCCCAGCGTTCTATCATCTTTCACAAACATGAGATGCATCTTCAGCTTGTTCTGCAAATTCGAATCCATTTTTTAAACGCCATGCAAAAATCGGAGGAAGACCGGCATCTATTATTGCTTTACACGTAAGTTCAAGATCATATTCCACTTCTCTAATTTTTACTTCATTTGTGACTTCGTTATGAACAACATAAGTAGCTTTAGTTCCTCCATGCCTTGGCTCTCCTACTGAACCTGCATTTACTATTCTTCGCATCGGCAATTGAATTTCTTTTTCTTGAATATCTTTGGGGGCAGCGTTTTTGATTTTTACAGCAATTGAACCATCTGCTAATTCGCGAATATAAGGTTGATGAGTATGACCACAAAATAGAATCTCTGCTCTGGCATTTTCAACTCTCTCAAGAGCTGCAAATGCATCCATATCGGGTAGAAGATATTCATGTTGACTATTAGGACTACCATGAACAAAAAGACATTTATCTTTACGTATTGAGTAGGGTAGATTAGCTAGATAATCCTTATTTTCTTTAGTTAATTTATCAGTAGTCCATTGATGAGCAAAATGACCTCTCTTTTCAGCAAGCTGAGAAGGATAACTACAATCGCAAGCATCTAATCCATCAACAACGTCTTCGTCCCAACATCCCTGACAAGTAGGAATTTTTTTATCTCTTATTAACTCAATAACCTCATTAGGTTGAGGACCATAACCCACTAGATCTCCAAGACAGGTAATATTTGTAATTCCTTGGAGTTCAATATCTTTTAAGACAGCCTCTACTGCAGGTAAATTTGCATGTAAGCATGAGATGACAGCTTGATTCATTTTTAAATTAACGGCGAGCAGTTTGTAGTTGTGAATTTCTAAGTGAAGTTTGATGATGATCTAGTACAGCATCATTAAGAAGACAATTATGAATCGTTGATTTTATTGACTCGAAGTTTAAATTTTTCCCTTGTATAACAATTTCAGAACATCTTTCTGGTCTTCCATTAAGAGGGGCAACTTGGTTTAATGTTTGATATTGAGATCCTTGCTGACTAACTATCCAGTTAAACAAGATGTAACGCCCATCCGGCAAGTTCATTAATGCTTTTGCTCTATATACATCCCCATAAGCACCATTAACTAATTCAAACCAAAAAGTATTCAAGCTTGCAGGATCCCAAATATGCTTTTTAAGATCAAGGCTTATTGATTCAATTGCTCTAAAATCTAAAGTATCTTTAATTGATAATTCTGGATCTCTACCAAAATGAAGATATCTATTTGGCTGGAAATTATATTTTTCAAGTTCATTAATAATTCTCAGATCAACTCCATTAATACCTTGAGATTTAGGTATAAAAAATTGTGGAAATTCAATAATAATTAAAATGTTTTCTTTATCTTTCTCTGATATTGAATTTGAAATAGATAAGTCTAATAAGTTATGAATTTGATCTTTCAAAAAAGCAAAATCAATTTTTGAATTTATAGCTTGCTCTAAATTAATTTCGGAATATCCTCCAAGACGTAAGTAACCACAATTACCAGAATAATTCTTAAAAGTATTTAGTATCCAATTTGTCTTACCGCATCCCGGCGACCCTGATATTAACCAAACTTGACTCATGAAAAATACTAACTTATGTATAAAATTTACACCAATATGAAAATGAAAATCATTTCTGTTTTCGATTTTAAATATTTATTTTGTGATTTAAGTGATAAAAACAATATTATTTAGAGAATTAATTACCCCATACCACCCATCACTTTCCTAAATAGAAGCTTTAATGGATAATGATTTTATAAAGGCAAATCTTATATTTCATTCACGATTCATTCACGATTTGCAATATTCTCCTAATCCCTTGATATGACTGAGATAAACTACTGGCTAATGAAAAGTGAGCGCGTCTAGCTATCACTGGAATCTCAAGAAATCGTAATTTTTTATCCAAACTTTATCCAAACTTTTTTTGATTTACTTTCAATCAATGGTGACTATTAAAGTCCCCTATTTTATTCTGATTTTTCTTTAAATTCATTTGCGTTCAACTCTTCCGCTTTTACTTCTTCTTCTTTTACTTCAACTACTTTTACCTTTGGCTCTTCCTTTTTAACTTCAACTATTTCTGATGCTATAGATTCAAACTTTCCTTTAATAAAATTTACTATGAAAATTAATATTGGAACATGAGCTAGACCACCTATTATGACTTTAGTTTCTGAATAATACATTTGTAAGTTAATAAGAGCTGAAATATTTAAGCATAAATTTAATTTGATAATTACTTATATTAAGTTTTTATTAGGGGAAATAATTGATTGACACTCGATCTAACCTCGACCCTACTTTTTTAGATAAAGTACCTATATTTTCTTATTGATTTAAAAGTTATTATTTTTGCAAATAACAGGATTAAAAAAATGATGAAACTTGCGATCATTTTCTTACCAATTGTCTTTGCACTTATATGGGCTCTGTTTATTGGGTTAAGAATAAATAGAGTAGAAACT
>QCCN01000019.1 GCA_003278925.1 Prochlorococcus sp. AG-347-L17
GCGAGGAATTGTATAGCAGATAATCGTTATGTAATCGTTAAGTCTTATTTTTTTTGTAGTTGCTTATAAAAAAGAATGACTGGGAAATTCTTTAGTATAGATTGGTTTTAAATGTTCTGGGTAACAGGATTCGAACCTGCGACCTAGTACCCAAAGTAAACTAGCTCGATAATATACAAGTTTTTGATAATTGCTCCATTGAATTAAATTTGGGAAAGATATTCAAAGTTAAACTAAAAGATTAGTGATAATATGATTCACAACAATTAAATTTAAAACAGCAATTTTTTCTTTGTTTGTAATGGATAATGAAAACATATTCGAGAAAAATATTATTCAGGAAAGGATAAAATCATGGGCAGAGAAGTTAATTGATCTTTCTGGGAAAAACGATTTAATAAGCTACAGAGATGCAAAAACAATATCAATAACTCCTTCTAGAGAGGTTGTAGATAAATTATTAGATGGAACATCAGTTAAAATTGGGGAAATAATTGACTTAGAAGATAAAGACCAAAAAAAAGGAGCAATTGGAGTAGTAAAAAAAGCTATTGAGAACTTTGAAGATTACGGGATTGAAGTTCTCAGATTAATTTCTGGATTTGTTTCATGGGAATCAGATGTTAATAATCCATATGCACCATTAATTACTTACGCAATATCAATAGAAAACCCCAGCCAGTCTTTAAAAAATATAGAAATATCACTTACAGATGTTGTTCCTGAAATTAATACAGCTTTAGTTCTTCATCTAAATAAAAAATGCCAAGCTGACATAAGTATTGAAAAGCTTGAAGAGATTCAAGAAGAAGGGGCAGAGGTTTTAGTAAAAACCTTTTTAGAAATGTGTCCCAAAGAGATTGGTATTAAATTAAAAGACGGTTTTGCAATAAAGAATCTTCAATATCAACAGTTTCCTATGGTTAATGACCTCTTATCTTCGGTGGAAGTTTTTAGCAGTAATACCTTGGTTGCTGCCTTAGCAGGAGATGAAGACTCAAAACAAAAGTTAAGAGAACATATTACAGAAGTTCCCGTCGACGAACCTGATTACACAACTCCAAAAAATGAGTTTATTGTTCTTGATGCAGACTCAAGTCAAGAGTGGGCAATAAATTCAGCACTTAGAGGACAGAATCTTGTTATTGAGGGACCACCTGGAACTGGGAAAAGTCAAACAATCACAAATCTAATATCTAGTTTTATTGCTAAAGGGAAAAGCGTACTTTTTGTAGCTGAAAAAAGGCCTGCTATAGATGCAGTAAAAAAAAGAATAATTAAGGTTGGATTGCAAGATTGTTTATTAGATCTCCATTCAATAAAGCAAATCAAAAGTAGACCAGCAGATCCTTTTGTTAAAGAATTAGAAAACTTGAGTAATGTTCCAAAAGTAGATAACTATACCAATGAAAATAATTTAATTAAATCTAGAAATATTCTTGTATCCAGAAGCGAAGCAATTTTAAAAAACGTTGCTCCTTGGAATTGTAGTTATCTAGACATAATAAATTATGGTTTTGATAATGAATTCGCAGAACATACTTATGATCTTGAAATTAAGGAGATAAATAACCTAATCCCAGTTAATTTTGATGAAATTAGATCAACTCTTGACGAAATCATTAAATTATCCTCTGAACAATTATTAGTTTCTAGTTTTCCTATTTCAGAAAAAATCAGAAATAGAACATTAAATAGTACATCTCAAATTCAAGAACTTTTTAAAGTAATAGATACTCTCGAACCTCTAGTAAAAAAAACGAATACTTGGATTCTTAAACAAAGCAATAATTACCGTGAGAATGTAGATACCCCTCAGAAGATTTTAGATTTATTAAGTAATTTCAAGCAAATAAAATCAAATAATGTAATCTCACTTCCTACAGAAGAATCTATTCTTCCAATTGAATCGATAAAAAAAATTCTAAAAATTCAGAGAAGAAAGTTCATTTTAAGATTTTGCCAATTTCTTTTTGACAAAGAATACAGATCGTCATTATCAGAATTAAAACCTTTATTTTTAAAAGGTGTAAAAAAGGATAATATAAATATCAAAGATGCCTGTAAAACCCTAATAAGTAAAGACTTCTTTACTAGAAATAAGATCACTATAAATTTTTTAAATATTCCAGATAATCTTGGAAATAATATTAGAGACATAATTAAAGAATTAAGGGGCCTTAATTTATTTATTAATTTCCCTTTAAATAATCATTCTTATATTGATGAATTAAAAGATCAATTAGATGAATTAAATTCCTTAAGAGAGAAGCTTCCCAATTCAATAAAAATAACAAAAGCTTTAAATCAATTAGAAGCTATTGGATTAAAAAGGGATTGTTTAATAGAGCAAATCCTAGAAGATATAATAGACGGCTTTTCCTCAACAACTATTTATCAACAAATCATTAGTTCATGGGCTAATAAGGTTGAAGAAATTGTAAGAATTGATCAAGATGCTCTTGCAATATCTTCAAGAGAATTTTTAGATGATACTGTAGAAACATTTAGGCAATCTGATGCTACTCATATTGAACAGACTGGACAAAGAATTAGAAGAATAGTTGCAGAGAATGCTCATAAAATAAGAACTGATTCACCAGATGCCTTACAAATACTTATTCAAGAATCCAAAAGAAGAAAGAAAAAATCAGCCAGAAAACTTTTCACTGAAATACCAGATCTTTTAAAGTCCTTAAAACCATGTTGGGCTATGAGTCCTCTAGTTGTCTCTCAATTATTACCAGCAAATGAGCCATTTTTTGATGTCGTTATTTTTGACGAAGCGAGTCAAATTGAACCTGAAGGAGCAATAACTTCATTAGTAAGAGCAAAGCAAGCAATTGTTGCTGGAGATTCAAAACAGTTATCTCCAACAAAAACTTCTTTCTTTTCTCAAAATCTTGATGAAGATATTGGATATGAAGAAGATAAAGATGAACCATTTGATAATGTTTCTGAAACAGAATCCTTACTTGAAGCAGTAAAAACTGCACTTCCTGCAGTCCATGGGACAAAAACTTTATTGTGGCATTATCGTTCCGAAGATGAAAGATTAATAGCCTTTTCAAATAGGCATAAAGATCTTTACAGAAGTAGGCTTATAACTGCTCCATCAGTGACAGAAAAATCACCATTTGTTTATCACCAAGTTGAAGGAGATTTTAAAGATATTTCAGGAAAATGTCCCAAAGCTGAAATTGAAAAAACAGTAAATTTAGCTATAGATCATTTAAAAAATAATCCGAACGAAAGTTTAGGAGTTATAGCACTTGGATCTTCTCATGCGATGTGTCTTGATAAAGAATTCAAAAGGCAATCAGAAAATTTAAGTCTGCAACTATGGCCGGATAATAAACCCGAGGAGAAATTTATTATTAGGCATCTTGAGAATGTTCAGGGAGATGAGCGAGATGTTATTTTCCTTTCAACAGGTTATGGTCCTAGAAAGCATGACTCGATAAGACTCGATTTTGGACCGATCAATATGGATAAAAATCTCTTTGGATTAAGGAGATTAAATGTGGCAACTACAAGATCAAGAAAAAGATTAGAAGTTGTTTCAACAATAGACCCTTACAAATATGATGATAATAAATTAACCAAAATTGGTCTCAAAGCTTTTATACAGTATTTGAGATTTGTAAAAAGTGGTGGTGAAGATATGGGCGACTTGGTAATTGAAAAAACTCCCATGAATTCTTTTGAAAAAGATGTTTATGATACCCTCCTTAAAGAAGGGATTGGACTAGTTCCTCAATATGGTGTGTCTGGCTATAGACTTGATTTTGCTGTTCAACATCCAGAAGAAAAAGGCAAATTCATATTAGCAATAGAAGCTGATGGAGCCGCATATCATTCCACTGAAACTGCAAGAGATCGGGACAGAATAAGACAGTCTCATTTAGAAAGATTAGGTTGGAAGTTTCACAGAATCTGGGGACCTTCATGGGCAAAAAGAAAAGAAGAGGAAATTGAAAAAGTTCTATCAGTTATTGATGATGCGATTAAATCAGGAGAGGTATTTAATAAATCAAATAATAAAATTAAAAAAAAAAAAGATAAGTTAATACTGCCTCAAAGAAAAGGTAAAAAGCCCTACTTACCCTTTTATGAAAATATCAATCAATATGGAGATGAACTAACAAAATATATTCTTTGGATATGTTCTGATGACTTACTTCATTCAGATGAACAAATATTTGAAGAAATCTTTAAAGAATTACCTTATACGAAAAGAGGTAACAGAATCAGAAGAGTAATTGGTGAAAAAATTAAATATTTAAGATCTAAAAAGCTTATAAGATAAATTGAGAATTGATTTAGAAGAATATTTAAAGTATTCAAAATCCATTAAGTATTCTTAGTAAATGGTTTATTAGGTATGACTAATAAAATTAAATCTAGAAAATTTCAAAATATTATTAATATAACTAGGGCTTTATTAATGAAATCAATGTTCTTGATAAAATTTTTTTTGTGGCTTTCAATTATGCCGGCTAATTTAGCATTACTTAATGAAAAACTTTATTATTTTATTGATATTTTTGGGTTTTGTCCCCTCAACTTATGCTTTAACATTGAAGAGATATCTCTTTGAAAAAACTGATTTAGGTCAGAAATTTATGGTTAAGGATCATGAATTATCAGTTATCTATGAACAAAATATAAGCATTTCAGAAATAGCTCAGAATATAACAGTAAAAATCTTCAGTCCTTCTGGTCGAGGTTCTGGGGTAATCGTTGGACATGACGATGCAACTGATGAATATTTAGTTCTCACTTCATGGCACGTAATCCAAGACTTTAAAAATGGTGATGAAATTGATATTCAAACTATTGATCAAAAAATGCATTCCCACAAAGAGGATTCTATAAAAAAAATTGAAAATGTAGATTTAGCTCTAATAACTTTTCAAAGTAATCAGGATTATAAAATATCGAAGATTGGAAATATAAATGATGTAAAAATGGGTGATGAGATTTTTGTTTTTGGTTATCCTTTGCCTAATAAAACAGTAAATAAGAGATTAGGGAGGCTTCAACCAGGTCAAGTTACTGCCATTTCAAATATTCAGATTGAAGACGGATATCAGCTTCTATATACAAATAAAACATTGCCTGGAATGAGTGGAGGACCTGTTTTGTCTCCTGATGGTAAGTTAATTGCTATCCACGGCAGATCAGAAGTTGATGAGAGATTTAATTATGAAGATAAGTTGATTTCTACAGGCACAAATATGGCTGTACCAATAAGTTATTATCAAACTTTTTTGAATAATATAAAAACATCAAAAACTACAACTAATTTAGAAAGAGCTGATAACTATTTAATCAAAGCATACCAACTCAGAGACTACGGCGAGAAATCTATTGAGATGCTTAAATTTGCGAAAAAATCGATAGATTTAGAACCCACCGCTCTTGGTTATGCCTTGCTTGGCAGAGCAAAAGCAAATTTGAGAGATTATAAATCTGCTAAGGATGATTTTAATAAAGCATTAGAATTGGACCCTAATAATCAGATTGCTATAGCTAGCAAAGTAAAAACAAATATATTTTCTTTCAAAAATATGATTGAAGCCAAAGAAAATCTCAAGTTTCATGATAAATTAATTGAGCTAAATCCTAATGATTTTGATCTTTTAATAAATAGATCTTCAATAAGGCAGCTTTCTGGGAATATAGATGGAGCTTTAAATGACTTAAGTAGAAGTGAACAATTAATAGAGAAAGGTAGAATGTATTGTAAAGAGCTAAAAGAACAACTTAAAGAAATAAGCCGTTGGTTGACCGATGCTGAATTTAAAGCTGAAAAAAAAGAAATAACAAGTAAACTCGACAAAAATAATTGTTACGGACCTAAGCTTAGTAATAGAAAATTGATAACAATTTATTCACGTATTGGTAATACAGAATTCCTAAGAGGAAATACACCTAAAGCTTGTAATTTTTGGGAAAAAGTATCATCAATGCAATCTCCTCCAATACTTAGATTACAAGAAACTGAAGGTTATAGATTTGCCTTATCCCTAAAAAATATTTCAGAGATAATTGATAAGGAGGTTTATAGCATTTATGGCTGGGAAACATATAATAAAGAGGTTTCAAATTATGAAAAAGAATTTATAAGAAAAATAGATAAAGATATGCCTTTATATTTCCAAAGATCTGTTGAATTATATGAATCTGATATGAAAGGAATAACTACAAATAAAATGATTTATAAATATTGTTTATGAAATTTTTGAGCTTATTAGAGTAATTTTAAATATTTTAAGACTCAAAAATTCTTTAATCTGATTATCACAAAATTTTATTAGAAGGAACTTATGATAGGTTCATACATGTTTTTAAAAACCATAAATTAAAGTTTTTATATTTAAGTAATTAATAATTCGATTTCTAGAACGAATAACAATAATAATATTTGTCAAACCTATTTCTACTTGTTTTAGTTTTGCCTTAAATAATATTCTGTATAAATATAGGAAACTCTAGACTTATTGTTATAACTTATCGGAGTAACAGACTTAAAAACTACGACAAAATGCTATCAAACTAGATAATAACTTTTTCCTTTTCAATTCATTAGGCATTAATATCCATTTCATTTATAAAACTAATAGTAATTGAAAATACTTTTATTCAAATTTTTATTTTGATCTATAAAGATTTTATACTCTTAACTTTAGCAAACAAATTTTTTTGAATTTAACTTTATTATATCTGCGTATATTAAAAATAATTTATCAGAAACTATTTTTAAAGTCAGAACAATGAGTAAGTGTATATATTTTTTAAATAAAAAATGTCACAGTCCAAAAGAAAACAATTACTAAATTGGATCAAATCTCATCCAGATTTGGATCACATTCGAAAATTAGCAAATCAAACAAAAGTCCAATACAATAGGAATGAAAAAGATCCTACGCAAAGAATAAGAGTTTATAACAGGGCTAAATATAAAACTAGAAAATCGTTATTTAGTAACCTTTCAGAAATTTTCTGGGTACCGGGTAGAAATTTAAGAGGTAAAGCTTACTCAGATCCAAATCTCGATCAACAACTTAATCAAACAGCCTCAATAATGAGTCTTTCGACAATTTGGGATTTTGTCTGTACATCGCCAGTAATTTATTATTTTGCAAAAGGTTCAGGACTATTTGTCTTACCTTTATCTGCTGCTTATGCGTTACTTCTTTTAGTAATGTCAAACAAAGCAGGAGAATTTGCAATGAATAGAAATAAGGATAGTAATAGAACTGCTTCTTTTCTTTTGTTAGTATTTTTCACTTTATCATTTATTAAAACTCTTATGTCTGGAGTTGGGATTGATTTAGTAAGTAGATCAGGAGAAATTAAAAATTTAGCTGCTAAAGAATACTTAGATAATAAATCTTTGGTAACTACCAAATCTAAAAAAGCTTATGGCGCATTATTTGAAAGTGTAAGCAATAAATGCGATGAACTTAATTTAAAACAGTCCAAACTAGATCTTAATAAAGGCGCACAAAGAAGACTTTACAGAGAATTCCAAGAGCAAATGTATAAAAAACCTTCAGAAATGCCTGTAGGAAGTCCAAAATTATTAATAGATGAACATCGCACAAAATTTGGGTTTTGTACTCAAAAAGATTTAATTAATTCGTTTATTGGCAAAAATGATTTTGCTTTTGATAATGCCTTAAAGGCAAAGAATGAAGTTAAAGATAGCCTCACTCCAATTTCTTATTTGTACTCTTTTAATAGAAATCAATATTATAATTTATTCAAAGGCAGCCCATTATTGGGTTCAGAATCTAACTTAAAGAAATACGAAGATATCTTTAAAAGCACTAATATAAACTTCCGTGTTGATTGCCCAGATTCAGAAATTAATTGTTTTGGAAAAGTTAGATGGACTGATCCAGGGATGGCTATTAATCAAGCTTCTAAACAATTTTATAAAAAAATAGCTGACAAAGAATTTCAAAGTTTAGGATTTTCATTTGTTGGATTTGTCATTTCAATTCTATTAAGTATTACTGCAGTAGTTCTTCTTTATTCATCATCAATAAATATGAAAGTAAGGGCCTCAAGATCAAGTTATATTCTTGCTTTAAGAAATAAAATATTTTCTGAATTAGAGGATGAGGAACAAGATGAAAATCAAAAAATTGAAAACGAAAAAGATAATAATCAACAGGAAGGAGGTGAATAAATATATGAATTAAATTTAAAAAGTTAATCAAAAATATTTCTCCTTAATTTAAGGGGAGTTATATAAGAACCAAAAACATTAAAAACAAAATAATGATTAATTCTTATAAATCATGCTTCTACCAATTTACTATTTTTTTAAAGGACTAAAACCTATGGACATCGACTCAAAAATAAACACTAAAATTGTTTGGTTATTACGAAACTGCGATTTAAAAGATCGAAAAGAGGTAAATAAAATCTGGGAAAATGATCTCATTAGACTCTATTTGCAGGAGGTTATTCATACAGGTAATACCTATTACGAACCTCATCAACAAGAGTTGTATAAGGCATTTCAACATGCAGAAGGAAATTTCGAACCTTAAATAATTTTTAAGTTACAGGTGTCATTTTTATGAATAAAAAGAAACTAATTATTAAATTCTTGGGGATATTTTTTTTAATATCCCCTCAATTTACTTTTGCATCAGAAAAAAAAATTGATCAATTGAGTAATATGAGAGAATGTAATTCTTGCAATTTAGAAAGATTAAATCTATCTGGGAAAGATCTTTCATTCAGTTCTCTAGATAATTCAAATTTAAGTAAAGCAAATATTTCAAAAGCAAATTTGAATGAGACTAGTTTAAAAAGTTCTAATCTAGAAAATGCTAATCTTGAATTAGTAAATTTATCTGGAGCAGATATATCAAATTCAAAATTTTATAAAGCAAATTTATATGGCTCTGATTTATCTTTTGTGAATGCTATCGATTCAAATTTTCATTCAGCGAAAGTCAATAATTCAAAATTAGATGAATCAAATTTTTATAAGTCAAATTTAAATAAAGTCGATCTATCAAATTCAAATTTGATACTTTCTAATTTATCAAAAACTAATATAAGAAAAGCAAATTTAAGAAAAACTAATTTAGAAGAGTCAAATTTGTCTTATGCTGATTTGTCTTATACTGATTTGTCCCATTCAAATTTAATAGGAGCAGATTTATCATATAGCAAGATTTATAAAAGCAATTTAATAAACGCAAATTTATCTTATACTGACCTTAATGATGCTGATTTAATATATTCTGATCTAGAGGGAACTAATTTAGAATATGCAAATTTGTCAGGAGCAAATTTAACTGGAAGTAATCTCAAAAAAAGTTCTTTGATAGGGACAAATTTAAATAAGGTAATTTTATGCAAAACAATTATGCCATGGGGGAAAGATAATTCAGGGTGTTAAAGTTCTAATATTAAGCTTAAATTTCCAAAATAAAAATCTAAATTTTTTTAAACATTAAAGATTACTTATTTCCAAAAACATCATCAACTTTTATAAAAATTCGTTCTAAAGTCTCATTAAGAAAATCTGGTTTAGGTAATTTTGTATCAGTCGCATTTGCAAGGGCAATAATTGGATTGATATTTTCTTTAAAAGAGCCAATAATAAATTTACAAGGATTATTGAATTTATCATCAGTTAAGCAAACTACAGATTTATTATTGCTTCTCCCAGTTGTTAAAAAAGCGTATGAAATATTATTATTTATCATCTTAATTTCTGAGCAATTTAAATTGTACAATTTAATATTATTATCATTTCTTAGAGTTTCAAACATTTTTGTTGTTATATTTGAAAAATCATTATTAAGGCATTTTTCATTTAAATTTGAGCTTACAATAGGAACTATCTTTAATGCATTATTTTTTTCATTATTTAATTTAGGAGATAAATTATTATCAATTATAGTATCCTTAATAGCTAATCTTGTATTGATAAAATTTTTGCCAGCAAAAATTCCTATAATAATTAAAAAAAATAAAGAAAATGAAGTACTATTTTTTTTATTTAAAGAAATAAAACTTGAATTCTTATTTAATCCGATTCTTGGTAAGTAATTTTTATTAAAGAATTTTACATAACTGAATAAAATATCAACACCTCCTTCAAACTCGGAAATTGGAGTACTAATAGTGCTACCTTTTGAAACATTATTCCTAATATATTTGATGAAATTTGAACCAGTCAAAATTCCAGGAAAATGTACAATATTATTCTCATCATCGACTTGAGCAACTAGTATAACTTGAGGAGCCGTGCGCGCACTTTCCCAAATATCTAAGGGAATGCTTACCTCTTCTGCTCCAAGCCCGCATAAAGCAATCTGAATATGTAAATCATTTATGGTTAAAGATTTTTTATATTTGTTTTGTTTTTTTATTTTAATTTCTTTACTAAAATCCCTATCCTTAATAACTTGTTTTAAAGCCTCAATTGATAATTCCCAATGACTTAAAGATAAATTAAAATCTAATAAAACTGATTCTTCTGGATATGTAATATATTCTTTATTTGGAATTTGATTATTAGAATTTTCTAATTTATTATCAAAACTATTATCATCTTTTATTGATTGATTAATATTATTTTTTTTATTCATAAATAACCTTTAGTAGTAAGCAATTCATTTACATGCATTGCAATAATAAGCTTAGGACCTTTTTTGGGATTTACATACCTCATAATACTATTAAAAACTAAATTATATCTATCAGAATCATCAAAAATAGTTTGGCTAGGCTTTTTGCTTGATTTAAAAGAATTTGATAAAATAAGAGCCAATTCAATATCAAAAAGTTTAGACATTTTATAAATTTTATTGAAATTATCAACAAAGTTTTTTGTATTATTTTTATTAAGAAAAGTAATTTTTTGAAAATTATCTATTATTTCATTTGAAGTGGAAAAAGCTATATTTTGACATTGATATGTTTTCGATAATGTTGATTTAGCTATTTTTGTTGTTAATGAAATAGAATCAAATTCCCTTTTTTTTGATAATTCAATCCAGGCTTTTAAGATCTCTGGACTATTAGTAAACTGTTTTTCAGTGTTTTCAAAAACTTTTTTTGTATTTGAAAAGGAAACTTTTTCAATAAAGGTTTTAATAAATGAATCAATATCATTAAGTTTCTTTTTATTATTTTCATTTGATACCGACTTTAAATAATTACTCATAGAAGCAAAATCATCCTGAGATTTATTCTCGTTTGCCGCTGATGTTAAATTTCTTTTATTAAATTTTTCTAATGATTCGAATTTTATTTTTTCACCGGATTCAATTCTTATACATAAAGCCATTTTCTCAAGAATTTTCTGAATAAATTCTGCATTAAAATTAACATATTCTGAATGATGATCTGGCTTTAATTTCAATAAAAAATCTTTATCTGGCCTCCAACCTGTATCTCTCCTATTAATTCTTCTATAAATTTCTTTTGCTTTAGGATAATAAAATTGATAATTTTTAAAAATTGATTCTATAGTTTTTTCAATTTTCAATTTTTCAAAATTTATATCTTTTTGAAAATCAAAAAATATATCTTTACTCCCATATTTATACCAAGATCTCATCATTTTTGTTATAGAGGTATCGTAAATTAGTGCCCAATCCGTAATCACCCTTTGTCCATGAGGTCTTAGAATGGCAGCTATCTCTGGATCTCTATAAATTAAAAATCTTGTCCAATATGATATAGAAGAATCATTCTTTGATTCATAAGATTGAATTACATGCAGGCTAAAAGGATGGATCCTAGCTTTTTTGATAGAAAATATTTTATAAAGTTCTTCTAGAAGCATATAATCAAATTCTCTTTTTTCTTTCCCTTTCTTTTTTTTTAAGGATAAATATCTATTCCCAGGGTCTTCCATGAAGATAGTCAAGAGATCCATAAAAGTAACATTTGTATTATTCTCGTACCAAATAGATTTAATATTCGCCAATATTGCATGACTAACCCTACATCTTAGTAAAAGTAATGCATCTATATTTTTCTTATTATTTAAACAATAATTTTTAATTTTCATATCAAAAACTTCTGAATTTTTTGTTTGATTTAAAATTTTTTGTAAGTCAAAATCTTTTGTAAAAAATTGTTCTTTTATTTCATATTTAAATGTTGAAGTTTCTCCATAGTTTAAGTTTGTTTTACTAATTTCAGGTTCATCTAATTTTATTCTTACAAGAGTTTTATATAAAT
This sequence comes from Prochlorococcus sp. AG-347-L17, assembly GCA_003278925.1. Classification (GTDB taxonomy): domain Bacteria; phylum Cyanobacteriota; class Cyanobacteriia; order PCC-6307; family Cyanobiaceae; genus Prochlorococcus_A. The sequence continues at coordinate 12,235 of QCCN01000019.1, forward strand.
TATCCAATTTAAAGGAAATATTTTTAACCATAATAGCAAAAAAATGTTTGTAAAATTTAAAATTTAAATTCAAATCGGAAATAAAAGTTTTTATCAGAACAATTTAGATAAAGAGAACTTTGTATTAATAAATGAATTTTACAAAAGAGATTTTATCTTACCCAAATTTATTCGATAAAGAAAAAATTATTAGAGAGTATATTAGTTTTAGATTTCTAAAATATTTTTTATTAATATTTTTTAATTTGAATTTCATATTAAATACAAATCTAAAAGCGAATGAAAATTTTAAGGTAGAAATTGATGCAATTATCATTTTGATGGAAGATTTCAAAAAACATAATTTAAACAATCAAAATTTAAAAATTAGTTATTATTTAGAAAAAAAACTTGATAACTGTAATGTAATAATTAAAGTAAAAGAAATAGGAGATGAAAAAATATTAGAAGAAAAAAAAATTAAAGCATTTAATGTTAATGCATGTTCAAAGGTAATAAAGTAGTTAAAAATGAATCAATAATTAAATCCTGAACAATAATAAAATAGAATATGAAATTAAATGAAAAAAAAAAAGAATAGAAAAAATAAGTCAAACTATAGAAAAATACCCAAGAAGATATCTGATTTAGAACTTAAAAAAATTATCTCAGAGAATAAACAAAGAGATATAAAGAATATTGATGATTTAGACCCAATCAAAACTATAAAGAATTATGAAAAAGAAATTCAAAGTTTCATAGAAATTAATTTAAAAGAAAAAGATTTCCCTTGGATTTTTTTTAAGAAAACTATTCTTTTTCTTATATCAGAATTAATTAAACCCCATGATCATTTGATAGAAAATATAAATTCTTTTGATTCTGAAAAATTAGAAACTTACATTAAAGATAAATCTACTTTAGTAATTGCCTTAAATTTAATAAAAAATGTTTATGTTGGGAAATATGATTTTTAAAATAAAATATCCTTGGAAACTATATTAAAACTCAGAACAATTAATTAATAGATATTTTTAAAATTATGAAATTATCATTTTTAACAATTTTATTCATTTTTGCATTACCAATGAATGCTCACGATTATCATACTAGTTATAGAGAAAATAATAAATGTTATGGGAAAATTTATAGAGAAAAATATATACCTGGTTCAATAGCAAATCCTGGATATATCAGAAAATGGCAAGAAACAATTAGAATACCTTGTGCTCAGCACAAAATTATAACTTCAAAAGTAGACTTTGAAAGCAATGATTATAGAAAATCAATAAAAGATAAATTTATCAATCTTAATTCTTGGTTTAATAGTAGATTAGCAGATTGGAAATCTCACGAATCTAGAAATTATTAAAATGATCTTATAAGTATATTTAAATAAAAAAAATCTTTAAAAAATATATTATGGAATAGCCATATTAAATTTTGATATTTTTAATACCTCTTAAAGAAATTTTATTTAATTAGATTTGTATATATTTTAAAAAGGTTTGCTTTTGTGATAATTTTTAAGTTGAAAAATTTTATATTCATTAATATTTGATAGAAATTTAAATATTTATAATTAATTGCTTGCAACTATTTATAGCGAAAAACTTGTATTGTCCTATAAATTAAAAACAGTAAATTTATTTTAAATTCTATAGTTTTTATTCTGTGATATATATTTTTAATAGTTTTTATAATTTATAAATAATTTATTTTTATTCAATAGAGTTTGAAAGTTTTCTATATATTTTTCTTCAGCAAAGTTTCTATGAATTTGAATAATTTTTCTATGAAAATCATTTTTTAATGATTTTTTTAAAGCAATATCAAAATTTTTAACTGCTTCTCCAAAATTCCTCAACTGTGATTCATAAATACCTTTTTGAAAGAAAATAAATGAGTTATTGTGATCTATATTGATAGCATTATCAAAATCATCTAAAGCTCCAGAAAATAATTTTAGTTTTATTTTTAAAAAAGCTCTTTCTAAAAAATAATCTCTTTCATTTGACTTAAGTTTTATAGTAATATCAATATCCTTTAGTGCCTCATCAAAAAGAGATAATTCCCTTTTTGCTTTCCCTCTGTAATAAAAGGCTAAATAATGATCTTTTTCTATTTTAATTGTTTTATCTAAATCTAAAATACTTTCAATATAATTTTTAAGGCTCCAGTTAATTTTTCCCCTTAAAAAGTAAGCCTGACTTAATAATTCATTTGATGGAAATGTTTCTATAGATAAAGCTCTATTAACATAAAATAAAGCTTGATTAAGATCATTTTCTTTAATAGGATTATCATTATTGTAGAATTTATTAGATTTACTTAATAAGTAATTAATAAAAATTAAATTGCACATTTTTCTTTAAAAAAATTAAAAATAATTAAAGGGGCTAAAAATTTTTTTTTTCAGATACCTATTTTTATATAGTTCGCAATTGAATTTGTATTTCTAAAAACTTATTGATTTCACAATTGATCAGCTTATGGAATCTAAGTATTTAAAGTTTTAAAACTTAATTTTTATCTTTACTTATTATTTAAAATATAAGAACAATAGTTTAATATCAATTTGATATATTTTTTATCTGGAATTCTTTATTTTTTAGAATTATTTTTGAAAAATTCAGTAAATAATTAGAGAGTTAATATTCCAAGGTCAATACCATCGAAAGATTTTGGCTTTTATCCATCTTGAATTAAAGACTAATTTTTAAATTTTTTTTAATTTTATATGACGAATTATATTTTTTCTGAAGGTATTTTGATGAAAATCTTTGCAGTAAGAATTTTCTCAATAAAAGACAGACTTGGCATCCTTTCTATTGCTTTGATTATTAGAGTCATTATGAAAGGATTAGAACCTTCGACCTAGTGCTCCCAAATAACACGCTAAAATAAGGCTATAGTTGAGACTTATAGCTACAATATTATTTCTGAAGGAAAAAGTATGGACTTAGTTGATCTATGAATGAATAATATGAAGGAGATATGAGGTAACTTTTTAAAAAATATTTGTTAAATAAATTAATTTTTAAGAAGTAGATGACAAATTCTTTTTATTGAATTACCTTATAAAAAATTTTTATAATTTAAGTGAGCTTCATTGAAAAATTACTAAGAAGATTTAATAATGCTAATAAAAAGGAGTTAGAAAGAAAATTTCAAGAAGGATATATAGCGGCTAAAAAAGAGTTAGAAGCTAAAAAAGAAGCAGAAGCAAAAAAGGAATTAGAAGCTAAAAAAGAAGCAGAAGCAAAAAAGGAATTAGAAGCTAAAAAAGAAGCAGAAGCAAAAAAGGAATTAGAAGCTAAAAAAACTTCAGAAGAACAAAAAG
>QCCN01000020.1 GCA_003278925.1 Prochlorococcus sp. AG-347-L17
AAAAATTCGATTTTTAACTTTGAGTTTGGATATAAAAATATGTTATTATGTTAGTCAAATTATATTCTCATATTTAAGTTTAAATAATTATGAATAGTAATTTAGATATTGATGATATAAATTTAGAGAACTCACAAGAATTAGATCTTAAAGCTGGTTTAAGATTTTTTTTAAGAAATAGGAAATTTATAAGTGCTACATCATTAATCTTTTTCTTGGTATTTTTTTTGATTTCGTTTTTTTTAAAAAAGGTTTATGAAGGCCAATTTGAAATAGTTCTTGATACTCAGCGGACAAATCGAATTTCTCAGCTTCCTGTCCCATCTCCGTTGGCAGATCAAATTACTGGAAATAATAATAATACTCTTATGACAGAGGTGGGTATTCTTGAAAGTCCTTCGATTTTGCTACCAATTTTTGAGAATATTGTTTTAAGTAAAATGAAGAATAAAGGATTAACATTCGATGATTGGAAAAAAGATAATTTAAATGTTGTTTTAAAAGAAAATACTTCAATATTAAGGATTTTATATAGAGATAAAGATAAAGAATTAATAAAAACTGTCTTAAACAAAATTTCAAAAAAATATCAGGATTATTCAGGAAGGGCTCAAAAACGTAGAAATGAATTAACAAAAAATTTCCTTAAAACACAAGTGCAATTTTATAAAGATAAAAGTACTAAATCATTCAAAGATGCGCAAAATTTTGCTATAGATCAGAATCTAGAAAGTTTAAATTTATTAAACGTAATACAAAAGGGAGCTAGTACAATTAGCCTTGGAAATAATTTAAGAATTGAACAGGTTAGAGTTCAGGCTCTTAACAGAATAAGAGATATTGATTACCAAATTGATAAAATTAAATCCTTAGGGAACAACTTTAGAGAATTGCAATATATAGGGGCAACTATCCCCTTAATCGTTCAAGAAGGTTATTCTAGTTCTCTTAAAAGTATAGAAGAAAATTTAGCCGAAGCTAGAACAAAATATACAGAAAATGATGAAGTTATTCAGAAATTATTAAAAAGACGTCAGTTACTAATAGAAGTTTTAATCAAAAGATCTATAGGTTTATTAAAAGCTGAAAGACTTGAAAAAGAGGCAGTTATGGAGGCAGCAACAAGGCCAAAAGAAGTAATTCTTTACTATAAAGAATTAATTAGGCAGGCTAATAGGGATGAATCTAGTCTTGTAGGATTAGAAAATCAATTGAGAGCAATTGAGATTGAGGAGGCAAAGTTAAAGGATCCCTGGGAGTTGATAACTGTCCCAACAGTCCTTGATGAACCTGTTGCGCCAAATAAAATATTAAATGGATTAATTGGCTTATTTATAGGTTTTATAATAGGTTTCTTAATAACAAAAATAAAAGAGAAAAAGAGTGGCTTAATATATGATTTGGAAAATTTAAAATCTTTCTTAAAAATAAAGTATTTAGTAGAATTTTCTAAAAATAAAGATTCTTTTTTAATTAAAGATAACCAAGTTCCAATCGAAGAAATAATAAACAATTATGGAAAACTAAATTTGATACATACCAGTAATTTGGAAAAAGAATTGAAAGATAATTTTAAGTCTTATTTAGAAAAAATCATAGATGAATCAAATAGTTCATTAAAAGTTTTTAATTGTGAAAAAATCTTTTCGGATTTAAATTCTGATAATAAAATTATTCTTGTGACTAAATTGGAAAATCTTAAATATGAGGAAATAACCAATTTAAGAAATAGACTGAAAATTCTTAATTTAGAGTTAGATTATATTTTTTTCATTAAAGAAACTTTTAATAATGAAGAAAATACTTTAATAAGTCTATAAATTTGTGAGAACACAATAAATGCTTATTTAAATTTTATAAATATTCATATTTTGGTATTGCGTTTAGGTAATATAATTAATTCTAAAAATTTATTTGATAATGTATTTAATTTCATATTTAATGAATCAACCAACTTTATATAGAAAAATTTTATTATTTTTACTTGATATTTTAATATTTGTTTTTTCTTCGATATTTACATTTTACATTTTTTCTTCTAATAGATTAATTTTGAATAACTATAATTACTTTCCCACTTATTTTTTAATATTTACAACACTAACAATATCAATTTATTTTCTAACAGGTCAATATAAAGGAATTACAAGATATATAGGAAGTACTTATCTTTACTTGCATACTTTTAGGAATGTATTGGTGATTATATCAATTGGCACCATTTCCAAAATATTAAATCTAACGATAGTATCAAACAAGTTTTTAATAATTTTTTTTATCATCAATACATGCTTAGGTGGCTTTTCTAGATTTTTTATAAGAGATATTTTATTTTCTATTTATAAAAATAAAAGTAATCTTAAGCCAAGAATAGCTATTTATGGTGCAGGTGATGCAGGAATTAAGCTATACAATACTATTAAATATTCTAAAGAAAAAAATGTAGTAGCATTTCTTGATGATTCCAAAAGCCTCCAGAATAGAAAAATAAATAATTTAAATATTTATTCACCAAAAAGTCTTAATTCAATTTCTCAAAAAATTGATCAAATATTTTTAGCTATCCCATCAGCAAATAAAAAGAGAATTAAAGAGATATTAAACTTTTTAGAAGTATTTTCTATTCCTGTTTTTAAAATCCCCTCTTTTGAAGATATTACTTCTGGGAAAATAAAGATTGATAATATTTCTCCAATTTCTACAGAAGATTTATTGGGGAGAGAATTAATTAAACCAGATATTTCTTTAATGAAGGAAGCAATACAAGGTAAATCAATATGCATTACTGGAGCAGCAGGATCAATTGGTTCAGAATTGGTGATGCAAGTAATCCCTTTAAATCCAAAGAGAATCATCTTATATGATAATTGCGAAATAAACCTTTATTCTATTGGAGTTAAGATAGAAGATCTAAAAACTTCAGTTCCTTGTGAACTGGTTTTAGCAGATGCTACTAACTATAAATTTTTTAAAGAGATTTTAATTAAATATAAGATTGATGTTGTTTATCATGCGTCTGCTTACAAACATGTCCCTCTTGTTGAAAATAATCCTATTCAAGGGATTTATAATAACGTTTTTTCTACATATTTTTTATGTAAAGCTTCAAAAGAATATGGGATTCAAAGATTTACACTAATTTCATCAGATAAAGCTGTAAGACCTACAAATTTAATGGGAGCAACTAAAAGACTAGCTGAATTAATAGTGATTGGTTTCGCTAATAAAGAGAAAGAGAAAGATAATCTCAAAGGATTAAAATCAAAAACTAAATTTAGTATGGTTAGATTTGGAAATGTACTAGGTTCTTCAGGTTCAGTAGTCCCAAAATTTCAAAAACAAATAAGTGAAGGTAAGTCTTTGACTCTTACCCATAAAAATATAGTTAGATATTTTATGTCAATTTCTGAGGCAGTACAACTCGTTATACAGTCTTCCTCAATTGCTAAGGGGGGAGAAGTATTTTTGTTGGATATGGGAGATCCTATATTGATTAAGGATATTGCCAAGAAATTGATTCAATTAAGTGGTAAGACAATAAAAACAGAGGATAATCCATATGGAGATATTGAAATAAAAATAACTGGACTAAGACCTGGAGAAAAGCTTCATGAGGAATTATTAGTAGATGCAAATGCAAGTCCTACTGACCACCCACTAATATTTAAAGCAAAAGAAGAAATGAAATTAGATGATGACTTTTGGGATAAACTTGATTTAATGAATAGAGCAATTGATGATAATCAATCAAAAAAAATAATTAATTACATATCAGAATTTGTTCCTGAATGGAAAATCAGCAATTATTTGAAAGAAAAGGAGTCGTTATAGTATTTAAAATTTAAAAAGATTAATCATTTTTAGATAAAATTATGGGTTTAGAAAAATTTCAACTCTAAGAAATTCAATTAAAACAAAATATAACTAAATTACAAAATAAAAAATTCATGCATTTTGATTTCGTCATTAAATGAAATGCTTAATACCGGCATTGCTTTCTTATATCGCTTTACTTACTGCGGTAGCTTCTTCTTGATAGAAGAATATAAGGATTATATATTTTGAATTTTAAAAAATTTTATATTCAACCTTAATAAAAAACTTAGGATATGAATCTTATTAAATTTTTCTGCAATAATTCATAGCTAAAATTATTTTTATATACTTTTATGATTTCTTCCTTACAAAAAGAATATGTTTCAATCTGAGAAAATATATTATCTAAATCAATATATGAATTATAAACTAAGCCAATTTTATTATCTTTTATTATTTTACTAATAGAATTGCACCATGAAGGTGAAATTGTTATTAAACCAGAAGACAAATACTCAGGAAATTTATTTGTAATATGGTTGCTATATCTCAAATCATTTTGAGAATAGGGAAGGATTCCAAATTTTGAATTAGAAAAGAGGTAACTAATTTCGTTTTGATTTTTATATCCATGGAATATTATATTTTTGTTTTTTTTAAATTTATTTTTTAAATATGCAAATTCAGGCCCTGATCCAACAATATGGAAAACATTATTTTTTCTTGATTTCAAAAAACTGAAAATAACCTCTTTCAAATCAAAACTTTTTGTAAGAGTGCCCACGAAAATTACATTATTATTTTCAGAATTATTTAGATAAAAGGAATCAGAAACTTTTTCTTTTATACTTATTGGTATATAGGAGTATTTCGGAATAATTTTTTTTCTAAATCTTTTAGGAAAATTTAGATAAATATTCTCGCCCATGCCAATAAATTGATCAATATGGCCTATCCATAATTCGATCAAAAAAAACTCTAAAATATTAAAACATTTTGCTTTTAAACTTTTAACTTTTGAAAAAGGAGAATCTCTAATGTCTACAATAATTTTTCTTTTTTTATGAATCAATTTACTTAAAAGAAGAAAGATAATTCCAAAAGAGTGTGGATATGAAATAATCCAAGTATTTCTTTGGCTTGAAAGAGCTTTTAGTAAAAGTGATATTGAAAAAGTTATATTAGAGATAATTCTACTTAAAGATCTATTACTTTTATATTTAGTAGCATCGCATAAATATATTTTAAAAGGTTCATCTAATTTATTTAAAATATCTCTGCGATAAAATCTTTTTTCAAAATGATTAAATTTAGAAGTGTAGTAATCACATATAAATCCATTATCAGATAAAGCACTAGCTATTTGATGTGCTCTCCAATATTTATTGCCAAGTATTGGTAAAGGTTCCATATAATTAACAATTCCAAAACTCTTCATAAAAAAAATTATTATATAGATAATAAAGATTACTACAAGATTAAACATATAAATAAAAATTTCAAAAAACTATTTAAATTTTTTTAAGTGAATATTTAAATATGAGTTTTTGTTAAATATTTATAAATTTATTCGATGAATTATTAAAATTGTTTTCAGCCTTATATATTGATTTTCTATGCATAACTTGGCCTAGCAATAAAAGATAAGATTTAATCTTATCCACCATAATTGAAAATAGAAATTTGATCTATATCCTTAGAGTAAATTAGGAAAAAATCTGAGAATTCTATTTTTTATATTTAAAATAAATTACTAGATTTTAAACGATATAAAAAATTTTTATAGATTAGGCATTAAAAAATTTACTACTAATACAATTTTCCCAGACCCGTTTGAATTGCAAGGTAAATCTCCATGAACCCCCCTCTGATCACTGATTAGCATGTCCCCAACTTCTGCTGGAAAACTAAAGCAACTTTCTACAGAATAAAGTGTACCATCATTGGATTTAACTCCAAGATCTGAACCTCTTATGGTATTTAATATATATTGTAAAAAATTAATAAATTTTTTTTTATGAGATCCTGGAACATATGAATAGACTCCATCTTCAAAATTTGAATTTGTTAAATAAATAAATGCTTTGAGATGTTTCCCATTAAAAGAATCTATATGTAGGCATCTTGGTTTAAAGCATTCAGAGTATAAATATACATTAAAGTGATTAAAGATATAATTATTCGGTATGTATTCCTCAATACGTTTAAGTATTTTATCTATTCTTAGTCTCAAAGGATGCTCATCCTGAAGTTCATCAGGGTCCCTAATATCAATCAATCCATAATCAATTTTATGATTTTCTGTTTTAGCCCTTACATCAATTTTTTTATTTTTATAAAATTTTGAATATTTTTCAAATAGTTTTTTTAAATATATTTTTTTTTCAATATTGCTCTCACAAAATTTTAAATTAGGAAAAAATTCTTTAATTTCAATTTTAGAAAAAAACTTTTTTTTGTACAAGAAACCATTGCTATCAAGATCTTCTAAAGATTTATCGACTTTGGAAGAAAGATATGGTAGAAGAATATCCCTTAATTTTTTCCTTACAGACATGTACTTTTTAAATAATAATATTCCCTAATTATTCTATTTGTAAAATAAGATGCCATATTCTTTACTTAAGATAAAATATTTTTTCATTTGAAATTATGCCTTTTTAAAAAAATTATTATCTTCTGTTACGGTAAGTTAGATAAAATGTCACTTTGATAATTAAAGAATAACATCTAAAATAAGATTCTATTATCTTTTAAATTTACTTTTAGATTTATACCAAAGACTTGTTAATAAATTGAATTTGGAGCACTTTCGCTTAGAAATTAATAAACTTAGTAAGTTATCTATATTTCTTTGAATTCCAATAAAATCCTCATATCCTAAGAAGTTTTAAAATTACCTTCTAATTTTTTACTACACTTGATAATAAGATCTATAGTTTAAAAATTTAAATATTGTTCCCAAAAATAATTTGTTATATTTAACCATTTTTGATTAACATTAACAATTTTTTTTCAACAAATTATTTGGAAAACTTATCTATGATCAATTAAGATCTAGAAATGCTTTTTGATGGTTTATATCTGCCTCTAGTATCAACAATTAAAGCACTATTTTTTTCAATTAGATCATAATTAAATTCATCATGATCTGTTAGTAGTAAAACTAAATCAAATTTTTTCAATGTTTCTTTCGTGATTGGTGTACTTTTTAATTTTAAAGAAAACTTTCTAAGTTTAGGAATTTCAGGAATAAAAGGATCAGAATATTCAATGCAAGCACCTTTTTGCTTTAATAATTGCATTATTACTATTGATGGAGATTCTCTCATATCATCTACATTTTTTTTATACGCTACTCCAAGAATTAATATCTTACTTCCTTTGATGGCAAAGCCATTTTCGTTTAGTAAATCAGTAGTTTTTTCTAAAACATAAAAAGGCATATAGGTATTGATTTCTCCTGCAAGTTCAATGAATCTTGTATGCATTCCGAATTCTTTAGCCTTCCATGTAAGATAAAAAGGATCTATAGGTATACAATGACCACCTAAACCTGGACCTGGATAATATGGAACGAATCCAAAAGGTTTTGTTGAAGCGGCATCAATAACTTCATAAAGATCAATTTTCATTTTATCTGAAAGAACCTTTAATTCATTTATTAGACCAATATTTACTGCTCTATGAATGTTTTCTAGTAGTTTGGTCATCTCAGCTACTTTTGTATCGCTGACAGTTATTACTTTATCTATGGTTTTTTCATATAGTTTTTGCCCTGCCTCTTTACAAGAATTAGTAATTCCACCTAATATTTTCGGAATAGTACGAGTGTTATATTTCTTATTCCCAGGATCCTCTCTTTCTGGTGAATAAACCAAGAAGAAGTCTGAACCAATTTTAAAATCTCTTTTTTCAATAAATGGTTTAACTATTTCTTCTGTAGTGCCAGGATAAGTGGTGCTTTCGAGGCTTAAAATTTGTCCTTTTTGAAGATAAGGCAGGATAGATTTTAAAGTTTGATTTATGAAACTTAAGTCAGGTTCATTATGTTTAGTAAGCGGAGTAGGTACGCATAAAATTATTGCGTGCGCTTTTTTAACTGAAGAGATATTAGAACTTACTTCTAAAGATTTATTATCTATGGCATTTTTTATTCTTGAGCTTTTAATGTACGATATGTAGCTACTTCCAGAATTTATTTTATTTATTTTTTCTTCATCAATATCTAACCCCAGAACATTATACTTTTTCTCACAGAAATTTAAAGCTAAAGGTAATCCTACATATCCTAGCCCAATTACGCAAATCAAGGAGGTGTTATCTTTTAATTTATTTATTAAATCATTTTTATAATTAACCATTTTGTTAATCTAAAATTTTATATTAATACTTAGTACAACAATTAATATACTGTATAGTTGCTTTCAAATATAACTTATAATTGCTTTCATTAATATAAATAGATTCATTTACTTAATAAACTTATTTTAAAAATTATTTTAAGAAGAGAAAATTGAGTACATAATCTTTTAGAGATAATATAATATTCAAAAATAAACTTAAAACATAATTAAATTCAATTTCTAATACCTTTATCCAAATAATTTATAATGTGATCAATTTAGTAAATATTTAAAACATCACCTCTATTAATTTCATTTGAAATAGTAGAAGCAAAATCTTAATTTCTTTTGGTAATATTGTTTGAAATATTTGCTTTAGAACTAATTTCAAACAAAATATATAAATACTTTAGATTGTCATTTTAGGATTTGAAAACTTTTAGTTTAATCTTCTTTTTAAAATGTAATTTGATTTCTTTGATATAATTTTTTAATTATAAAAAATTATGTCCTTAGAAGGTAAAAAAATATTAGTAACAGGGTGTGCTGGTTTTATAGGAGCAGCTTTAGTTTGTAAATTATTAGATGCAAACGCTAATGTTATTGGTATTGATAATATCAACGATTACTATTGTATAGATTTAAAGTTAGCTAGATTAGAGGAAATCAAAAAAAAGAAAGATCAATCAAGAGGTAGTTGGCATTTTTTTAAACTTACATTAGAAGATAAAAAATCTTTTAAGAAAATTTATTTTGAACATGATTTTGATGTAGTTGTTCATCTTGCTGCACAGGCAGGTGTTAGATATTCATTAATTAATCCAGAATCATATATAAATTCAAATTTGGTTGGATTCGGAAATGTTTTGGAGATGTGTAAAGAAAAAAGTATAAAAAATTTTATTTTTGCTTCAAGTAGTTCTGTTTATGGAAATGATAAAAGATTGCCATTTAATGAGAAGCTAAGTGTAGACCATCCAGTAAGTCTTTATGCTGCAACTAAAAAATCAAATGAATTATTAGCTCATGCATATAGCCATTTATACAAGATACCAACCACAGGTTTGCGATTCTTTACTGTTTATGGTCCTTGGGGAAGACCAGACATGGCCCCTATGATATTTATTAAATCTATTTTAGAAAGAAAAAAAATCAAAATATTTAATCATGGGAATATGAGAAGAGACTTTACATACATAGATGATGTAATAGAAGGAATTTATAGATGCTGTTTCAAACCTGCATTCTGTGAAGAAACAAAAAGTGATTTTTCTAGCAATGCACCATACAGAATTTTTAATATTGGTAATGGTAACCCAATAAAACTGATGGATTTTATTAATATTTTAGAGAAAAATTTAGGTAAAGAGTCCAAAAAGGAATTTTTGGGCATGCAAAAAGGCGACGTAGTTGAAACCTGGGCAGATTTAGAAAAAATAACTAATTGGATTGACTATAAACCTTCTACATCTCTAGATAAAGGGTTATTTAACTTGGTTTATTGGTATAAAAATTTTTATAACTGAAATAGGGTAAACTTATTTCACAAAAATTTAGTTTCATATAAATTTTCTTTTTTAAATAAACTTATTGTTTTCAATATTCCTTCGTCAAGACTAGTTTTTGGTTCCCAACCCAGTTTAGTAATCTTTTCAATATTTAAAAGTTTTTTTGGTGTACCATTTGGTTTGCTTTGATCCCAAATAATTTCACCATTATATTGTGAAAACTTAGCTATCTTATTCGCTAAATCCTTAATTGAAATATCTAAACCTGAACCTACATTTAAAATTGTTAATGGATTTCCCTCTCTATCAATAGGGGCATTAGGAGAATTAGGATCCCAATTCTCAAGGGCAAAAACAATAGCATCTCCAAGATCATCAACAAATAAGAATTCTCTTAATGGAGATCCATTACCCCAGCAAGTAACACTATCATAAGATTTCTTTTTTGCATAAGAAAATTTTCTGATTAAAGCTGCCATTACATGACTATTCTCTGGATGATAATTATCATTAGGACCATATAAATTTGTTGGCATTAATGAAATAGCATCAAAATTATGTTGTTTCCTTAATGCCTGACAAAGTTTAATTCCAGCAATTTTTGCTATGGCATACCATTGATTCGTTTCTTCTAAAGAATCAGTTAAAAGAGATTCCTCAGTAATAGGTTGTCTAGCAAATTTTGGATAAATACAACTACTCCCTAAAAAAAGAAATCTTTTGACATTATTTTTCCAAGCATTCTCAATAATATTGTTTTGAATTTTTAAATTATCTAAAATAAAATCCGTAGGTTTTGAATTATTTGCCAAGATTCCACCAACTTTAGCTGCGGCTAATATAACAACAGAAGGCTTATTAATTTCAAACCATATTTTGACTTTTTCAAAATCAAGTAAATCTAGATCATGTCTTGAGGGAGTTAATAATAAACCATCATTTTCTTTTAGTCCATAGCCAGATTTTAGCAAGCTTTTTTTTGCCGCTTTACCTACCATTCCATTGGCTCCAGCAATAAAAATTTTTTCGTTAGGTTTTATAATTTTTTTCATTTTTAAAAGCTCATTTTTAATTAATAACTAAAAACTTTTATTATGCTACTTTAATTTCAGTATCATAAAAGTAAATGATTTATATTTCCATTAGATAAATTATCAATACAAATAAATTTCCCCCTCTTTCAGTAAGTTTATAAATTAGTTTTTAACTTAAAAAGCCAGTCTCACAATTCACTGCCTTTTTCAGAAGTATACTTTTTTATTTCCCAAACAATAGTATTTACAAAATTGAGCCATTTTGAAAATTTTACTAAACTTAAACCTCAAATTTAAAGTTTTAATGTATCTTTTATTCCTATGTTCAGGAATATTTTAGGATTCCATTCTAAACTTTGTATCTTTTGAATATTTAATAATTTTTTTGTTTATCACATATATTCGAATAATGGTGGACATATCTTAAAATAAGTAAAACCAAGAAATAATGAAATCAATACTTGTTACTGGTGGAGCTGGTTTTGTAGGATCACATACTTGTCTTTTGCTTTTGGAAAAAGGTTATGTGATTTTTATCATTGATTCATTTTTAAATTCCTCAAATAAATCTATCAAAAAAATTTCAGAGATCTTAAAGCAAAAGGGTATAAATACTGAAGGAAAAATTAATTTAATTAAAGGTGATTTAACCAAAAAATGTGATATTGAAAAAGTATTTGAGATGAGTTTTAAACTTAAAAAAAATATTGAAGCGGTCATTCATTTCGCAGGGTTGAAATCAGTTTCTGAATCACTTAATGAACCTATCAAATATTGGGAGAACAATGTCATTGGAACAATAAATCTTTTAAAAATAATGGAAAAATATAATTGCAAAACTATTGTTTTCAGTAGTAGTGCAACACTTTACAAAGCTAATTCTGACAAATTATTGAAAGAGGATGATATTTGTGAGCCCGTCAATCCCTATGGATACACAAAGTTGACAATAGAAAGAATCCTTTCCAACCTATATAAAAGTTACCCATCCCATTGGAGAATTGCTTCGCTAAGGTATTTTAATCCTGCAGGAGCCCATTTTTCCGGTCTAATTGGCGAGGATCCCTTTGGAAAACCAAATAATCTTTTTCCACAAATAACAAAAGTAGCTATTGGCAAATTAGATGAAATAAAAATTTTTGGCTCAGATTGGGCTACAAAAGATGGTACTGGAATTAGGGATTACATACATGTAATGGATCTTGCAGATGGACATTTATCGGCATTAAATCATTTACTAAAAGAAAAACCGCAAAACTTAATCATAAATCTTGGGACAGGAAAAGGTACAAGTGTTTTAGAGTTAATCAAAATTTTTGAAAAAGTTAATAGTGTAGATATTCCATTTAGCT
>QCCN01000021.1 GCA_003278925.1 Prochlorococcus sp. AG-347-L17
TCACCCATAAGAGATTATTACAAGTTAATTTAATCTCTCATTGTGTTTTGCCTGGACTTGCCCTCGCATTAGCGCTTGGAATTCACCCCTCAATTGGTGGTGTTATAAGTGGTCTTCTGGGCTCGGTAATTGCAGAAAGTTTAACTAATAGAAAAAGTGAAAATTATGAAGCAGTTATGAATACTATTCTTGCTGGAATGCTTGGGTTTGGAGTCCTTATAATCCCTTTACTCGGAATAAGGATTGATTTGGAGGCAGTATTATTTGGCGATTTATTGACAGCAAATTTTGGAGATTTACTTAGAACAATAATTGCTTTTTTAGTATTTATACTTTTAATGACTTTTGGTTATGAAAAGGTTGTTTATGTGGGATTGGATCCAGAAGGTGCATCCGCGAGTGGTATAAACGTTTCTTTATTAAATCTTGCTTTGAGTTTTACAACGGCATTAGTAATTGTTAGTTCAATGTCAGCAGTGGGAGTAATTCTTGTAATTGCTCTTCTTTCTACGCCAACTTTGTTAGGGCTAAATAAGGCTCATAGTTTAAGAATTGCAATGATGAGGTCTTCATTTTTTGGATTATGCATCTCACTTCTTGGATTTATTCTCTCTATAGTCTTTAATCTTTCGCCTGGACCTGCAATTAGCGTTATTTGTGTCGCATCTCTTTTGATTCCTAAGCTTCGCAAATAATTAAATCTTAAATGTCCAATTAGAGTTTAATGCTTGAGCTTCTGGATTGTTTTTTAAAGCTACTTCCATAGCCTCTTTTTTATTATTAGCTATAACAACTTCATCAAATTCCTTTCCATTTTTTTTTAGACTTACTTTGAAACGCATAAAATTTTTTTAATTAATCAAAAGTTAACCACTAAGCAACTAGATTTAAATACTTTTAAAAGTTAATTGATGAAATAGAAACTTTAGTTATTTTGAAGTTTTTCAACTACAGATTCTTTCTCAATTTTAGCTACATCCTGTAATCCATTAGCATCAAACCAAGGAGCATTTTCCCAACTAAATCCTTCCCCAAACGTATTATCAGGAGCAGCTATGTACCAGTGACATGATGAATCGGGAACATCCACAGCACATTTTGACCAGTCAGCTTCCCACTGTGGAACTTGTACCCACATCACTGATGCTAATAAAAAAGAAAAAATAAAATTCATAATTATCGGTTAGCAAAATTTTGAAAGATTTTTTTCACATTCTTTCTTTCTTTTCTTCCAGTAATTCTCAAGTATTTGATATTTATGCTTATTTTTGAATTGATTTAAATGAATATTATTCTGATTAAGAACTGAAGTGTTTTTGATTTTCATGACTCAAGCTGTCTATGTAGAACATATTTAAGACACTTTATAGATTTTTTGAAGTGAATTTATACTTAATTTTTTTCTTACTTTTTTGTAGGTAAGTATTTTTCGGGATTATTTTCAATATAAGTAAACGAATATTTGACAACACCTACTATTACTGAAAAAAGAGCAATTGCCGAAATAAGAAAAATGATTTTTTTGTAAATGATCTTCATGAATTTTTTATTTTTTTGATTATTTTTTTCATCAACGTCCAATTTTTCTGAAAGATTTAAATAATTAGTAATTTATACTGTAGCCTTTTAAATTACCTACGGAGTAAATTAAATACATCAGAAACTCCTCACACACTTTTTTCTGATAACTTTAAAAGTACTCGGCCGCAAAGTTTGAGTACTTTTTGTATTTTTTGAGATGTGACAGTTAAAATAGAGGTCTATTAAGCATTACATATTTTGATTTTAAGTGTGATATTAGGATTGTGTGTAGGAGGAATTGATTTATTTCAGTGGAAACAAGGAAACACTTGATATAAATCAATTTTAAAAGATCTCTCTTCGAGGGGTCTTTTTTTTGGGATTATTAGAAATAAATATTAAATTCTGAATATAAAAACAAATATGCTTTCTTCCAAAATAATTATGTCGTCATTACAAATTAGTAATTTAATTCGTTAGATTATGAGTCGTTAAATTCTTCTGTTAATGCAAATACTTTTTTTAACAATTTTAATTTGTTCAAGCTTTTTATTCCCTTCTTCATCATTTGCCTCACATATAGAACTAAAACCTTGTGTAGAGATTGCTCATTGTGTACGAGAAGAATGGGAGGTTATTAATATTGAAAAACCTTTTGAAGAGATTAAAACATTTATCGAAAACACTCCAAGAACTGAGATTGTAGAAATTGATGGCGATTATCTTCATGCTGAGGCAACCAGTAAATGGATGAAGTATGTAGACGACTTAGAAGTATCCTTTCTACCTGAATCAAACATCTTATCAATAAGATCAGAATCAAGAGTTGGAGAAAGTGATTTGGGAGTGAATCAAAAAAGAGTTGATTTACTAAAATCTAAAATGTTTTAAGATAAAAAATTTAAAAAACAATTTATTTTTATTGTTTTTTGTATTACTTTTCCATTTTTAATAAAAATTAGCAGATAAAAAAGTGATAATTGTCATCATGCCTTAATGGCAAATTTATTAGATTTTCTCTGAAAAGATGATCATAAATTTTATATATTTATTGTTATCTAGTTTTGTTTTTTTCTGGTTTTATATAAATATTAAAAAAAATGGAGTTAAATGGATAATCAAAGGTCTTTTGCAAATTGGAATATTGGTATTATTCATTGGAGGTTTTTTCAAAATATTTTTCACCTTACCCCCTAATTTATTTATAAAAATATTTTTTCTTATTATTTATACATGGTGCACTGTTGGAATAAATGTAAATTTCATGATCCCTTTGATTAGTTTGATTGACCAAAAAATAGTAAAAAAATAAAACTAAAATATGCCTTAATTCTTAGTACAAAAATAAATCTATTTTCTTAATCTGCAATATTAAAATTTATAGGATTTATTTTTTTCCTTTTGAAAGTCTTTTCCTTGTATACCTTGTCTTTAATGCTAAGTCTGTCATTATGTATATTCCAAATAAAAGAAGGACTATTCCAATAAAGTATTTCATTAATTTTTATGTAACTACTATGTTTGAGATTTATCATTATGCCAACTAATTTTAATATCTATTTCTTGAGATAAATTTCTTGTAACTGGACATTCTTTGGAAGCTTTTTTCAAAAAATCAATAGTTTTATTAGAAGTGTTCTCTGGTATGAAAATATCTATTATTAGTTCTTTTATCTTCCTCTCGCTATTTTGTGTCATTACTTTTTCAATATTTAAATATATACCTTTCAAATCAAATCCTTTCAATTTGGCTTTGATTGCCATGATGGTTAACAGGCAAGTACCTAGAGATGTTGCTAATAAATCAGTTGGAGAAAAACTTTCACCTTTACCGCAGTGATCTAAAGGTGCATCAGTTCTAATAAGACTTCCAGATTGTAGATGAATAGCCTCACAGTTTAAATTTCCTAAATAAGAACATTTAACTTTAGTCATTTTAAAAAATTAAATTAGGAAAATATTATTATTAAAAAATTATGGAACATAACAAGATTATTGATGAGAAATTTTTTATTTGCATATTAGTGGAGTATTAAGGAAATTCATCATTCAAGTTTTGAAATCAGTTTTTATAACCATATTCCTCTAAGCAATACTCAATTAATTCAATTGATTTATTAAGAGTTCTTTTATTTTTATTTTCTAGATCGAAACATTCATTTAAAACACGTATAGATTCATTTAAGAATGATTCTTCTTTATTTTTTAAATCTTTAACTTGATTTATATAAATTAATTTTTTAATCCCAATAAGGGAAAATATGATTATTGATATTGTAAAAATTGCTATTTTGAATTTATTCATACAATTAGTTATTACAAATATTTTAATTTATTTAATATCTAAAAACTTTATATAGCTTAAAGAACTAAGAAATTACATATGTAGCTGCTGTTATTGCTATTCCAGTAATTGAAATGAAGATGTATGGAACAACCTTTAAAGGTATATATAGATTATTTTTAGACATAACTAGAACCTTTATAAAAATTCTTACATTCTCTTTAAACTTTATAAGTCTTCAAATATACAAATTTATTTTCTTTGCTAAAATTCAATTCTTTTAAAAAATTAAAAAATTTATATTCATTGAATGTTCATTAAATAAAGTATTTCTAAATCCTGTCTTGAGTCCGATATTTTTCTTTTTAAGAAGATTAATTCTTCTTGGCTCATTTTTGATTCTTTTATCATCAATTCTGCTTGTTCAATAGCATGTTCTATATTTCTAATTTTAATTTCTCTTATTGAGGGATCATCTTTACATGCTTTTTTAGTATTCGCATCTAACATATGTACTAAAAAAAAATTAACTTGAATTTAATCTAAATTAAAACTTCATTATGCTACAACCGCAAATTTATTTAAAATAAATTATTATCTAGATAAGAACTTTAACCTTAGCTAACCCTCTCTTCAATTGATCGAGTGGGTTTTTTTTATGGTGTAATATACTCCTAGCATTTAATACTAATTTGGAAGATTCAAAACTTAATCCTGAGGAAAATAATTCAATCGAATCGTCCCCCAATTTGAATGAAGACAATAAAGATCTTAATGAGGGGAATAAAAAAGAAGAAAATGTTAAAGCATTTACAGAATTTCTAGAGAAAGCAAGTAGTCAAGATTCTTCTCAAGAAAAAGTAAAACTTGATTCTGAGCAACAAAAACCAAAAATTGACAAATCACTTTTTAAAAGATTTCTTAATAATGGATTTGATGGCATTTCAACAAATCCAAACTATAAAATGTTGGCATTATTAATAATCCTTTTAATTAATTTGTCTCTATTTTTTGTTATTGGCAATATGGGTAAAGCGTTTTTAAGAAATGCAGGAATTATGGGTTAGAAATTATTTATTTCTTTTTGGATAATCATCTTTACAATCTTAATTCTTCAAATGAAACTGTGATATTTTCTTTTCAAATTAATATTTAAATAAAATTTGGATAATAAAGAGCCAGAAAATCCAGTCGTTTATCTTTCTAATTTAGTCAAGAAATTAGATGTAAAAAACAGAAATGGATTAGTTGCCTTAGCAATAGTAAACCTTTTAGTAATTCTTTTATTTAAATTTTATTTGAAAGGATCTGGACTATTATCTTGAATTTGCCGGCTGTTATTATTATTCAGCATTCTCAAATTGCTTTGCTAACCTAAATGCCTTCTTAATTATTAGAAAGCCACCATATGCTCCTGCCAGTAAAGGTAATACTATTAAAGGGTTAGGGGAATAATCTGAATAATTTTTCACACCCTCAACATATTCATAACCTGAACATTTAAGAAAGATAAAGCTAAATAATGTGATACTCCAACCAATGATTGATAAAAAGCCACCTTTTTTATCTCCTTCGTAGAATCTGTCAAGACCTAAGCCCCAACCTCCTATTAGGAATATTCCTCTAACAACAGAATTTTTTTCTTGATTTCTAAGCATAATAAAAAATGTTCATTATGAACATAACCTATTTATATTTAAGATGTGATATTTTTTTATTAATTAATCTTTAAAATAAATTTTTAATGGTTTTTTCTATAAATTACAAAATTATTATTCAGTGTTTTAATTAATCATTAGAAATTGTTTTTGAATTCAACAAGGAAATTGAAGGCCTTATATAAATAAAAATAGACCCATACATATCCTGCATAATTCTCATTTCATCGTCTAAGTATATAATTGAAACCTGGCAATTTGGCGATTCTTTATTCCAAGGTAACTTATTCCATACCTCTTTAACTGGATACCATCTTTCCATAAGTAATTCACTAAATAATGGAATCTTATTAAGTCCATCAACTTTGGAAACTTTTGTCTTTTGTAAGTTCATATCAAGTAAATTATTTCTTAAAACTAAATCACTTGCTAGGGTTATTACTCTTCCACCAAAAGTAGGCAATAGTTTGAACCAACCTAAGATAGGAATTGTTGTGAGCCCAAATATTGTAGTGTCAAAAGTAGATATAAATTCTTTTTTGTCAAAATCAATCTTTTGAGCAATTCTCCCAACAGTTGATATGCCAAAGGATCCTACTTGCAATTGATGTAATTTAAAAAAAAGATTACTTTTAACTTCATCATTTAATGCCTTTTCAATGGCAAGGAAGAAAGGAGAACTTCGAAATAATTCAACATTAGAAAAAATCAATTCCCACTCTCCAGACAATAATTTTTCTGATATTTCAAAACTAAAGTCTTTAAGAGTATCAATCAATTCATCCATTTCATTAGCTTTTTCCTCATACATAGGAGAAATTAATTTATTTAATCTTTGCCCTCTATCTGTAACAGCAGCTATTTTATATATATTTGACTTTATCTCTCCAATTTCTTTCATAACTCCAATACAAGAAATACTAATTTATCTTAGGTATTTAATTTGAAGTTGATGGCAATTTTAATAATGCTGGTAATAAAACCAATTAATATTCTCCCCATCTTTTACCAATATCAAATCCCCATTCAGTGGTTAATCTAATTACTTCATCGTGATTCTTGCATTTTGAAAGGGATAACTTTTTACTAGGATTATTTTTTATTAGCTCAGCAATTTGATTAAGTTGCTCTATTT
>QCCN01000022.1 GCA_003278925.1 Prochlorococcus sp. AG-347-L17
TAAGTCTTTTTAAGATAAATGAAAAAGATGAACCTGAACTTATTGAGAAAATAGATAAAAATGAACAAATACTAAAAAATGCTGAAGCAGTCCTTCAAGAACATGATTTAAGACTTATCAGATCAGCAGTTACATTAACAGTATCAGGAGAACTTGAAGAACCAATTTACGATGAATTAGAAGAAGATTATGTCGATGATGATAGTGAGAGTTATGAATTGCTAGTTAACTTTAATCTTTTTGACCAAGAATATGGCTTATATATACCACTAGACCCTTTTTTTATTGTTGGTAAATTAAAAGACAAAGGTGCCTTATTAGTTGAAGATGATGAGTTCGATAAAATTCAACCTTTGATTGAAACTGAGCTTGAAAAAAGTAGTTCTTAAAATAAATGAGATCTATCCTAAATGTCAATTGGGATTCAAACTTACCAATATATAATATTTCTCAATCTGAGTTGCAAAAAAAAGGAATTAATTCTTTATTGCTAGACGTGGATGGGACTCTAGTAAATAGAAAATCAAATATGATCCCAAAAGCTGTAAAAAATTGGATCATAGAATCTAAAAAACTTTTCTCCTTATATCTAATAAGTAATAATCCATCAAAAAAAAGAATCGAAAAAATAGCGAAAGAATTAAATTTAAGGTATAAATACAATGCATCAAAACCTAAAAAAAAAGTAACTTTGTCTGCTATCAAAGAAATTGGCAGAGAGCCAAAAAATATAGCCATTATTGGCGACAGAATTTTTACAGATATTATTGTTGGGAATAGATGTGATATAAAAACAATATTAGTTAAGAGATTAAATAGAGATGGCCTGCCTATAAAATTTAATTTAACTTTGACAATAGAAAAATTAATTTCTAATTTTATAAAATGAAAACTTGGGTTATAAAAATTGGTACTAGTATTTTAAGAGGAACAGAGGAAACATCTACAGAAGAAGTTATTGAAAACCTTTCTAAATCCTTTACAAGTTTTCTTTCAAAAGGAAACAAGTTAATTTTAGTAACTAGTGGAGCCGTTGGATTAGGTTGCCAAAAGTTAAATATTAAAACAAGACCAAATGATTTAAGTACCCTTCAAGCTACTGCTGCAGTAGGTCAAGTTAATTTAATGTCCTTATACGATAAAGTATTTAATAAATTAGGTCTTAATATTGCTCAAATTTTAATAACTAAAGCTGATTTCAATTCACGAGAATCCTTTAATAACGCTTCTAAAACTTTAAAAAGATTAATCGATTTGAATGTTATTCCAATAGTAAATGAAAATGATACCGTAGCAAATGAAGAGCTTAAATATGGAGATAATGATACCCTCTCTGCTTTAGTTGCCTTGGCTATAAATGCTAACAAGCTTATTTTATTAACCGATATTGAAAATCTATACTCAAAAGATCCACGCAATAATAAAGATGCGCAACCTATTAAAGAAGTTCATAATAGTGAATTAAAGGAAATTAAAGATAAAAATATTCAAAACTCAAATAATGAATGGGGAACAGGAGGAATTTCTACAAAATTAATTTCTGCAGAAATAGCAACAAAAGGAGGAGTCGAAGTCCAACTAGTTGATGGAACTAATAAAAAAAACTTAATTGAAATATTTAATGATAATAAAATTGGAACTTTATTTTATCCAATAGAAAAACCTATTGGAAACAAAAAAAGTTGGCTTTCACATGCAATTCAAACAGTAGGGAAAATTACTTTAGATGATGGCGCTTCTTTTGCAATTAAAAAAAAAGGTGCCTCTCTTTTAGCGGTTGGTGTTAAGAATGTAGAAGGAAACTTTACGATTAATCAGGCAGTTAAAATCGTAAATACAAATGATAAAGAAGTTGCAAAAGGTTTAGTATCAATAAGTAGCGACAAATTAAGAAGTATCTTAAATAATAAAGAAAATAACAACTCCTCGATAATTGTCGTTCATAGAGATGTTCTCGCTCTCTCTTAGAAAAAATTAAAACTGAAAAATGCTTTTAAGTGATTTAGTTGATCTAATAAAAAAAGGAAATTCAAATTTTATTAGTGCCAATATTTTCGAAGATTTAAATATAGATAATGCTGCCTCATTAGATGCTGCAGTTAAACATCAAATATCTTTTTTAGAAGAAAATAATATACTTAAAGAAAAATTAGATCAAACTAAAGCATCAGCAATAATAACTACTAACAACGATGAAATCGTTAGTGCCCTAAAAAAACTCAATATATCTAACATAATCGTTAAAAATCCAAGAATTGCATTTGCAGAAGTATTGGATTATTTATATCAAACTATCAATTTCAAACCAGGAATTCATGCTTCAGCAGTTATAGATAAAACAGCAATAATTGGAGCAGATTGCCATATTGGACCTAATGTCTATATTGGAGAAAATACTGTAATTGGAGACAATAATCATATTCTTCCTGGATCATCAATTTTAGGCAATGTTCAAATAGGAAATAATAATGTAATCCATCCAAATTGTGTTATTTACGAAAATACCACTCTAAAAAATAATTGTGTAATTAATTCAAATTCTGTTATTGGATCAGAGGGATTTGGTTTTATTCCTGAAAATGGCAAATGGGTAAAAATGCCGCAAAAAGGTGGTGTAAAAATAATGAGTTTTGTAGAAATTGGAACTAATTGTTGTATTGATAGACCCGCAGTTGGATTTACTTTTATTGATGAGGGAACAAAGTTGGATAATTTAATACAAATAGGTCATGGCGTAAAAATTGGAAAGAATTGTGCTTTTGCAGCTCAAGTTGGTATCGCTGGAGGCGCAAATATTGGAGATGGTGTTATTTTGGCAGGGCAAGTAGGAGTCAATAATAGAGTAAAAGTTGGTAATAATGTCATTGCGAGTTCAAAATGCGGAATCCATTGTGACATTGAAGATGGCAAGGTAATAAGTGGTTTCCCCGCGATGGAAAATAAATCATGGCTAAGGAGTTCAAGTATTTTTAAAAAATTACCAGAATTAGCAAAAAAACTTAGACAATTAGACAAGCAATAATTTATTGTTCTATTAAACAAAAATTTAAATGAAGAAATATAAGATTGTTTTATTGTCAGGAGACGGGATTGGACCAGAGATTTCAGAAGTTACAAAAAAAGTTTTAAAAAAGCTTTCAAAAAATCATAATTTCGATATTGAGATTATTGAAAAATCATTTGGAGGGATAGCGTATGAAAAATATGGTACTCCTGCTCCAGATGAGACACTAGATCAATGTAAAAAAAGTGACGCAGTACTTTTAGCATGTGTTGGAGATATTAAATATGATTCTCTTGCAAGAGAATTAAGGCCAGAAAGTGGGTTACTAAAGTTAAGATCTGCCCTAAACCTTTTCGCAAATATCAGGCCTGTCAAAATAAGAAAATCTCTATTAGATTCAAGTACATTAAAAAAAGAAATCGTTGAGCATGTAGATCTTATTGTTGTAAGAGAATTAATAGGAGGAATTTATTTTGGAAAACCAAGAGGACACATAACAAATACAAAAATCCCAAAAGCTTTCAATACGATGGTTTATGATTCGACTGAAATAGAAAGAATAACCGAAATAGCAATAAAAATTGCTAACCAAAGAAATAAAAAAATATGTTCTGTTGATAAATCAAACGTTCTTGAGGTTAGTCAATTGTGGAGAGATACAGTTTTAAATATCACCTCAAAAGATAAAAATATATCTCTAAGTAATATGTACGTTGATAATGCAGCAATGCAATTAGTTAGAGATCCTGGTCAATTTGATGTGATTTTAACTAGTAATTTATTTGGAGATATTTTAAGCGATTTAGCCGCAATGTTAACTGGTTCTATTGGTATGCTTCCATCTGCTTCTTTAAACAATAATGGCCCAGGCGTTTTTGAACCTGTTCATGGTTCGGCTCCTGATATAGCTGGTAAAAACATAGCTAATCCTATTGCAATGCTTTTATCTGCTTCCATGATGTTAAAAATTGGATTAAATGAAGAAGAAGCTGCAGAAAATTTAGAAACTGCCATTGATAAAGTTTTATCAAAAGGATTTAGAACAGCAGATTTAGCTGATGGGTCTACTGAAGTTTTATCTTGCAGTGAAATCGGAGATAAAATAATGGATGAAATTTAAAAAAAAATTAATAAATAAAAAAATATTTTTAAGTAAAACATAAAGTTGGCATATGACCTGTCAGAATCATTAGATATTGTTTTTAAAAAATGTCAAAACGTCATCCAGTAGTTGCTGTAACAGGATCTTCAGGAGCAGGAACAAGTACAGTAAAAAGAGCCTTTGAGCATATTTTTGCCAGAGAAGATATTATTCCCGCAGTTGTTGAAGGTGATAGTTACCACAGATTTGAAAGAATGCCTATGAAAAAAGCTATGGCAGACGCTCTTTCAAAAGGTGAAAATTTCTCACATTTTGGTCCAGAGGCTAATCTTTTTGACAAGCTAGAAGAACTTTTTAAAATCTATGGTGAAACTGGAGGAGGAAAGAAAAGATATTATCTACATAGTCTTGAAGAAGCAGAAGAACATAATACAAGACTTGGGACATCTCTAGAACCTGGGCAATTTACTCCATGGGAAGATATTCCTGAGGGAACAGATGTACTTTTTTATGAAGGTTTGCATGGCGGGGTAGAAGGTGATGGATACAATGTTGCCTCTTATGCTGATCTACTTGTTGGAGTTGTTCCGATAACAAATTTAGAGTGGATTCAAAAAATCCATAGAGATAACGCAGAAAGAGGTTACTCAGCGGAAACCATTGTAGATACTATATTGAGAAGAATGCCTGATTATATAAATCATATATGCCCACAATTCAGCAAAACCGATATTAATTTCCAAAGAATTCCCACAATTGACACTTCTAATCCTTTCATATGCAGGAATATCCCAACTCCTGATGAGAGCTTTGTGATCATACATTTCAGAAAAGGGGCAAGAGAGAAATGGGGGATTGATTTTCAATACTTGCTTGGAATGATTAATGATTCATTTATGTCAAGTCCAACAAGTATCGTTGTAAATGGAGGGAAAATGGGATTCGCAATGGAACTAATTCTCACTCCAATAATTCATAAAATGATTGAGGAGAAAAATAAATAATAATTAATTTTCAATTATCAACTTAAGTCATTATTTTTTAATTTTGAGAAGTTTTTAATCTAGATGATCTCAAATTTTTATATATCTTTCTTGATAAAAGTACCTTACTTAGATTTAAATAGAAAAAACAGGAAAAGTTGTGTCATTAATCGACTGGTTTGCCGCAAGGCGTAAAGATCAATTTGTTGGGAAAGTTTCCCAAGATACTGACGAAGGAGATGGTTTGTGGGTTAAATGTTCAGAGTGTTCGCAAGTAGCCTATAGAAAAGATCTAATTTCAAATTTCAATGTTTGTAATAATTGTGGACACCACAATAGGATTAATAGCGATGAAAGGATAAATATAATTGCTGATAAAAATTCATTCAAAGAATTTGATAGTTCACTAAGTCCTACAGATCCTTTGGGTTTTAAAGATAGAAGAGCGTATGCTGATCGAATTAAAGAAAGTCAAGCAGGTACAGGTTTAAGAGATGGAGTGGTAACAGGTATCTGTTCTGTGAATTCAATGCCTTTAGCATTAGCTGTTATGGATTTTAGATTTATGGGAGGATCCATGGGTTCAGTAGTTGGTGAAAAAATTACAAGGATAATTGAGAGAGCAACTTTGGAAAATTTTCCAATTCTTATTGTTTGCGCATCAGGAGGAGCAAGGATGCAAGAAGGTATGTTAAGTCTCATGCAAATGGCAAAAATATCTGGAGCACTAAAAAAACATAAAGAGAAAAATCTCCTATATATGCCCTTGTTAACTCATCCAACGACTGGAGGGGTAACAGCCAGCTTTGCGATGTTAGGTGATTTAATTTTGGCGGAACCTAAAGCACTTATTGGATTTGCTGGAAGAAGGGTTATAGAGCAAACATTAAGAGAAAAATTACCCGATAATTTTCAAACAGCTGAATATCTGCTTGAGCATGGTTTTGTAGATGTAATAGTGAAAAGGAAAGATCTCAAGGATACTCTGACTAAAATTTTAAAAATTCATGGTGTAAAAGTACTCGCAGAATCAAATATATAAAATGAGAATATTTTCTAATTTATTTTATTTTTCTTTAAGCCTTCTACTCTTTATTTTAAACTTTGCCTCCTATTCATATGCGATAGGAAATGTTGATTGGGTTCTCCTTAAAGAGAATGATGATGGGAAGGAATGGCTTGATAAAGGGAGTATTAAGTTGCTCCCAAATGGCGAAATAAGTGTATTAACAAAGTTCTTTAAGAATCCAACTAATTCTGATGATGATGGAGAGTTATCACTTTATGTAATGAGAATTAATTGCAATGAAAAAAAGTTCAAAGATACATCAATAAATGGAATTCCTCAATTCAATTCAAAATGGCAAACTTCTAATAATGATGAACTTATAGATGTTGTTATTGAAAATAGCTG
>QCCN01000023.1 GCA_003278925.1 Prochlorococcus sp. AG-347-L17
AACATGCACTAGAAAAGAATACAGAGAAGAATATATTCCTGGAACACAATCAAGTCCAGGCTACGTAAAAAATTATGTAGTTGATGTAGAAATCCCTTGTGGAGGTGAGCAAGCGCAAAAAGTTGATGACAATGATTGCAGTGAAGGTTCAGTTATTGGGGGCCTTCTTGGGGCTGGATTAGCTCTGTCCTCCACAAGAGGAAAAGATAGGTTCTGGGCAGTACCCGCAGGAGGAACTGCAGGAGCACTAATTGGTTGTCAAGTGGATGGTGGTTAATTGATTAGTTGGATTAGTGGAGACCTAGTTGATCTTTGGCAAACTAATCAAAAATTTTTTGTTTTATTAAATTGTCAAGGATTAGGATACGAAATACAAATACTTGAAACTTTATTTCTCAAATTAAAAACAAATCACTTATCTAATAAAAAAATAACTCTTTGGATAAAGCATATCAAGAAAGAAGATTCAGATTTATTATTTGGCTTTACATCAAAAGATCAAAAAAATTTCTTTATTGAAATTTTAAGTATTCGAGGTGTTGGATCTCAAATTGCAATGGGATTACTAAATAAATTTTCCATAAGTGAAGTTATCAATGCAATAAAAACACAAGACAAAAAATTAATTTGTTCCGTACCTGGTATAGGGCAAAAAATGAGTGATAGATTAATTTTAGAATTAAAAAGCAAATTTAAAAGTGAAATATTATTTGAAGAAGAAGGAAGCAAAAATAAATTAGAGATTACGGATCCTGAAATTAATAAAATGATGAATGACCTTCAGTTGGCACTTCAATCATTAAATTACAAAAATAAAGAAATAAAGCCTATTATGAAAATTCTTTTTAAAGAATTAGATCTCCTTCCTAAAAAAGAAAATAATTTATCATTTGAGAATTTATTGAAATTAGCTATGAATTATCTGGATAACGATAGTAGTAATTTTGCTAGATGACGTAGTATCATATAGTTAAAAATAATAAATTTATGTCATTAGATACAGCCGAAAAGCAGAAGCTGATTGAAACGCATCAAGTACATCCAACTGATACAGGTTCAGTTGAAGTTCAAGTCGCGATGCTTTCTAAAAGAATTTCTAAGTTAAGTGACCATCTACAGGGGAATATACATGATTTTGCCTCAAGGCAAGGTTTATTAAAAATGATTGGCAAAAGGAAAAGATTACTATCCTATATAAAAGAGAAAAACGTTCAGAAATATCAAGATCTAGTAAAGAAAATTGGAATCAGAGGATGATTTCAGTTAATGAAAAAAAAGCAATCTAAAAAAAAGATACAAAATAAAAAGAAAAAAAAAGATTATTCTGAGAAAACTGCATTTGCCAATCTAGAAAAAAAATCTAATACAGTAGCTATCCCTAAAAGATCATCAAGTGGTATTCCTAAATATGTTGCTGATAGAATGGCAAGGAGAATATTTTTTACAGCAGGCATACCGACAATATTAGGAATGTCAGTTTTTGTTGTTAGCTACATTATTGTTACAAGAAATATTGCGGAAATACCTCCTTCCTCAACAATTGCAATTTCAGCATTGTTTTTTTTGTTAGGTCTAGCAGGATTGAGTTTTGGAATATTATCAGCTAGTTGGGATAAAGAGCCTGGATCATTTTTTGGTATTGAAAATATTCCAATGAACATAAAACGTGCAAAAGCTGCCTTCAAACCTGCAACTCAAAATTTCGAGGATAAAAGTTAATCTAGGAAACTAAAGATCTCAAATTAACTTGGAATGATTTATCTTCTAATAATTTGCATGCCCCTTGAATATCTCCAATACAGAATTGTTCACCAAATTTAACGTAGGTAACACTATTTTTATTTCTTACTGCTGCTAAAACTGGAATCTTGATTCCACATCTATCTTTATCTGGTTTAAATTTAGTTAAACAATTTCTCAGAGTATTTTGTACTCTTACATCTGATGCTTGAGAACTTTCAAGATTAATAATTAGCAATTTAAGGTTATCGATTTCTCTACAATCATCAATTATTAATTGAACCTTATCACTTTTTTTATCAATTGTTCCCCATACCAATAATCTAGTATCAGTCAGAAGAAATTCTGATAATCTGACATAGGTTTTTGGAAAAACTATTGCTTCGCAACTTCCAGAAAGATCTTCTAGCTGAACTATAGCCATCCTATCTCCTTTTCTCGTTGTGATTTGCTTCAAATCAGGTATCATTCCAACTAAAGAGACTTTTGTTCTATCTTTTGATTCTTCTAACTGCGAAATGCTTATAGGAGATATAAGTTTTGCTGGCTTGGTTAAATGTTTTAGAGGATGGTCAGATAAATAAAAGCCTAATAGCTGTTTTTCTAACTTTAACTTCTCAATAAGTGAATAATCATCAACCTTAGCTAATTGTGTATCTGAAAAAGCAACATTAGAAAATTCTTCTTTAGAGTCAAATAGATTTCCTTGCCCGGATAATCTATCACGATTTCTTGAAGAGGCCCAATCAATAACATGTTCAAGATTTGATAATAACTGAGCTCTATTATTATCATTTGAAAATTCATCTAGTGCTCCACAATGAATTAGAGATTCAAGACTTCTTTTATTAAGAACATTAGAAGGCAAACGGTCGCACAAATCAGATAATGACTTAAAGGTTCCAAAACTATTTCTGTTTTCAATTATATTTCTTATTGCAGAATCACCTAAATTCTTGATTGCAGATAATCCGAATAAAATTTGATTATTCTTAATAGTGAAATCAACCCCAGAAAAATTAATGCTTGGAGAAATCACTTCTATTCCCATGGAATAACAATTAGAAATATATCTTTGCATTTTGTCGCTAGAGCCAGAATTTACGCTTAAAAGGGCTGCCATATAAGCAACAGGGAAATGGGCTTTTAAAAATGCAGTTTGATAAGTTACGGCACCATAAGCAGTTGAGTGACTTTTGTTAAAACAATATTCTGCAAATAAAACCATTTGATCAAAAAGATCATTTGCTAATTTTTCATTTACACCTTTGTTCATAGAACCGTCTACAAAAATATTCCTATGCTTTACCATTTCAGAAACTTTCTTTTTCCCCATAGCTCTTCGAAGTAAATCAGCATCACCAAGAGAATAACCCGCTAGTTCTTGAGCAATTTTCATGATTTGTTCTTGGTAAACCATAATTCCATAGGTTTCAGTAAGAATTGACTTAATAAAAGGATGAGGGAAATCAACCTTTTCGTTCCCATTTTTTCGATTTATGAATTTAGGTATAAGCCCTGCATCAAGAGGACCAGGTCTATAAAGAGCAAGTATGGAAGAAATATCCTCCAGAGAGTTAGGTTTAAATTCCTTAACCACCTGTTTCATTCCGGAAGATTCAAGTTGAAAAATACCCTCAAGATCTCCTCTCCCTATAAGCTCAAAGGTTTTACAATCATTTTGAGGTAACTCATCAATATTTATTTTCTTTCCAGTAGATTGATTAATAAGAGAAACTGTCTTTTCAATCATCGTAAGATTCTTTAGACCCAAGAAATCCATTTTCAATAATCCAAGTGATTCGATATCATCCATAGAATATTGGGTTATTATTTGTCCTTCATTGTTTCTCTGAAGAGGTACAAGTTCGTCAAGAGGATCTGATGCAATAACAACTCCAGCAGCATGAACTCCATATGTTTTATTAGTTCCTTCAATTCTCAAAGCCAAATCAACCCATTTTTTCACCCTATTATCATTAATATATTTTTCTCTAAACTCTTGGCTAGGAGAATTCTTATCAATCATTTCATTGAGTTTATAAGGTTTCCCTCTTACAACCGGTATTAACTTAGCCAATTTATCCGCCTCTCCATAAGGAATATCTAGAACCCTTGCAACATCTTTCAAAACCGCCTTAGAGGTCATTTTATTGAAGGTAATTATTTGCGCTACTTTATCCTCTCCATAACGATTGGTAACATAATCAATAACTTCATTTCTCCTCTCAATACAAAAGTCGGTGTCAATATCTGGCATAGACTTTCTTGCTGGATTTAAAAATCTTTCAAACAACAATCCATGCTCAACAGGATCTATATTTGTGATTTGAAGGGCATAAGCTACTAGTGAGCCTGCTGCAGAACCTCTACCTGGACCTACAGGGATAGAGTTATCTCTTGCAAATTTGATGTAGTCCCAAACAACCAAAAAATAATCAGGGAAACCCATATCTTTAATAATTTTCAATTCGGAAGATAGTCTTTTTTTGTATTTCGAATCAACTTCTGTAAGATCATTTTTTTTAAGCCTTTTTAAAAGACCTTTGTTAGATAATTGTGTCAAGAATGATAATGAATCTGTATCTTCGTTAAGAGGAAATTTTGGCATTCTATAATTACCAAACAAATCAAATACTTCTACTTTTTGAGAAATTTCTACTGTATTGTTCACTGCCTCAATTATTGATTGATCATCAATATGATCTTTAAAAAGTTCAAGCATTTCATTTTCGCTTTTTATATATTCTGTACCCGTGTATCTCAATCTTTTTTCATCACTTATTAGTTTTCCTGTTAAGACGCAAAGCAAAGCATCATGTGCTTCAACATCCATATTTGATAAATAATGAGCGTCATTGGTAGCAATGACTTTTATTTGGTGCTTCTTTCCAATTTTTATCAATTCAACGTTAACAATTCTATCCTCAATAGAGCCGTGATCTTGTATTTCTAGATAAAAATCATCCGCAAATAATTTTTTATACCAAAGAGCTATATCCTCTGCTACATCTAATCTCCCTTTTAAGATAGCCTGAGGTATCTCTCCCCCAAGACAAGCTGTAGAAACTATAAGACCATCACTATATTCACTTAAAAGAGATTTATCAATACATGGTCTAG
>QCCN01000024.1 GCA_003278925.1 Prochlorococcus sp. AG-347-L17
AGCCTGACTACTTTAATCAAAAAAATAATAAACTTTTGCCAAAATTAGCCAAAGAAAACTATAAAGAATTTTTGGAAAGTTTATTAACAAAAACAAGATTAAGCATTCAACCAAAAATTGATGGCTGTGCTATTGCAATTAGATATCTAGATGGCAAGTTTAATAAAGCTATTACAAAAAAAGGATTTGATGTCTCAAGCAAAATTAAACAAATTAAAAATGTCCCCGATTGTATTCCTATCAAACGAGATTTTCAAATTAGAGGTGAACTATACGCTACAAACCAAGTTGCCGGCATTTCCCAAAGAATTACAAGAAAATACCTCAATGATAAGAAAGGGATTGGAGAAAGTCTCCGCTTTTGCTGTTTCCAAATACTTAATGGAAGACTTAATCAATACGAAACCCTTAACTATCTTAAAAAATGTGGCTTCAGCACCCCTGACAGTTACTTCACAAATCATACAAGCGAAATCCAAATATATATAAAAAATTGGTTAGAGAAAAAAATATTTACGAAATATCCAACTAGTGGGATAGTTATAAAAATAAATAGTAGGAAATTACAGTTACTTAGAGAGAAAAGTTTATCTCAAAATAACGAATGGCAATATGCAATTGAAAAATAATATTAAATAGTACCTTCAATAAGAGCTCACGATACTGACTTCCAGTATTTACAGTGGAAAAGTAATTAAATTTTGGTTAAATTCCAAAGCAATTTGCATGATTACTAAATGACTGCCACTATTTCAAGACCTAAAATCTCTAACTGGGAAACATCTAATATTCCAAACCTTACAGGCAAAACAGCGCTAATTACTGGTGCTAATAGTGGCCTTGGATACTACACTGCAAAGGCCTTAGCAGAAAAAAATGCTCATGTTGTTATAGCTTGTAGATCACTTGAAAAAGCTAATCAAACTATCAAAAAACTTAAAGGTCTTAATCCCGAAGGATTATTTACACCCTTACAATTAGATTTGTCAGATTTAAAAAATATTGTTGAAGTTCAGTCCAAAATTTTTGATAATTTTGAAAATTTGGATTTACTAATCAATAATGCAGGCATTATGCATCCGCCTAAAACTCTTAGTGCACAAGGATATGAAATACAATTTGCAGTTAATCATCTAGCTCATATGCTTTTGACTCTAAAGCTACTTCCAATCATTGAAAAAAAAGAAGAATCTAGGATAGTGACTGTGACTTCCGGAGCACAATTTTTTGGCAAAGTTGGTTGGAAAAATCTGAAAGCCGAGAACTATTACAACAAATGGGAATCTTACTCCAATAGCAAATTGGCAAATGTAATGTTTGCTTTAGAACTAAATGAGAACTTAAAGCACAAAAATATACTTTCTTTAGCTGCTCACCCAGGAATTGCAAAAACAAATCTCTTTACTGCTCAAAAACCTAACCCTGGTCCATTAGAAACATTCTCATTGGAATTATTTAGTCCTATTTTTCAAACTGCTGAAATGGGTGCTTTACCTCAGCTTTTTGCAGCTACTTCCCCAGACGCAAGAGGCGGTGATCATTATGGTCCTAGATTTAATTTCAGAGGTCATCCAAAACTATCCCCCACTTCTCCTTTCGCCATGAATAAAAAAGAAAGAAAAAATTTATGGGAAAAAAGCCTCGAAATACTTAATAACTTCTTATAAATTTTTCATTTTTACTAACTTTAGAAAATACTTCAAGATATGTAATTCACTCTCTGAGAGTTTCATAAATTCTGTTAAGGCATCATAATTTTTTTCATCAATTTTTTTGACAATTGAATAAAACTATCATGATTTTCATTTACAAAGCGCTCAGCAATCTGAGACGGAGTTAAACCCTGTTCAATTAATTCGCCTGGGGCATTTTTCTCCCACTTTTCATAAAACCAAGAGAACCAATATTTTGCAGTATTATCTTCCATTAATTAACTTTTCTTGGGCGAATACTATAAATACTGAAGAAAAATCTCATGATTGAATTACCCTTTAAACACAATTAATATAAATGCAATTATAAATTTAATGATAGATAATCATTCAAGTAAAAGAAATATTAATCTTGTAATTGGATTAGGTAAATCTGGATTTTGGGCTGCCAAGTATTTGAGAAGCATCAATAAGAGAGTAATTGTTTGGGAAAGTAAAGATGGGATAGAATTCTTAGAAAGAAAAACAGCATTAGAAGAGCTTAATATCATAGTTTCTCTAAATAAAGAATTTGTATTTGAAGAAATTCAACCTTTTTTGAAAGAGATCGAATCTGTTGTTGTAAGTCCATCAATACCTTATGACCATATAACTATTATTGAATTAAAAAAAAAGGGGATTAAAGTAATTGGAGAAATTAATGTTGCATGGGAAATTTTAAAAAACACAAATTGGATAGGTATTACTGGTACTAATGGCAAGACTACTGTTACTCATCTACTAAGCCATATACTCTGTGATACTGGATTATATGCTCCTTTTGCTGGAAATATTGGTACACCTTTATGTAAGTATGCTCACTCCAAAAAACATGAAAAAATTGATTGGGTTGTAGCTGAATTAAGCAGTTATCAAATAGAAATATCTCCAGAAGTAAAACCTAATATTGGAATATGGACAACCTTCACAGAAGATCATCTTGAAAGACATAAAACACTTGAAAACTATTTCAACATAAAAAAAAGCTTGTTAGAAAAATCTGATTTTAGAATTTATAATTATGACGATAAAAACCTAAGAAATCATTACAGTTCGCTATCAAGAGGAGTTTGGATAACAACTAGTTTCGATAAATCAAATTTTATTCATTGCGATTATTGGATAGATGAACAAGCGTACATTATTGAGAGAGGAAAGAAATTATTCAAACTTGAACATTTTTCTTTAAAAGGAATGCATAATCTTCAAAACCTTTTATTGGTAATTGCAGCAGCAAGAAAAGTTGGATTATCTGGCAAGAAGATTAAAGATTCTTTATCTAATTACAAACAATTACCCCATAGGATGGAAACAATTTATAAAAATAATAATCTGGAAATCATTAATGATAGTAAAGCTACAAATTTTGACTCATCTATTGCGGGAATAAGTTCAATTGAAGGTCAAATAATAATCATTGCTGGGGGTAGATTAAAAGGTAATGAATATAGTGAGTGGATAAAAGTTTTAAAGAAAAAAGTTAAATGTGTTTTCCTTTTTGGAGAAAGCTCAAAAGTCCTAAAAATGGCGCTTATTAATGAAGGATTTAAAAAAAATATTTTTGAATTTTCAGAACTAAAAGAGCTTTTAAATTTTGTTTTTCATTATTTACAAAATAATAGGGTCGGAACATTATTATTCTCACCTTCATGCTCTAGTTTTGATCAATTTAAAAATTATGAAGAGCGTGGAGATTATTTCAAGAAACTAATAAGTGAAAAATTAAAGGTTAATAAATCCATTTTTTGTTCAAGTATCATTTCGTAATTTTCAGGTCGGTCATCACAACCGATTACCCTCTAGCAAATATTCACTTAATTAGTTAGATTTTGACTATAAATTAATCACTAGCAATGAGTGAATCTAACAATTTACCTCAAGCAATAAGTCATAAAAAATTAAGTTACTTGATGCTTAAGGCACAAAAGGATTCTCATTTTTCTGATGAATTAGCAGAAATAGAAAGCCCTGAAAAAAGAGAATTTGAAGAGTTAATCAACAATTGGGAAGCTTCAACCAGGAAGGTAGTTAATGAGTTATCAAAAAGAAAAGAGATTTTACTAAAAGATAAATCACCAAATTCTTTAATTGCACTTGGTGCTATGGAAGTTCACCTTAATTTGGCTTTGCAAGCCTTAAATGCATTTAATAAAGGAGTTGATGGGTAAAATAACAGATAAATTATAAGGAAGGCATCGAAAATAAAAGAAAATCTAAGTTTTTTTCAGTATCTATAGAAACATCATCATAATAATTAACTTCAAAACCCAAGCCATCTCCAGATTCGAGAAATATATTTGAATTAGAGTCTTTACTTTTTAATAAAAGATTACCTTCTATTATTTGTATCCAATTATATTTATCGATTTTTAATGGCAATTTTTTTTCTTTAATTGGCTTATATTTACAACGCCATAAAGAGATACTTTGATTTAGAAAAAGCTTATTATTTTTACCGTCTTTGTAATTAAAAATAAGATTGTCCCACAACTTTTCATTTAATGAAATTTGATCATATCGAGGTTTGATATTTTCTTTTTGAGGGTATATCCAAATCTGGAACAACTTACAGTTCTCATTTTCTTCATTCTTCTCGCTATGAGAGATTCCAGTACCTGCAGACATAACTTGTACTTCATCTTTGTGAATTTTTCCAAGATTGTTTAAAGAGTCTCTATGAGTTATTGCTCCTTTTGTTACGACAGTAATTATTTCCATATTTGCATGAGAATGTGTATTAAATCCTGCATTAGGAGAAATAATATCTTCGTTTAAAACTCTAATTTTCCCAAAATTATCCCATTTTGCATCTCTATGCTCTGCGAAAGAAAATGAATGCATCGAATTTAGCCATTCTCTAGTCGATCTAAATCTTTCGTGCGATTTCCTTATTTTGATTATTTTCAAAGACATAAATACTTAAAAAATAAATATGGTGTATTTGTGTAAATTAAATTTTTTTGAAAATTGTAATTTATGAATAAGTGAAATTACTCTTTATTTATTTGTTGATTTTACTTTGTGCTTTATTTGCTTTATTAATT
Source organism: Prochlorococcus sp. AG-347-L17 (assembly GCA_003278925.1). Classification (GTDB taxonomy): domain Bacteria; phylum Cyanobacteriota; class Cyanobacteriia; order PCC-6307; family Cyanobiaceae; genus Prochlorococcus_A. The sequence goes on from QCCN01000024.1 coordinate 4,736, forward strand.
ATTTTTTTTGCTTCTTCTCTTGTA
>QCCN01000025.1 GCA_003278925.1 Prochlorococcus sp. AG-347-L17
ATAGTATGGGAACAATAGAGGTTCCCAATGAAGCTTTGTGGGGAGCTCAAACACAAAGATCGATAAAAAATTTTTCTATTGGAGAAGAATTAATACCAATTGAATTAATTTATTCACTCACCCTCATAAAAAAAGCTGCTTCAATCGCGAATTTCAATTTAGGGTTAATTGATAAAAGAAAAAAAGATTTGATTGTAGAGGCATGTACAGAAATACTTGAGGGGCTTCATGATTCACAGTTTCCCTTAAAGGTTTGGCAAACAGGAAGTGGCACGCAAACAAATATGAATGTTAATGAGGTGATTTCAAATATTGCTGCATTAAAAACAAATTCAGATCTTGGTAGTCATCAACCAATTCATCCTAATGATGATGTAAATAAATCTCAGTCAACTAATGATACTTTTCCTGCTGCTATTCAAATATCAGTTGTTAATGAAATAATCAAAAATTTAGTTCCAACGATACGAGAACTTACTAAGATCCTTGATAAAAAAAGTGAACAATGGAAAGACCTCATAAAGATAGGAAGAACCCATTTTCAAGATGCAGTGCCCCTTACTTTTGGGCAAGAAATATCAGGATGGTCAGAGCAACTTAAAGATGCTGAGAATGCAATTATTATAAGTCTGAATGAATTGTATTTTTTGCCTTTAGGAGGAACTGCAGTTGGAACAGGGATTAATTGTCCAAAAGGATTTTGTGAAGAGTCTATAAAATCAATTTCCGATGATACTAATCTAATGTTCTATAAATCAAAAAATAATTTTTCTATCATGGCCTCGCATGATCGTCTAGCTCAAGTAATGAGTCAGATAAAAATATTAGCAGGTGCATTATTTAAAATTTCAAATGATATAAAAATTCTATCTTCTGGTCCAAGATCAGGAATATACGAACTAATTATTCCTCAAAATGAACCTGGAAGTTCTATCATGCCGGGTAAAGTGAATCCCACTCAATGCGAAGCCTTATCAATGGTTTGCACTCAGATAATGGGTCTTGAATATGCAGTCTCAATGGCAAATTCTAGCGGCACTTTACAGATGAATGAATATAAGCCTCTTATTGGATTTAATATTCTCACGAGTTTAAAATTACTTAAAAATGTAATAGTAAACTTCAGAATAAATTTAGTTGATGGGATGGAACCTAATCAAAAGAAAATGAAGTTAAATTTAGAAAATTCACTAATGTTGGTTACAGCCATAGTGCCAAAAGTTGGTTATGAAAAAGCAGCTAAAATTGCAAACCTTGCTTTCAAAGAATCATTAAATTTAAAAGAGGCAACACTTAAATTAGGTTATTTAAACGAAGATGAATTTGATGAAGCAATGAATATCAATTCAATGATTTGATTAAAAAAATTTAAGAATTATTGTCAATTCTTTTTGTTGCAGGATTAATATCTTCAGAGACTTTTATAAGATCATTAGATTCAGAAACAGGAAAACGATTAATAGCTTTTAATGCTTGCTTTGCTTTACTTTTTAATTTATTACTAACACCAATACAGTATTGCACTTGAGAAAGGACATCAATTGATCTTCTAATAATCCTCACTACATCACCTTCGTCTAATGAAGTATTAAAAACCAAATCTTTCCATTTTTTTCCTCTCGCCCATTCAGAAATAATTCCAGTCAACTCTGTTTCTAAATAGATAGGAATTTCAATATGAAACTTATTTTGTTGAAAAGATACTAATTTTCTTAAACCATCTAATTCATTAAAAACATCTATTACCTTTGAAGAAGGCTTGAAATTACACCAAAGATTAGGCCTCCTTACATCAACACATATAGCTTGAATAATTGCAGCTAAATCAGGCGGATCTAAATCGTCTAAATAACCACTAACTAAAACAAGACCGATCCATAATTCATTTTCACTTCTTATTGCACCCACTGTTTGTCCAACTTCTGTCAATTCCAAATCATTTAAACAACCAAAATGATTCAAAATTTGTATCAAATCGGTAAAAGTTCTCCAGTTATGATTTTCTTTATCCTCAAGAAGTTTTTTTCTAATATTTATTTCTTGTTCAATATCAATAATTCTTTTTCTATATTTCTTTAATTTCTTGGAATCTCCAAATCTGTGTGCAGGATGGTAAGTAACTGTTTCTTCTAAATTATTAATTTGTTGCTGTTGTGCCAAAACTTCCGTTGTCAAATCATATTGTGGAGTTTGTAAATCATTTTTTTTAGAAACTTCAAAAATTCGATCCGCATAACACTGCGACATATTATCTCCCCTAAATACCTCTCCAGAAAAATACATATTTGGAACTTCAAGTCCTAAGACATCAATTGCATCCAAATCATTAAAAATACTCACTATGTATGAGGGTTTTATAAGAATAAATAAATTATCAATTGTCAAACACAATAAACTCTTAATTTTTTGGGATTCATATATTTTCTTACAAATTAATCCTGGAACAATTTTTCTTTTCATTTGAGGAGCTTTGATTGAAATTAAGCTTCCATCCTCAATATATGGGAGTGCATTAGTTATCTCTTCTGATAATTTTTCTGCTGATTGTTTTTCTAAAATTTTCAAGAGTCTTCTCTCTTCTTTCAGACGATTTCTTAACTTTTCGTATGCATCAAAATCTTTCCATGAAACGTTAGATGTTATTTTTTTTAATTCAATTAAATCCTTATCTAATTTTTCAAGAATTATATTCTCATCTGATGATTCACCTAAATATAAAAAACTACCAAAACTTCTTTTAATTAATTCTTTAGACTTCTCTAAAGTATAACTTTGTAAAAGATTAAGTACCATTCCATAGCTAGGAGTAAATTGGCTTTCTAAAGGATTTGGTTTGCTAATAGCCAGTGCACTTGCTTCTTTGGCACCTTCGAATCTTGTTTGTAATGTAACAACATATCCCTGGGTATCTTTTCCTCTTCTTCCAGCTCTTCCTGACATTTGCAAAAATTCACTGCTAAATAATAATCTATGCCCATCTTCTGTCCTTTTTGATAAAGAAGAAATAACAGTTGTTCTTGCGGGCATATTTATTCCAGCAGCAAGAGTTTCAGTTGCAAAAACAACTTTTATTAAACCTTGCTGAAATAATTCCTCAACCAATTCTTTCCATGCAGGCAATAATCCAGCATGATGAGAAGCAATACCGCGTTTTAATGCCTCGTATTGAGATTTATCTTTAATTGCTTCCTGATTATTTTTAAGATAAACATCTAATTTTTGGGATATCATACTTGCTTCTGAATAACTTACTAAAGTTAAATCTTTTATATTCTCAATTGCCTTGTCACATCCTCTTCTACTAAAAATAAAATAAATAGCTGGCAACATATTTCGTTCAGCTAGTTTCGAGATCACAAAGCCAATAGAGGGAGACTTTGGTTGCATTATCCTACCTACTTTTCCTCTTATTTTCTGCCCTTTAGGAGCTCTCCAAATCTTACAGTTTGGATGAATTCCATTACCCTTATTATTTAAAAGTGGATGGAAGCCTTTAACACTACAAAAAATAAAATCAAGTGGGACTGGTCTCTTATCACTATTAATTAGTACTGTGGGCCCATGAACTTTTTCTATCCAATTTTGTAATTGATCTGCATTGGCTATTGTTGCTGATAAAGCTATTATTTGAGTTCTACTAGGGCAATGGATTATAGTTTCTTCCCAAACTGTGCCTCTTTGGGGGTCATTCATATAATGACATTCATCAAGAATCACAGATTCTAAATTTTCTAAGGGATCATCAAATTCATCAAATTCGCCATAAAGCATATTCCTAAAAATCTCAGTCGTCATGACTAAGATTGGTGCTTCTCTATTTATGCTTATATCTCCTGTTAAAAGACCAACTTTATTCTCACCATATTGATTAGCAAAATCTCTAAACTTTTGGTTTGACAGGGCCTTTAAAGGCGTTGTATAAAAAACTCTGCTGTCATGAGATAAGCTTCTATATATAGCAAATTCACCTATCAATGTTTTACCCGAACCTGTTGGTGCCGTTAAAACAACAGAATTTCCGCTATTAATAGCTCGTATTGCTTCTAATTGGAAATCATCTAGCGGAAAGGGGAAATATTCCTCTAAATTAAGCAATAATTGTGATTGAAGAGAGGATGAGTTAACTTCTTAATATATGATCTATATAGATATTAATAAACAAAAAATACCTTGCAAACTTTAATAGTAAATC
>QCCN01000026.1 GCA_003278925.1 Prochlorococcus sp. AG-347-L17
AATATTTTTATAAATAATAATTTAGAATTTAATTTACTTTTAACAGAACAGTCAAATTCTAATATCTATATGTTTTTTTGCCTGATATATATAATCCTTAATTTATTAACGTTTAGCAATTACTTTACATCCAAATTATTATTTTTATATGATAAGCACCCTGAATCACTTACAGTTAAAGTATTATTGAGTATTTTACTAAGTGCAAGATTTAACTATGTAAATAAAAAATATTTATTTATATCAGTTTTAACAGGATCTTTTAGCGCAATATTTATAACTATTTCAGCTTATAACCTATCTTCTAATTTAATAATAATTAATCTCTTATCAATACTAATATTAGCTTTAATAATTTTTACTATTAATGATTTTTACCTTAAAGAGATAGTTAAAGCTAAAAGAAAAAGTTTAATCGCAACAGTAAATATTTTTATAAAAGATTTTCTAAAAAATACTAATCAGAGAGTATTCATAGCGAATTATTGCCACAAAAAGGATAAGTCACTCTCAATGTTAACTGACATAATTAATCTTAATCAAAAAAAATATAAGATTCTTGGAGGGGGATATTCAAAAAATATTGTTCTTCTTCACCCAGATAAAAATTCCATTTACAAGATTTTCGGAAAAGAAGATAAGAATGCTAATGATTATTATAAATATCATTTATTTGAGGGATTAAAAGATACATTTCCTGAATACGATAAAAAGGTTTTTTACCATAAACAAAAAAAACTAAATTATGTAAAAGTTCCCTTTTTTAAGGGGAAAACTGCATTTGAGCAATTCTCCTATTTTGGGTCTTCAAAACACTTAGATAAAAATAAAATAAATTTAATTTTATCTTCAATATTTTCAAAGATCGAGAAATTACACTCTGCAAAAATTGATTTTGAAAATAGATTTGGCCATAATGATGAATTAACAATAAAAGATTTAGAAAATTATTTAGAACTTAAGTTCTTAAAAAATGTAGATCAAATCATAAAAAACAAAATTTTTTATGAAAATAATAAAAACATATTTGACATAAAAAATTCCCTCAATAACCTTTCAAAAGAATGGCAATCTTGTAATAAGAAAATTGTTTTTACTCATGGTGATTTATCTTTATCTAATATAATTATTTATCTAAATAAGAAAGAATGTAAAGTCAATTTTATTGACCCTAACCCCTCAAATTTATATCTTTTCCCAAGTCCAATAATGGATATTAGCAAACTCCTTCAATCTTCTTATGTAATGTGGGAATTAGCAACAAAAACCAATGATTACCTTGAATTTGGGATCAGAAATACTAAAGGGGTTTTTAGATTACCTCAACCCTATAATTTTTATTATGCTGAACAAGAGATTAGAAAACTTGCTTTAGATTTGGGTTTCTCAAACAAAATACAAGATCTTCATTTATTAATACATCTCAGTAGAATTCTACCCTACATATCAAAGAGTAAAACTCTTAGCCAATATATTACTGGATACATTTATTTTATTCTTTTTGAAAAATATTAAAAACTAATGCAGATATTTAAAGAAAATGAATTAAAAAGGATAACCAAATATTTCTTTTTAACGTTTATCCCACTTGGAGTTGATTTCTTTTTGTTTTCTTTGCTAAATAATAGTTTTTCAAATTTGCCAATATTTTTTTCGAATTTAATTTCTTCTAGTACCGCTTTCACAATTTCTTATAATTTAGATTCAAGACTTGTATTTAAAGTAAGAAGATCCTTAAATAGATTTTTCATATATGTTATTTATAGTTTTGTAAGTATATATAGTTTTTCATATCTTATCTCTTTTCTATATTCAAATCAGATATTTTTCGATTATCCAAAAACGGTCTACAAAGTTAGTTTACTCCCAATTTCTTTCTTAACTAATTATTTTTTTAAAAGGGTTTTACTTCAATTAAAAATCGAAAAATAAAAATATCAAATAAGAGTTAAAATCCTAAATACAACCCTTATAATTTAACCTCCAAGAATTAATTAATTAAAATGTTTCTTTATTAGTAAATATTTGATTTTGGAAATTGACTGTTAATGTAAAATAAAGTGAAATCTTATTTATAATGAATAAAGTAAATAAGATCTTACTAAATAAATATATTATAGAAAAAGATTGGATTTACTCAGCACAATTACTACTAAATAAAAATTATTTTCTATTTGTTTTAAAAAAACTTTCAAGTTCGTATAACACTAAAAGAATTGATCTCCTATATCAAGATCCATAAAAAAAATGCAAAATATATAGTCTGATGAAATCTAAAAATATCCATAAAATCATTCCGATAATACTTGCAGGTGGAACTGGTTCTAGACTTTGGCCCTTATCCAGACGAAGTTTTCCTAAACAATTTCTAAATTTATTAGGTGATAAATTTAGTATGTTGCAAAATACTTACAAAAGAATAGAAAATTTAGAAAATATTACTAAACCAATAGTTATTTGTAATGAGGAACATAGGTTCATAGTTGGACATCAAATGAAAGAAATCAATATTGAACCACTTGAGATATTATTGGAACCGGAAGGAAGAAATACTACTCCTGCAATAACGATTGCTGCCTTAAAAACATTAGATATATTTAAAAATACAAATATTGATCCTGTCCTTCTTATTCTTTCTTCAGATCACCAAATTCAAGAAATCGATAATTTTCAATTAGCAATTAATAATAGTATTGACGTAGCTTTGAAAGGAAATCTAGTTATTTTTGGAGTGCCACCTACTTACCCAGCAACTGGTTACGGTTATATAAAATCGAATAATCAATTAAATAATAATGATCCTTATGCAATTAAAGTTGATCATTTTATAGAAAAACCAGATGAGGCAACTGCAAATTCTATTATTAAGGATAAAAACTATTCTTGGAATAGTGGAATGTTTGTTTTCAAGGCAACCTCCATACTTGATGAGATTAAAAATTATGCTCCAGATATATATAGAGATTGCAAAAAATGTTTAAGAACTAGTAAGAAGGATCTTGATTTCACAAGATTAGAAAAAAATTCATTTTTGAATTGTAAAAATATTTCGATTGATATTGCAGTATTTGAAAAAACAAAAAAAGCATTTGTAATACCACTTAAATGCGGTTGGAATGATATCGGAAGCTGGGAATCTCTTTGGAATATTTCTAAAAAAGATCAAAATGGAAATACTCTTAATGGAAGAGTTTTAACCAAAGAAACCAAAGATTCTTTAATAAGGAGTGAAGATAAATTAGTAGTCACTATTGGTTTAGAAAATGTAGTAATAGTTGAATCAAAAGATGCGGTTTTGGTTGCAAATAAGAATTCTTCTCAACATGTAAAGCGAATAGTAAATTACATGAAAGAAAAAGGCTTCAAAGAAGCACAAAACCATAAAATTGTTTATAGACCTTGGGGATCTTTTTTAATTATTGAAGAAGGAAAAACTTGGCAAATCAAGAAAATCGAAGTTGATCCTGGTGCTTCCCTATCTCTTCAAATGCATTTTCATAGATCAGAACATTGGGTAGTGGTTTGTGGCTCTGCAAACGTAGAGATAGATAAAATTAAAAAAATAGTTAAGCCAAATGAGAGTGTTTATATTCCATTAGGAGTTAAACATAGATTATCTAACCCTACAAAAAACCCCTTAACTCTAATAGAGATTCAGAGCGGAAGTTATCTTGGAGAAGATGACATAGTAAGATTTGAAGACAAATATGCTAGATAAGCCTCAAAATTATTTAAGAAAATTTATTCTTTTTGACTTCCGTCCCCTAAACGCCATAAGTTAAAACCTGCTTTTTTAACCAATTCAACATTAATAACAGACCTTGAATCGAATACCCATGCTGGTTTAACCATTTTTTTTATAACAGTTTCCCATTTGATATTTTTATACTCTTCCCATTCTGTCAAGACTAAAACCGCATGAGCATTTTCAAAAATTTCGAGATTCCTACTATATCTCCAATTTCCTAATTTATTATTCAAA
>QCCN01000027.1 GCA_003278925.1 Prochlorococcus sp. AG-347-L17
TTTCTAGACATAAATAAAATACATCTAAAGCAATATAAAATGTCCGAGGCAGCTGCAAATTCAAAAGAAAAAAACGAAATTGAAGTTTCCAAAACTATTTTGCCTGAAAATAAAAAATATGAAAGTGAATCTTTGAATTATCAAATAAACATTCCCGATTGGCTTCTTAAAGATATTCATAATTTTGAAAAATCAAATAAAGAAAATGATGATAATCAAAACCTTATAGTAAAGGCTTTTAAACTTGCTTATAAAGCTCATGATGGACAATTCCGTGCTAGCGGCGAGCCATACATTATCCACCCAGTTGCTGTTGCAAATCTCCTTAAAGAAATAGGTGCTAGTTCATCTGTTATTGCTGCAGGCCTTTTACATGATGTAGTTGAAGATACTGGCATTGATTTATCTGAAATAGAAACAAATTTTGGATTAGAAGTAAAAATACTTGTAGAGGGTGTAACAAAATTAGGCGGCATTCACTTTAACAACAGGACTGAAGCACAAGCTGAAAATCTCAGGAAAATGTTTTTGGCTATGGCCAGCGATATCAGAGTTGTCTTAGTTAAACTTGCAGATCGACTTCATAACATGAGAACAATTGAATGGCTAAATGATGAGAAAAAACTAAGAATAGCGAGAGAAACAAGAGAGATTTATGCACCATTAGCTAATCGACTAGGAATAAACAGATTTAAATGGGAATTAGAAGATTTAGCTTTTAAATTCCTAGAGCCTAAAGAATATCTAGATCTTAAAGATCAAATCGCCGTTAAAAGAAGTGATAGAGAAAAAAGATTAAAAGTAACTTTGAATCTTATGAAGGAAAACTTGAATTCAGCGGGTTTGAAAAATTTTGAAATAACAGGAAGGCCAAAACATCTTTATGGCATCTGGAGCAAAATGGAAAGACAACAAAAGCATTTTCACGAGATTTATGATGTTGCTGCCCTAAGAATTATCGTGGACAATTCAGATAGTTGTTATCGAGCTTTAGCAGTTGTTCATGATACTTTCAAACCAATTCCAGGTAGATTTAAAGACTATATAGGATTACCAAAACCCAATGGATATCAGTCCTTACACACTTCTGTGATTGGAAGACATCGACCTATTGAAGTTCAAATTAGAACTACCTCGATGCATCAAATTGCTGAATATGGTATTGCCGCTCATTGGCAATATAAAGAGGGTGGTTCTCCTGCTAAAAGTAATGCCGAGAGATTTAATTGGCTGAGACAATTAGTAGAATGGCAACAAGAAGGTAATGAAAGGGATCATAATGATTATTTAGCTTCAATTAAAGAAGATTTATTTGATGAAGAAGTATTTGTAATCACTCCAAAAGGAGATGTTGTTGGTTTAAGGAAAGGATCTACCGCGATAGATTTCGCCTACAGAATCCATTCTGAAGTTGGAAATCACTGTAATGGAATAAGAATTAATGAAAAGCTTTCTCCATTATCTACAGCACTTCAAAATGGTGACTTCATAGAAATTTTGACAAGTAATAATGCTACTCCAAGCTTGGATTGGCTGAACTTTGTAGTTACGCCAACTGCTAAAAATAGAATTCGCCAATGGTATAAGAAAAGCCATCGTGATGAAACGATTAAAAGAGGTAGAGATTTACTTGAAAAAGAAGTAGGTAGAAACGGTTTTGAAGCATTACTTTCTAGTGAAGCCATGAAAAAAGTTGCAAATCGATGCAATTTAAAAACTAGTGAAGACCTTCTTGCATCTCTTGGTTTTGGTGGTTTAACTTTGCATCAAGTATTAAACAGACTAAGAGAAGAAATAAAATTACAGACAGAAGATGTAAAAAATGATTCTGACTCTGAAATAGCAAAATCTCTTAAAAGTAATAATAATTTATCCACTAATCAATCTAATACAGCAGCTAAATCACCAATTTCCGGGATAGAAGGTCTTGATTACAGAATAGGTAAATGCTGTTCCCCACTCCCAGGCGAGGATATTATCGGAACTGTGTCGCTCGGCAACCATGGGATAACTATACATAGGGAAGATTGTGAAAATGTAATACCAATTCCAATAGAGAGAAGATTACCTGTCGGTTGGAATCAAGATAATAAAACTGGCGATAATAAGTTTCCAATTCAGCTACGAATAGAAGTAATTGATCGAGTTGGAGTTCTTAAAGATATTCTTATGCGGTTATCTGATAAAGGTATAAACGTAAGTGATGCCAATGTTAAAACTGCTTATGGTAAACCAGCTGTTATAAATCTTTGTGTAGGTCTTGAAAGTTATAATCAACTTCACAAAACAATTGAACAAATTAAATCAATGGCAGATGTTTTAGATATTGCCAGAGTTGGACAAAGTTAATTTTAAAATCAGATCAATCTATCTTTTACTTTTTATCTTGTAGATAAAGAAAACAATACTGCCGCAAATCAAAGCTAATAAAATACCTACACAAGATGAACCTAAGAGTAATTTTAAGGAAAAAATTCTACCTTGTTTCCATAAGTCATCAATAACTAAACTTTTTTCAAGAATTTTATTAGAAGGATTATTTAAAAAAATCGAACCAACTTTATAGTTAAAATAATAAAGTGGAATATAAGTAAAAGGGTTGCTGATCCAGGTACCAATTGCAGCTAGAACAATATTTCCCTTAGCTATTTTCGCAAAAAATACTCCCATTAAAGTCTGAAAACCAAAAAATGGAAAGCAACCACTAAATACCCCTATAGCTAAACCTTTAGCATTAAAGAAAGGACTTCCATTCTGAATCCTAAATAATGATAGAATTTTCTTATAGGTAATATCTCTTTTAAATCTCATTCAGAAAGAAAATTTCAAAATTAAATTCTTGATAATCTTACTTAATTATCCATAACAAAGCGAGAGATGGATTCGATAGTTACTACAGAAGATACGATAGCCGCAATTGCTTCAGCTATAAGTATTGGGAAGGGAGGAGTTGCGATAATAAGAGTATCAGGGAAAGACGCAATAAATTCTTGCAAAAAGATTGTTCAAACTAAATCTAAATATGCATGGAAATCACATAGAGTTTTTCGTGGTTTTATTCAGGAAAATAAACAAAATAAATTTATAGATGAGGTTTTAATTTTAGTGATGAAATCCCCAAATAGCTTCACAGGAGAGGATGTAGTTGAACTTCATTGCCATGGCGGAATTATCATAGTAAATAAAGTTTTAATGATATTATTATCTAATAATTCTAGAGTTAGACTTGCAAACCCAGGAGAATTTAGTCAAAGAGCTTTTCTTAATGGGAAAATAGACCTTACTCAAGCCGAGTCGATTAATCAATTAATTAATGCAAGCAATACCAGATCAGCCGAGTTAGCCTTTAGCGGGGTTCAAGGAGAAATAAAGAAAAAAATTGATGATATTAAAAATGACCTTATAAATCAACTTTGCGAAATAGAAGCGAGAGTTGATTTTGAAGAAGACTTCACAGATTTTGATTACACCAAATATCTAAAAAACATTAAAAAAGTCAAAGAAAAAATAGAATTACTAATAGAAAATGCAAAAAGAAATTCATATATTCACAATGGAATATCCATTGCGCTTATAGGTAAAACAAATGTTGGCAAAAGCTCTTTATTAAATTTGCTTGCAA
>QCCN01000028.1 GCA_003278925.1 Prochlorococcus sp. AG-347-L17
ATATAATAAATTTTCGATTAAAGATATCATTCTCTCAAGCAAAGAGGCATATCAAAAAGAAATCAAGAACAACGGTGTGGGTTCACAAATAGGTAAGTCATTATTTAATAAATTCTCGATTAAAGAAATCATTCTCTCAAGCAAAGAGGCATATCAAAAAGAACTCAAGAACAACGGTGTGGGTTCACAAATAGGTAAGTCATTATTTAATAAATTCTCGATTAAAGATTTTTCCTTCAATATTTCCAACAGATAAGCGTAATTTATAAAGGGGTACCGTCATGATATATAGAGGAAAGGGGTACACTTTCCTAAATAGAAACTTTGATGGATAATAAATTCATATTCAAAGAAGTTACCCAAACTTTACTCAAACCCTATATATTCGCCGAGATCCCATGGTACAACAGGAACCTAGCTACTGGCTAATGAAAAGTGAGCCTGATGCTTACAGCATAGATACTTTAAAAAATGACGGTGTAACTTTATGGGATGGAATAAGAAATTATCAGGCTCGAAATTTTATGAGAAAAATGAATAAAGGAGATAAAATTTTTTTCTATCATTCGAATTGTAAACCCCCAGGTATTGTGGGACTAATGGAGGTAATAGATTTAAATATTGTTGACCCTACTCAATTTGATCAAGATTCAAAATATTTTGATCCAAAATCGAAACCTGATAATCCGAGGTGGGATTGTGTAAAAGTAGAATATAAATTTAAATCAGATAAGATTTTAAGTCTACCTGAATTAAAGATTTTATTTAATGAGGATGAGTTATTAGTCGTAAAAAAAGGAAATAGGTTATCTATATTACCTGTCAGAAATGATATTGCAAAAATACTACTAGAAAAAATATAAAAAATTTTTAATCCTTAAAATTCATTGAAAACATATTGCCAATATAAAGTCTCGTTAAATCCCTATTTTGAAATCCTTTTTGCATCAAAAATCCTGCTATGGCGGCTTGTAGTATTCTGTATTGATCCCAGTTAGGATGATCCTCAACGAATTCTTTCATAGCCTTTTGAAGATTTTCCTGAAGTTCACATTTGAAACTTATTACTTCATCTTTATGATTTAATACTTTTGAATTTTCGTCGTAATTTAGTTCTTGCATATTGAAAAAATTTTAATTGGAATTTAAATCTACAAGTTGTAGTTTTCTCCAAAATTACTGAATCGTCAACAAGCATTATTAAGAAACAGTCTCAGGTTATAGAATAATGAGAATTTAGTCATAAATAGGAGAGTCATGGAAATCAATTTTATAAATTTAAATCTTACTTAAATATAAAGATTTATTTAAAATCAGAAGTTTTCCACATGCTTTAGATCATCAGATATTTTTTTTTAAAATACTGTGGAAAAGTTGTGAAAAATTTTTTTTGGGAAGGGGAAATTTTTTCTAAAATTTCCAATTTTATTTATCTTTTAATCCATTGATTCCCACATGTTTTTTATTTCATAAAATAAATTTTGTGCTATTGGTATCGGCCAATACATTTCGAAGGATCTAGTTTGGTCTTGACTTTCAAAAACAAACCTTAAACTCCATTCGTTTTTTTTCCCCTCTAAATGAATATACCAAGGTAATTGTTCTAATTCTAAAGTAATAGATTCCTCTTCCATTAGTTCATCTTTGATAACTAATAGTTGTTCATTAATTCTTAAGAGTAGAAGGTATAGTGAATTGAATTCACTTTTTTGTAACTCGATTGACCAATTGTCTACACCAATCAAAAAGCAAAATTTGCCTTTTTTTAAATCTTTAAGTAATCTCCATCTTTTTTGGTCTTTTACCAAAATTAGCCTGGAAGTAAGTCTGGTTGATCTTGCTCATCACTTAGTTCAATAATTGACCTTTGAACGGGTTTAATAGTTGATTCTTCTAATAAGCCATCAAAATCATCAAAACGTCTTTGTTTAGCTCTGAAAGCAATTTTCACTGTAGTTAAATATCTATTAGTTGATTTTCTTATCAAGCTCTCACCTCTTTTTGCAAGATCATTAGAATCAATTCTTGCATTGTTAGATATGTTCATTAAAAAAAATTTCTTACTTTAAAATGTATTTTACAATTTATTCGACCATTTCAAAACATAAATTACAAAAAGGACTTAATTGATTTAAATAATTTCATATGGAAGAAAGTTTATCTGGAACACTTGCTATCGATTTAGGGAACACTAATACTGTTGTTGCTTTTCAAGATCAAAAAGATATAAATTCTGTTTTAGTCGAAATACCTAATATTACATCATCTCCAGGAGTTATTCCTTCAGCAATTTGGTTTGAGGAACCTTCAAAGATTACAAAAATTGGTATTAGTGCTCTAAAGATGAGGGAAAACTCAAATTCTGATTTATTTTTTCATTCAAACTTTAAAAGATTAATTGGAAATTCTATTGAAAAAATTAATAAAAAAAATATTTTAACTCCTAATGAATGTGGCGAAAAATTTTTTCAAATTTTGTGGGCAAACATTCCGCACAAGTATGAGATCAAAAGACTTGTTTTAACTGCTCCCATAGATACATATAAGGGATACAGAGAATGGTTAGTTAACCTTTGCGAGAAAATATCTGTAGATGAAATAGCCCTTGTTGATGAGCCTACTGCGGCAAGTTTAGGAATAAATGTACCATTTGGCTCAAAAATTATGACATTGGATATTGGAGGAAGTACAGTAGATATGAATATAGTCAAATTAGAAGGAGGAGAAGGAAAATCTGTTCCAATAGCTGAACTATTAAAATTTAAAGGTAATGATGTAAGCTCAATTTCAAAACAAAAATTAAGGTGTGCTGAAATAATTGGAAAAGCAGGTTCAAAAATTGGTGGGAAAGATATTGATCAATGGATAGTTGATTACTTTATTCCAGGTAATAATTATATTAATAATCTTTCTAAGGCAGAAAAAATAAAATGTAAACTCAGCTCATCTGTAATCAAATATGAAAATAAATATCCAATAAAATTATTTACTGAAAAAAATAACGAAAGTGAATTTTATCTTAGTAAAGAAATATTTGAGAAAATACTCATTGAAAATAATTTTCTTAATCACCTTAACTCTTTACTAAAAGATTTATTAAATCAAGCAAGAGGTAATTTTTGCACAGTTGAAGACTTAAATGCAATAGTTTTGGTTGGTGGAGGAACTCAAATACCATTGATTAAAGAATGGATAACAAAAAAAATTCCAAAAATTCAAATAAAGTCGCC
>QCCN01000029.1 GCA_003278925.1 Prochlorococcus sp. AG-347-L17
ATTCGTTAAATAAAGTAGCCATCGCAGCTGTATTTGTATCATGCATTGACATACCACTTATCAAAAAGCTCAATAAATCAACCCAATTTCTGAGAAAAGGATCCTCTAGATGATTATTTACTAAATTCCCAAAGCCTTTATTAATTTTTGGTATTTGATTGATATTAGGTAAAAATTTTGAGGTTAAATTTATTAAATCTAAGAAATTTATTGATTCGGGAGAAAATGAGAGTAAAGGTATTTCATTTATTATTTGGCTAAGAGGTTTTATTCCGGAAATAAATGATTCCCATTCTTTAACAGATTTCTCACCTCTTAAAGTTTTAATAGTATGTTTAAAAGGTTCTTCCCCCACATCAAGATTAAAATTGCCTTCTGGGACAATTACTTGCCAACCTTTGTATTGAAATAGTTCAACTTCTTCATCAAGTAATTTAAGAATTTGCCCTAGGGGATTAGTTGTCGGCCATTTACCTATTCCACTCCACAATGAAGGACCTGATTCGAAAGTGTATCCATTTCTTCTGAAACTGTGAGCAACACCACCTGGCTGGCTATGAGCTTCACATATGAGAACTTTTTTGCCTGATAAAGCGAGAATCGAACCGCAACATAATCCCCCTATTCCACTACCTACTATTACAACATCGTACTTTTCCATTAAATATTTACTTTACTCTTTTCGCAAAACTAATTAGTTTTAGACAATTGTATTAGTTGAAGTTGTAACACTAAGTACAACAGCTAGGAAAAATATGTAAGGGACTACTTTTAGAGGGATGTATCCTTGGCTTTTAGAAATAAAATCCATTGAATTAGTTACTTTGTGTAAATATAATAACGAGATATTGTTCCTTATGTGTGCCATAAAATTATTTTTTTGGAAATATTTTGAAATAAAGAAATCTTTTTGGAGATATTTTTAACTAAGAACATTTTTTATAGAGTTATCTTAGTATTTGATTCTTAGATTAAAATCTATTATGAAACAATTTCCTGATATTAATGAGATAAAACTTTTAGAAAAAAATTCTCAAAAAAACGGTAGCGGAATTTTATATGAGGAATTGTTAGGAATATGGAAGTTTAAGTATGTATGGGGAAAGGAGTCAGATGAAATCAAAAATATACCCAGTTCTATTCTCCAAGTATTGTCGGCAAGACTCGAATTAAAAAGTAAAAATAAAGAGGATCAAATAAATTATGAAATAAAAAATTCAATTAATTTCGGATTATTAAATATTACTTTTATAGGCAGTGCAGAATTAAAAGGGCTTAGACCTTTATTGGCTTTTTATTTTGAAAAATTAAAAATTAGTATTAGTAGTTTTCCAGTATTTAATAAGGAATTAAAAAAACCAGAAGAAAAAAAAATGCCTTTTTTCTCTCTTGTAGGAATTAGCACTAAAGATAATTGGTTATGTGCTCGAGGAAGGGGCGGAGGGCTTGCAATATGGGTTAAGTCTTAATTTAGTGATATTCTCCTGGATGATCTACCTTTCTTACGGTAACTTTATCAACTTTTTGTCCATTAAATCTTAAGAGATCATCTCCGGAAAAGTCATAACCTAAGCGTTGACCAATTAGGGCTACATCATCCGCTGTAGAGGATGATGTAACCTGCTTTTTTAAGTCTTCATCAGATTGCATCTTGATTAAAAATTTTCTTATTTCAGAAAAACTCATTACTAGAATTTGATTGATTGATGTAAAAGAAATTTATAAAATCTTTTTCTTAGTAAGAACAAGATAAATAGATAATCATTATACTATTTTTATGACTTACTTATTCCTCTATATAGTTGGCATAATTTTAATATGGTGGATATATCGTGTTGGTTGGCTTGAGGCGCTCAAAACAGTAGTTAAAGTTATAGTCCCTTCAGCGCTTATTATTTTATTTAACATAAAAGCAGGAAGATTACTTTTTAAAAGTCCTGTAGTTGGATTATTAAGCGCTTTGCCTACCTCTATTTTTATTTTTAGAGGTTCATTGCCTCTAGTTAGTTATATAAATAACTGGATTGAAAATAAAATAAATAAGTATGATGATTCGGAAGTTATAGATACTGATTCTGTACCATTAGATGATTAATTTAATCAAATCCAAGAAATAATTCTTTGTGTACAACAAGAACATCAAATAAAGTTGTTCCATGAATAGGACTTAATGGGATTTTGTCTATATTCAATGCTTCTGCGCAAATTAAATGAGCATCCCATTTTGTATTGTGTTCACTTATTTCAATTGACCACTCAATTACTTTTTTGAAATGATCTGGCATCTCTGAACCAATTTTTCTGCAAATTTGACATAGAACTGACAAAAGAGGAGGTTTTGATGGCCTTTTTAAATCTTTAATAAGACTTGGTTGTGTAAAAACACTTGTATAGCGAATGTAGTCTATCAATTCATATTCTTCTTTAGTAAGAGCTGCTTTATCTAATGCTCTTTCAAATTCGTCAATGGGGGTTATGGGTCTATCCAAGATATTATTTTTTGCTGTTTTCTGAATCTATTTTTTCTTGATTAATTTCATTGGTTTGATTGCTTTCTATAGATTTAGGAGATTCATCTTTATCTTCTTCGTTCATAACTTGGTCGATTTCATTTTGAAATTCATTCGACGCTTTTTTAAGACTTTTCAAAGTTTTACCAAGCTGTTTTCCTAACTCTGGAAGCTTTTTGGGACCAAAAATTAAAAGAGCTAAGATGAGTATTACAGTAACTTCAGGCAAACCTACACCAAAAATATTCATAACTGATAACTATTAAACTATTTAGGAAATCTACTATTTAATATAGTCAAATCATGTGAAAATTTCATTCTGGGAAGAGCTTTTTTAATATTAAAAAATTTTGAAAAATATTATTGTTATTAATACTCCTTTAAAGAAAACTAACCAAAGTAATTGATAATCACTCAATTTGAATTTTTTTTGGTACCAATTTATAAGAGTTTTATGTTTATCTATTAATTTTCTCATTTTCACCGAGATTATTTATTATTTTCACTTATTTTATCTTAATTTCTTTTATTATTATTTCAAAGAAATCCTAGATTCAACCCAAAATGGATCATTCTATAAATTTTAATCATTTTCTAAATTAATTTTTTTTAAATTATTGAAACTATTCGCTAAATATCTACTTACTTAAAAAAATGAAGTACTTATTTGTTGTTTTTTAC
>QCCN01000030.1 GCA_003278925.1 Prochlorococcus sp. AG-347-L17
CTGGTCAAGTAAATTATCTAAAGGTCCGAAAACTACAACTTGGATCTGGAATTTGCATGCTGATGCACATGATTTTGATGTGCATACAGGCGATGCTGAAGAAGCAACAAGAAAAATCTTTTCAGCTCATTTTGGACATCTTGCAGTCATTTTTATATGGATGAGTGCTGCATTTTTCCATGGAGCAAGATTTTCTAATTACTCAGGTTGGTTAGCTGATCCAACTCATGTCAAACCAGGAGCTCAGCAAGTATGGGCAATCGTTGGTCAAGAAATGCTTAATGCTGACCTTGGTGCTAACTACAACGGTATTCAAATTAGTTCAGGAATATTCCACATGTGGCGAGCATGGGGAATCACTAATGAGAGTGAACTTATGGCTTTAGCAATAGGTGCTGTAGTAATGGCGGCACTTATGCTTCATGCTGGAATTTTTCATTATCACAAAGCAGCTCCAAAAATGGAGTGGTTTCAAGATATTGAGTCTATGCTTAACCACCACATAGCTGGTTTAGTAGGTTTAGGATCATTAGCATGGGCTGGCCATTGTATTCATATCGGAGCTCCTACTGCAGCTCTCTTAGATGCAATTGATGCAGGATCTCCTTTAGTCATTAATGGAAAAGAAATAGCAACTATTGCAGATATGCCTATGCCGCATCAACTCTGCGATCCACAAATTATCGGTCAGATATTTCCAGGATTAGCAAGCGGTACAGGTAATTTCTTTAGTTTAAATTGGTTAGCTTTCTCAGACTTCCTTACTTTCAAAGGTGGACTTAACCCTGTGACAGGAAGCTTGTGGATGACTGATGTTTCACATCATCATTTAGCTTTTGGTGTAATAGCGATAATAGGTGGTCATATGTATAGAACCAATTACGGTATTGGTCATAGTATGAAAGAAATATTAGATTCACAACAAGGAGACCCAATATTATTCCCTGCCCCTAAAGGTCATCAAGGTCTTTTTGAGTTCATGGCAGAAAGCAGACATGCTCAGCTATCAGTAAACCTAGCGATGCTTGGATCAATAAGTATACTTGTATCTCATCACATGTATGCGATGCCTCCATATCCTTATATAGCTACTGACTATATGACAGTTCTTGGATTATTTACCCATCACATGTGGATAGGTGGATTATTCATAGTAGGAGCAGGTGCGCATGCTGGAATTGCAATGGTTAGAGATTACGATCCAGCAAAACATATTGATAATGTATTAGACAGAATTCTTAAGGCAAGAGATGCATTAATCAGTCACTTGAACTGGGTTTGTATGTGGTTAGGATTCCATAGTTTTGGACTCTATATTCACAACGATACTATGAGAGCTTTGGGTAGACCTCAAGATATGTTTAGTGATTCTGCTATCCAACTTCAGCCAATCTTTGCTCAATGGGTACAGAGTATTCAAGCATCTGCTGTTGGGACTTCCCTTTTAGCAGGTACTGCAGAAGCTTTACCTCACAAAGCTTTAAGTGAAGTCTTTAATGGAAGTTTAGTAGAAGTTGGTGGAAAGGTAGCTATAGCGCCAATTCCACTAGGGACAGCTGATTTAATGATTCATCATATTCATGCTTTCCAAATCCATGTAACTGTTTTGATACTTCTTAAAGGAGTTCTTTATGCAAGAAGTTCAAGATTGATTCCTGACAAAGCTTCTTTAGGATTTAGATTCCCTTGTGATGGTCCTGGAAGAGGTGGTACATGTCAAGTTTCTTCATGGGATCACGTTTTCTTAGCTCTCTTCTGGATGTATAACTGTTTATCAATAGTTATTTTCCACTTCTCTTGGAAAATGCAGAGTGATGTTTGGGGACTCACTGGTGGTAATTTTGCACAAAGTTCAATTACTATCAATGGTTGGTTAAGAGATTTCCTCTGGGCTCAAGCTTCTCAAGTATTAACAAGCTATGGTCAATCAATAAGCATGTACGGTTTGATGTTCTTGGGAGCTCACTTTATATGGGCCTTCAGTTTAATGTTCCTCTTCAGCGGAAGAGGATATTGGCAAGAATTGTTCGAATCAATTGTTTGGGCACACAATAAATTAAAGGTTGCTCCAACCATTCAACCTCGAGCTCTATCTATTACTCAGGGACGTGCAGTAGGTGTTACACACTTCCTTGTAGGTGGTATAGCTACCACATGGGCCTTCTTCCATGCTCGCCTTTTCGGGCTGGGCTAATAACCTGAACTTCACCTTTTTAATTCAATGGCAACAAAATTTCCATCATTTAACCAGGGTCTAGCTCAGGACCCCACAACCCGACGAATATGGTACGGAATAGCTACTGCTCATGACTTTGAAAGTCATGACGGTATGACAGAAGAAAAACTTTATCAGAAGCTATTCTCTACACATTTTGGACATCTAGCAATAATTGCTCTCTGGGTAGCCGGTAACTTATTTCATATTGCTTGGCAAGGTAATTTTGAGCAATTTGTACTAGATCCAACTCATGTCCGCCCTATAGCTCATGCTATTTGGGACCCTCATTTTGGATCTGGCATAACAGAAGCAATGACACAAGCTGGAGCAAGCGGTCCAGTAAACATAGCTTATTCAGGTCTCTACCATTGGTGGTACACAATTGGAATGAGAACTAACGAGCAACTCTTCCAAGCTTCAATATTTATGAGTATTTTGGCTTGTTGGACTCTATTTGCTGGTTGGTTACACTTACAGCCAAAATTCAGACCTTCTTTAGCTTGGTTTAAAAATGCAGAGTCAAGATTAAATCATCATTTAGCTGTCTTATTTGGTTTTAGTAGTATCGCTTGGACAGGCCACTTGGTTCATGTTGCTATACCT
>QCCN01000031.1 GCA_003278925.1 Prochlorococcus sp. AG-347-L17
ATGGATGGATAGCAATAATGGGAAAAAATGCAACTCACCAAAATACAGCGCTAGATTGGAAAATTTAGCAAATAGGATAAAAAGTTTTATTGATTAAGAAAATAAAATTTGAGCTGATTTATAAATCAGTAACAGCCCCTAAACTTGATGTGCTTACGATTCTCGAATATTTTGAAAGAATTCCTCTTTTGTATTTTTGAATAGGTTTTACCCAATCTTTTTTTCTTTTTTCTAATTCTTCGTCAGATAAATCAACTTCAATTAGTTGTTTTACAGCATCTACTGTAATTAAATCACCTTGTTTTATTAGAGCAATATTTCCTCCTACAGCAGCCTCTGGAGCTATGTGACCCACAACAAGACCATAGGTACCCCCGCTAAATCTTCCATCAGTAATTAAAGCTACCTTCTCTCCTAGCCCTTGACCAACAATCGCAGATGTTGGAGCTAACATTTCTCTCATGCCTGGACCTCCAACAGGACCTTCGTTTCTAATAACAACAACATCACCAGCTTTGATATCGTTATTTAATATCGATTTTAAACAATCTTCTTCACTTTCAAAAATCTTTGCGGGACCAGTTAATACAGGGTTTTTTACTCCGCTAATTTTGGCTACAGAACCTTCGATCGCTAAGTTACCTTTTAATATCGCTAGATGTCCTTTTTTATAAAGAGGGTCATCTATGTCTCTTATGACATTTTGATTTGTTGGAGGCTTATCTGGAATATTCTGTAAGTACTCTGAGATGGTTTTCCCTTCAATGTTTTTGCAATCGCCATGAATTAATCCTGCATTCAAAAGTATTTTCATTACTTGTGGAATCCCACCTGCCTTATGAAGATCCACCGTCACATATTTACCACTCGGTTTAAGGTCACAAATAACTGGTACTTTTTGTCTGATTCTCTCAAAATCATTAATGTTGATATCTATTCCTGCAGTATTCGCAATAGCTAGGATGTGCAATACCGCATTTGTTGATCCGCCAATTGCCATAATTACTGATATTGCATTTTCAAATGCTTTCTTTGTCATTAAGTCTAGAGGTCTTATATCTTTTTCTATTGCAGAGACTAATATCTCAGCACTTTTATCTGCACTTAGTTCTTTTTCAAGATCTTCAGCAGCCATAGTAGAACTGTGAGGAAGACTTAACCCTAATACTTCAATAACCGCAGACATTGTATTAGCTGTAAACATTCCTCCACAGCTACCAGCACCAGGAATACAATTTTTCTCAACTTGGATTAGCCTTTCTTCATTAATTTTGCCTGATGTTAATTGCCCAACAGCTTCAAATGCACTAACAACAGTAAGATCTTCTCCATGCAATTTCCCAGGCTTTATTGTCCCTCCATAAATGAAAATTGAGGGAATATTCATTCTTGCAATCGCAATCATGGCACCCGGCATATTTTTATCACATCCACCTATAGCAAGTACTCCATCCATACTCTGAGCATTGCATGCTGTTTCAATTGAATCAGCAATAACTTCTCTTGAAACTAGGGAATATTTCATGCCCTCTGTCCCCATAGAAATGCCATCACTTACTGTTATAGTCCCAAACATCTGAGGCATCCCACCTGATCTTTTTATTGACTCTTCAGCTTTTAAAGCTAACTTATTTAAACCCATATTGCATGGTGTTATGGTGCTGTATCCATTTGCAACTCCAATAATAGGTTTATTAAAATCTTCATCATTAAATCCAACAGCTCTTAACATCGATCTGTTAGGGGATCTTTGCACACCTTGGGTTATTGCAGATGACCTGAGTTTATTCATATTATTTGAGAACCTTTTTTATTCTATTGCCCCAACTCTTCAAGTTGCTTCCTCACATCAGCAATTGCAGAATTAAGTTGCTCAACTTTCTTCTCCAGATTCTCTCCTTCAACTTCATTTATATTTTCATTTGAATCAATCGCTTCTGAGCCGTCTTGAATTCTGGAGGAATACATCATTGCTTTTTGTTTTTTTTCCTCCTTTCTTTTGTCTGCTTCGGATATTAACCACCAAGCTAGACCTGCTGCTCCAATAAAAGCACCACTTATTAATGATAAAAGATTATTTGAAGACGAATCTCTGTATTCAGACATTGGTAAAATATTTACTCCTATATTCTATATTAGTTCTTATCTTGAAATATAGTACTTAAACGCGATAGAGGATTCCCAATACCCGGTACTAATAATTGTGTTTTTTCGTCTTCCTCATCTATGCAAGAAGTGTAAATTACCTGTTTAGGGAGTAATTTCGCAATTTCATTTAACCCTTTATTTGAGCAAATAGCAGTTATTAAAAGAATCCTATTTGAATCAACACCTAATTCCTTTAATTTAATTAAAGTTTCTAATGTTGGTGATTTTGTTGTTATTTGTTCTGAATAAAATATAACTCCTTCATTTGATTCAATAGTTTTTGGAAGTTCTCCTAATAAGAGGGTTGAATTAGGAATTACTTCTTTAGATCCA
>QCCN01000032.1 GCA_003278925.1 Prochlorococcus sp. AG-347-L17
TAGCTGGTTTAAGAATAGGTTTTACTTTTGGCAATAAAAGTTTAATTCAGTACATTAATAAAGTTACAGGACCATATGATGTAAACAGCTTTGCTATAACAGCTGCATTAGCAGCACTTAAAGACAAATCATATATTGATAATTATGTTTTAGAAGTAAAAAAGGCGAGGGAATGGATTTTAAATAAATTTAAATCAACAAAAATCAGAACTCACTTTAGTGGAGGTAATTATTTCTTAATTTGGCCAAAAAAAGATCCTAAAATCTTAATACAACAGATGAGAGAAAAAGGTATTCTTATTAGAAGTATGGAAAACAAAAAAGATATCGGTAATTCTATAAGGGTTAGTATTGGAACTAAAGAACAAATGATTTTTTTCTGGGACAATTACAAGATATTAGATTTAAAAAATTAATTACTGAAAATATAAATTGTATTTTGATCGATTCTTTTAGGTTTTATTTGAAAATCTTTTCCAACATATTTTACTTTAAAATCTTTCATATTTTCGATAAATAAATTAGCATTTGAGAAATCACATTCTTTATTAATTTTTTTGCCGCGTTCAAAGTGAACAGGAATCACTACATTAGGTTTTAGAAGCTTAACTATTTTTGAGGCTTCTTTACCATTGTAAGATTTTATTCCTCCTCCAATTGAAATAAACAATATATCTGGAGCAGACAAAATAATTTGACTGTTTATATCAATATCACCAGCAGCTCCTCCCATATGAACAATTTTAAGGTCATTCTGCTCCCAACTCCAAACAGTTGCCATCCCAAATCTTCTTCCATCTACTCTGTCATGTGGTACAGAAATTCCATTTAATAAAATATCCTCAAATTGATAGATTCCTGGCTCAACGAACATTAATTGATCATTAGGGTTATATCCTTCATCTGGAAGCCTAGAACTAGCCAAAATAAAATCTACGTTAACTTCTTTTGGCTCCTTTAAATTACTTGCACAACCTATTGCTTTAAAGGGATTTATAAGAATAGATTTATCTGCACTAGTAATTAAAAAACTACTATGTCCCAAACTTTTTATTCCTAAGTTCCTTGCCAATAATGAGGTAGGTAAAAAAGAGCTAACTAATATCAAAAATAAAAATTTTTTAATTTGAGAAATCATAATATTATTTTTTTTTATTTTACTTTTGTTCAGCCATTTTTAGAAAATTACTAATTAATTTATGACCAAATTGCGTCAACACACTTTCAGGATGGAACTGTACCCCATGTAAATGTTTATATTTTTTATGAGAGATAGCCATAATTGTTGAGTCTTCTAAAGTCGCAGTTATGTCGAAACAAGATGGTAAAGAACTTGAATCAACTATAAGACTATGGTATCTAGTAGCCACAAATGGAGTCTCTATATCTTTAAACAATCCTTTTTGATTATGAAATATTTTGGATGTCTTACCATGCATAAGTTCTTTCCCAACTATAACCTTACCTCCAAAAGCTTGGGCCAACGCTTGATGACCTAAACAAACTCCCAAGGTCGGAATATTTTTAGATAATTTTTTTAGAATTGGCAGACAAATTCCAGATTGATCTGGATTACCTGGACCGGGAGATAAGAGAATTCCACCAGGATTTAGTTTGATAATTTCTTCTAAAGTAATTTCATCATTTCTTTTAACTATTAATTCTTTTGTTATTTCATGCTCAACTGAAAGTTCTCCTAAATATTGAACAAGGTTATAAGTAAAACTATCGTAATTATCAATAACAAGAAACATATTTATATGGATTTAAAATAACAACTTTATTTTAGGAACAAAGATATATACAGCAATAATAACAGAATTAATGGAAGCTAATAATACTGCTCCTGCAGAAGTATCTTTTGAAATTTTAGCCAAAATACTAAATTCTTTTTTCACTACTAAATCAACGATTGATTCAATAGATGTGTTCAATATTTCTAATATTAAAACAGACATTATTGTTGCAATCAAAATAGCATAATTACTTAGACTAATTTTTAGTAAAAAACCAATTATTAAACTTGCAACTGCAAAAATTAATTGAATTTTAAAATTTCTTGAAGTTTTTAATACATAACTAATACCACTGAAAGCATACTTAAAACTTATAAATACATTACTAGAAGTTTTGTATGATTCTTTTCTATTTTCTAAATAGTTATTTTTTTTTTCCATTTATTTTTAATCTAATCGAGTAATTAAATATTCTTGGAAATTTAACATATTTTCTAAATCATGCTCATTATTATGTTCCCATCCCAAAAGATGTAAAAATCCATGACTAGCCAACCAGATCATCTCTCTATAGATTGAATGTTTATATTCATAAGATTGCTCAAGTGCCATCTCTAATGATATAAAAATATCTCCCAACTCTATATGATCTAAATTATTTAGAGATACATCAGAAATAATTGGAAAAGATAGAACATCAGTTGG
>QCCN01000033.1 GCA_003278925.1 Prochlorococcus sp. AG-347-L17
CCTCTGCAGATTCTAAGCTTATTACTTAAATAAGTTATCTCTAACCACCCTAATTGTTCATTATTTATTTCTTTCATAGCCTTTATATTTTTCCTTCCAAATTTAGGACCTATAACACCAGCATGTGTAAATTTGACCCCAATTTTTTTTTCATTTATGTAATTAAGTCTTATTAAAATACCAGTACCAATAATTGATTTTATTCCTCTAGGTTTAAGTAAATTAAGACCATTTAAATTTAAGGGATCAAGAATCTGAAGATTATCAATATAAGGAGAATATTTTAAAAAAGGACTTTTAGAACTACTCCACCTAAGCTCCCAAACACCCTGTAAATCATTTCCATCTTTGCTGAAGGAAAAATTATGATCAATTTCAAGTTGTTCGGCAATAGTCTGTATACTCTCTGAATTTGGAGATTTAAGAAGTAAATTTAATAAATCATCTTCGGATTTCATTTAATAACCGCTGAGTATATAGCTAAGGATAAATACTTACCTCCATGTGCTATATTCTACCCAGAATATGTTGATTTGATGACAAAGAGCTATTGGCTAAAGAAAATTTCAATTCCAAATGCTGATTTATTTCTGGAATATATAAGAACAGTATTACCTTGGATTAAATCTGTGGGAGGAGTAATAGTAAAAAGAGATTTAATACAAGAGTCAACTTCAAATGAATGGGATGGAGGGCAGCTTGGATTAGTAATAGAATTCGAATCAAAATTTGCCGCTAAAAAAGCATTTTATTCTGAAGTATTTCAAAAATATCTGCAGTCCAGAGATTTAATGGAACTAGTTACTATAAGTACTCTTTAAAAAATCAACCAATCGCGATCTCACAAAAAACTTATAAGTATTTATTACTATTAAATTATTTATGTAATATTTATAACTTCACTAGCAATAGTATATTTTGCAAAATTTAATTGTAAAAGTAATTCGTTAATCAAATGAACTATTCAACAGAAAAAGATGATTATTTGATGACAACTCCATATACAAAAAAAATTCAGCAAAAATTTGAAAAGGTTAAATCTTTTTTAGAGCAAAATGGATTTAATCCTTCAACAGATAGCTTAATGCAAGATATAGTTAGTTCAGAAGAATATATTGCTAAAAATGGCTTATAAAATATCAGAATATATTCAGAGTCCTTAAATAATAAAAACCGCCTATTAGAAAAGGTAATAATATTCCAATAAATAAAAATATGGATTTCTTTGATTCGCCTTCTGATATAGGGTTAATTTCTGGTTCAATTGCAAAACCATTTTGTCTACCACCGCTTTCGGTTGTATAACCTTTTTTATTCATAAGAAAAATAATCTATGCAGATTATCTCATGTAAAAACTTATTTAAAAAAATTTTTTACATTTAGAATTAAACTAATTTGAAGATCTAATAATTGATTTCAATCTGAGATTTCAATTTGGCAGCTTTTTTTAAAAGACCTACAACTTCCTTACGACCAGTAGCAAACTCAGCCTTGTTGAGTAACTCACTATATTTTTTTGTAATTTCTCTATGGTTCATATTCAATGTTATCATCTTAAAATTATAAAATTACTAAAAAAAGTTTTTGTATAAAGGATATCAAAATAGAGTTTAAGTACCTTTAACTATTTAAACCAACCTTTTTTCTTTGGTTTCTCTTCTTTAGTAACTTCTTTTTTTCTCCCAAATAATCCCTTTTTTTGGACTGTTAAATTCTCTTCAACAGGTTTAGATTTTCTGTTAAATAAGCCTTTTTTAGATTCTTTTTTAATTGATTCTTTTGTTTTGGATATCTTTGTTTTTTTAGGATTTAATTTTGAATTTTTGGGTTTGCTATCTGCGAATAAAGTTTGATATACAAAAAAACCAAAAACAGCAAAGAAGCCTAATGCTTGTACTAAAGCAGTTCCAAGATTATCAAACATTTAGGCCTCAACTTTATATAGTGATTCTTTTTCTTTTGCTTCTATACATTTTTTATCATCAGACAAGCATTCAATTTCTGCCTTCTTCTCAGTATGAGAACTGCAGCCACCTGCATTTGCATTAGATATTAAAAACAAAGTAAGTACCCCTAAAATTAAGGTACATGAGGTGTTAAACGGTTTCATGAGTTTTATTTTTATTATGGAAAAATAATTTCGCAATTGCGAAGATAATCTTCTCTTCTGCTAAAATTTTGCCCTTTTTATATATCTATTTGTAGTAATTAACTAAATCGATAATTAATATTGCTAGTAATGAAAAACCTAAAATGAAAGGTAAATAAGGATATTTATTTAAAATTTTGTTTAGTTGATTTTTTGATGTTTGTTTTTCCTTTTTCTTTTCTCTAGGTGGTAAGCCTAACTCTTCCCTTCTCTTAGCTTCTCCCATAATTT
>QCCN01000034.1 GCA_003278925.1 Prochlorococcus sp. AG-347-L17
CTATAGCTTTAATTGTTGCATCCATGTTTCCTGTATGACCAACCATATCAGGATTGGCAAAATTGATTACAACAAAAGCGTAATTCCCACTTTTAATTGCTTTAGAGCAACTAATAGTTAATTCCTCCGCAGACATTTCGGGTTGCATATCATAAGTTGCGACTCTTGGAGAAGGAATCAAATGTCTCTCTTCTCCAGGTAAAGGTATTTCAACTCCTCCATTGAAAAAGTAAGTTACGTGAGGATATTTTTCAGTTTCCGCGGTTCTGTATTGTTTAAGTCCGTTTTCTGACACTATTTGGCCTATGAAATTATTTAATGATTCAGGAGGAAATGCAACTTTAACGGGAAAATTCGGATCATATTGAGTAAAAGTAACAAAATCTAGATTTGGATAGTTTTTTCTTTCAAAGTCTGTAAATTCCCTGACCGAGAGGGATTTGACAATTTGTCTTGCTCTATCTGGACGAAAGTTAAAGCAAATCAAACTATCCCCATCTTTAAGATAGTTTTCAGACATTCGTATGGGCTCTATAAATTCATCGGTTATTTTTTTTGCATAACTTTTTTCTATGTAATCAATGGGAGAAATATTTGTTATTTGAATATCAGGATCAGTCAAATTAGAATATGCTTTTTCTGTTCTATCCCATAA
The DNA here is from genome assembly GCA_003278925.1 of Prochlorococcus sp. AG-347-L17. Lineage (GTDB taxonomy): Bacteria > Cyanobacteriota > Cyanobacteriia > PCC-6307 > Cyanobiaceae > Prochlorococcus_A. The sequence continues at coordinate 656 of QCCN01000034.1, forward strand.
AAGATTTCTATCCATTATCCAGTATCTTCCGCATATGGAAGCTATTTCGCCTGTGTCAAATTTTTTTATACATGATTCTATTTGATTGAGATATTTCGAGGCACTTTTTGCAGGTGTGTCTCTTCCATCAGTAATGATATGGATTGCAACTTTTTTAAGTTTATTATCAGATGCCCATTTTATTAAACCCAATAAATGATCGATATGACTATGAACTCCTCCATCGGAACATAATCCCGTGATATGTAAAGTAGAATTATTTTTCTTTAATGAATCAGCCATCTCTTTTAACTCATTTACCAAGCCTAATTGATTATTTTTTACAATATTTGAAATCCTTACAAGTTCTTGTTGTATTATTCTTCCCGAACCAATGGTAAGGTGCCCTACTTCTGAATTGCCCATTTGACCATCTGGGAGGCCTACATCAGATCCACTAGCACTTATAAGGGTGTGGGGGTAAGCGTGCCATAATGAATCCATGATTGGCGTACTGGCACTTTTTATAGCATTATCTGATATTTCTTTTCGATATCCCCATCCATCTAATATTGCAAGAACTACAGGGCTCTGAGGAACACTTAATCTTTTTATATTTTTGCTGCTAATCTTTGACATATTTAGATCATATTCATTATTAACTGATCCAACCTTAAATTTAGCTTCAAACGTTACCCTTTAACAATTTATATTTAATATAGTTAGCTTTTGCTAATTTATGAAAATATTAGATTAATTTTATTTCTTGATAAATCATGTCCAAGAAGACAAAAAAGATCGTAATACTTACAGAAGTTGAGCTTAGAAAAACTATTTCGCGTTTAGCTTGCGAAATTATCGAAAAAGTAAAAAAACTAGATAACCTTCTATTGGTTGGCATCCCGACTAGAGGAATAGAGCTGACCGAGGTGCTAGAAAAGGAATTATTCTCTAAAACAGGTTTAAGAGTTAGCAAAGGAACAATTGATCCAACTTTTTATAGAGATGACCAAAATAGAGTTGGAACTCGCCTAATACAAGCAGCAGATATTCCAACTCCTATTGAGAAACAAGAAATTCTTTTAATAGATGATGTAATTTACACAGGTAGAACAATTAGAGCTGCAATGGATGCTTTGTATTCATGGGGCAGGCCTCAAAGAGTGATGTTATTAGTAATGGTAGATAGAGGTCATAGAGAATTACCTATTCATCCAGATTTTTGTGGTAAAAAAGTGCCAACCAGTAAAATTGAAAGTATTAGTTTACGTTTAAATAATGTTGATGATGAAGAAGGAGTTTTTCTTGAATAGCTATTTTTCAAAAGATATTTCCTAAATTATATTCTCCCAAAAATTCATCTTTTTTAATATCAAAACAATTTACTAATAAATCAGCACTTTTCGTAATTTTAAAAAACAGTTTTAAGTTGTCTTCTCCAATGTTAGATAAACTTTTTAATACTATTTTAAGTGGTTTTTTGTCCCATTTTATAATTTCTTCTTCATTTTGAACCT
>QCCN01000035.1 GCA_003278925.1 Prochlorococcus sp. AG-347-L17
CTAGAAAGCTGTTCTAATAAAATTTTTTCAACGTTTTGCCACTTTATTAATTGATCAGGAAATAGGTCTACTGTTCCTCTTAGGTTTTTTAAGTTATTCAAAGTTCTAAAAAATAATTCAAAATTTTGAATTCATCTAGAAATTAATCTTTGATTGGTTATTTTGTGAGACAATTTTAATTTAACATTTAGAAAAACTATTGGGAATTAATAAAAGTAAAGAGAATCAACATTGCGGTACGAAACCAAAAAAAATTGCTTTTGGAATAGCACCCCTTGGTATAGTTTCAATAGGAATAGTGCCAATGGGAGTAATAAGTATTGGAGTTGTTCCAATGGGTGTATTTTCTTTTGGCGCAGTCGCAATGGGAATAGTCAATTTATCAGTTGTTGGGATGGGAATTATCTCTGCTGGCGTTACTACTATGGGGATATGGGAGTATTCACCTAATTCTCATAAAAATCATCATAATCATTCCAAACAAATTTCAAATTCAAATAAGGAAAATATGATGTCAGATCTATTTAAAACTAAACAAGAAGCTGAAAAGGCTGCTTCAAAATACGGATGTATTGGGGCACATAAAATGGGTAATAAATGGATGCCTTGTAAGATGCACTAAATATTTTCTTAGTCAAAAATTTATTAAATATTAATTCAAAATCTCAACTCTAAAATCAAGATTTTTTGCCTCATCAGTAGTTAATTTTCTTGACCAAGCTCCTTGCACAGGACTATTCCATCTGAACCCAGCATTTTTAGCTAAAGACCTATCTTCATAACTAACCAAAGCCTTGTATAAAAACCTCGGTTCAGTAGCTTTAAGTAAAAGTTCCTCTAAGTTGTTGCATTTTTTGAAGACCTCAGATATATAAAAGCAATCAGATAAAGCTCTATGTAAATTCCAAACTGGTATTGAAAAAGATAAAGCTAGATCAGTTACTGAGGGTCTTGTTTTTAGAGATTTTTGAAAAGACCAATTAATATCCTCTAAACTACATATCCATTTCTTATTAAGCTTAGGCAATCTTCCTTTCCCAAACCATTTCTTATCAAACTCCACATTATGAGCAACGATAAAATCTGAAGAATCAACAAGTTTTAGAAAGAAATTCAATCCATCTTCCCATGGTTGAGAGATATTAGTTACTTCTGCAGATATACCATTTACATGTTCGGCTTCATTATTATTAACTGGAAATAAAAAAGAAACTTGTGAAAGTACACATTTAAAAGATACATCAAATAAGATACATCCTATTTCTATCACTTCATCTTTATTTTCGTCTAAACCTGTTGTTTCAGTATCAAGGATTAAAATTTTTTTAATTTTTTTATTTTTATTCGTTACTCTCTCTTCAGAGGGATTGGTATTAATTTGATCATGAAGAAAATCCAATTGATTTAATTCTTTTTTGTTAAATAGTTCCAATTAACTCAAAATACTTTCATTTATCTTGACGCATTTAATAAATATTTCTTATAAATTAATATAAATTAAAAAAAATAACAATCGCGCGATTCATTATGTCATTATTAGTTTCTTAGTAGGTTCAAGAAAATTATTATTCAAATTGATTTAAGAATAAAAACATCAATATATACCAAAGATCTATTCGTGCGAAAGAGAAAAGACTTTAAAAAATATTTATAGAAATATTGAATAAAACACTACCCAGATGATCCACAATTGTTATTTCTTTAGATTATTATCAGTTCATGACAGAATTTTACTCAGCTTCTTCCTCAGTAAGTCCTTTTACAGCAATATTATGGTGCCTTTATCCAGTAGCTGTACTTGTAATTATTGAATTACTTCTTGGAGGTGGCTTTGATGATGACAATAATGACGATCAAGATGGTGGAATGCTAATACCTGCTTACTCTAGATCAGACGTTTGAATTTTTTTGAATTTTCTAGATTAAAGACTCAAAAAGAATTTAATTAAATTGGATAACAACATTGATACAACTCATATTTCTCTAATTACACTTACCATCTTTATGATTTCCTCTTTAACCTGGCTCGTCTCAAGAACCCTTAAGGAAGGTAGAAAAGCT